>JBHJOM010000010.1:0-113949 GCA_050329715.1 Phycisphaerae bacterium
GGCGGCGGCGGTGGACGAGGGCGGCGGTCGCGGCGGCCAGGGCGGCGGCCGTGGCGGCCCGCAGCGTGGCCGTGGCCGAGGCCGAGGCCGGGAGCCACGCGAGTCCGAGGACTCGATCGAAACAAGCGTCATCCGCATCTACCGCTGCAGCAAAGTCGTCAAGGGCGGCCGGACGTTCAGCTTCGGCGCGCTCGTCGTCGCCGGGGACCGCAGCGGGCAGATCGGCATTGGCTACGGCAAGGCGAATGAGGTGCCCTCGGCCGTGGAGAAGGCCGGCAAGGAAGCCCGCCGCAGCATGGTCAAGGTGCCGATGGTCGATAAGACCATCCCGCACCAGGTGCTCGGCCGAAGCGGTGCCAGCCGCGTGATGCTGGTCCCGGCGCGACCGGGTACGGGCGTCACGGCCGGCAAGAGCGTTCGGCCGCTGCTCGAATTGGCCGGCATCAGCGACATCCTGACCAAGTGCTACGGCTCGACGAGCCCCAAGAACCTGCTCAAGGCGTGCATCGACGCGCTGAGCCGGCTCCAGAGTGCACAGGTCGTGAGGGACCGCCGCGGGGTGGACCTGCCCGACCACGCCGGCGAACTGGAAACGGCCGAGGCCTGAACAAGTAAAAGGCCTGAACCAGTAAGAGGCCTGACCAAAGTAAGTAGTACCCCGCATCGAGCGGGCTAATTGGCGAGTCGCCTTCGGGCGGCGCAAACCAGAAACCTCAACAAGCGTCCGGCGACGCGGCACCGCCGACTCCTCCCGGACGCGAAGGACAACAGCCATGAGCATGATTCATGAGATCACCCAGCAGGTCGGCGCTCACAAGCGCAAGAAGCGCAAGGGTCGCGGCGAAGGCAGCAACACCGGCAAGACGGCCGGCAAGGGCACCAAGGGCCGTAACGCCCGCAGTGGCCCCGGCCCGCGGACGGGCTATGAAGGCGGCCAGACCCCGATCTTCAACCGCTTCCCGAAGCGCGGCTTCTCCAACGCCCGCTTCGCCCGCCCGGTGGCGATCGTCAACCTGAGCATGATCGAGAAGCACTTTGAAGACGGTGCGACCGTCGATGCCGTGGCGCTGGTCGCCAAGGGCCTGATCCGAGACGAAAAGCTGCCGGTGAAGGTGCTGGGTGACGGCGATTTCTCGCGGAAGATCACCATCGTCGCGGACCGGTTTTCTGAAAGTGCCATGCAGAAGCTGCAGGCGACCGGCAGCACGCTGCTGGACGCCAAGGGCCTGCCGTTCGAGCCGACGCCGCGAAAGAGCCGCAAGGCCCGCAAGGCCGCCGGTGCCGCCGGTGCGGTGACGGAAGCCCCCGAGTCGGGCGAGCCGACGGCCGGCGACGATCACAAGGGCAGCCCCACGCCGAACGTGGCAGGGCAGGACGCCCCGGCGAGTGAAGCCCCCGAGTCGGGCACGAAGCCCGAGTAAGGCCTGACGGCGGGACACGCCGGCGGCGGTACGCTTCGGCGGCGACAGGCTCCGGGCGGGGCCTTTTCCGGGCGATTCGGCGGTTGTGAGTGACAAAGCCGCCGCTTTGGTTCAAACTGCCGGCCGTCGACCACCCGCCGATTCCCCGACTGCCGACCGAGCAAGCTGATGTTCAAGACGCTGGCCAACATCTTTCGCGTTCCGGAACTCCGGAACAAAGTCCTCTTCACGCTGTTCATGCTGCTGGTCTACCGCATCGGCTACAGCGTGCCGCTGCCGGGCGTGGACCAGGAACGGTTTACCGAATCCAGTGCGACTGAAGAAAACACCGCCGCGGGTCGCCTGGCGACTTACGTCTCGCTCTTCTCCGGCGGCAACCTCTCCCAGAGCACGATCTTCGGCCTGGGCGTCATGCCGTACATCTCGGCGAGCATCATCTTCCAGTTGCTCGTCACGGTGGTGCCGGCACTGGAGAAGCTGCAAAAAGAAGGCGAACAAGGTAGACGAAAGATCCAGGAATGGACGCGGTATGCCACCGTGCCGCTGGCGTTCATTCAGGGCATCTTCTGGCTCAGCTACATGAGCAACTCCGGGCTGGTGCAGAGCACCTTCGCCGGGGATGCCGTGTTCTGGATCGTCGGTTCGGTCACACTCACGACAGGCTGCATCTTCCTGATGTGGCTCGGCGAGCAGATCGACGAGTACGGCCTGGGTAACGGCATATCGCTGATCATCCTGGCGGGCATCGTGGCCCGTATGCCGCAGGCCATCGCGCTGCTCATCCAGCAGTTTACGCTGGACGCCGGCGAGACGGGCATCGGCGTCGGGGACACGCTGTTCCTGATCGGCGCGTTCGTGTTCGTGGTCGCCGGCTCGATTTTGATTACGCAGGCCCAGCGCCGCATCCCGATTCAGCAGGCCAAGCACACCCGCGGACGTCGGGTTTACGGCGGGCAGCGCCAGTTCCTGCCGCTGCGCGTGAACCACGGCGGCGTCATGCCGATCATCTTCGCGCAGTCGCTGATGCTCTTCCCCGGTGTGCTCTTCGGGTGGCTTGACGGCACGATCAACCGGACCGGCGACGTCGAAGGCGTCTTCGGCCAGGCGGCACGGTTCCTCAACAACAACTTCAGCTGGGGAAGCTTCCTGTTCGTCATCACCGAGTGCGCGCTGATCTACTTCTTCGCCTACTTCTGGACGACCGTGCAGTTCCAGCCCAAGGAAATGGCCAACCAACTGCGCGACTACGGCAGCTTCATCCCCGGCCTGCGGCCCGGGAAGCGCACCGCCGACTACCTCGAACGCGTGATGATGCGCATCACCTACGTCGGGGCGGCCTTCCTGTGTGCCATCGCCATCATCCCGACCGTCATCAGCGCCCAACTCGGCATCCCGTTCGAGATCACCGCCTTCCTCGGCGGCACCGGCCTGCTCATCGTCGTCAGCGTCGCGCTGGACATGGTCCAACGCATCGAGGCGAACCTGCTCATGCGCAACTACTCCGGCTTCCTCTCCGGCACCAGCGGGAGCAAGACGAAGCGGATACGGGGGCGTCAGGGGTGATGGAGGCAGCGGGCAACAGGCAGCAGGCAACAGGACCATGGGTACCGGCGGGTCGATTCAATCAGTTCGAGACCTGAAGGCCTGGCAGTGCGGTTACAGGCTTGGTCTGGACGTTTGTCGTTTGACGAAGTCTTTCCCGGAGGACGAGCGCTTCGGCCTGACGTCACAGCTTCGGCGGTGCGGCATAAGCATCGCGAGCAACATCGCAGAGGGCTACGGCCGCGGGTCCACGAGCGAATACCTTCGCTTCTTGCGGATCGCTCGCGGCAGCCTGCTGGAGTTGCGAACCCAGATGATGTTTGCCGTTGACCTTGGATATCTGGACCGGTCAGCTTATGAGTCGATCGAATCCGCGAGCGACGAACTGGGCCGCATCCTGAGCGGGCTGATTCGAAGCGTAAATGAGAGTACGAAGTAACACCTGCTGCCTGCTGCCTGTTCCCTGCTGCCTAGACCCATGCGTATCGTCCTCAAAAGCCGTCGAGAGATTGAGATGATGCGTCGGACCGGCAAGATCGGTCACGATTGTCTCTGGGCCATGGCCGAGCACGTTCGGCCGGGGGTGACGACGGGGGAACTCAATGAGATCGGTGCCCGTTTCCTAAAGGAGCACGAGGCCGTCAGCACGAACAAGAACTACCCGACCTACCGCCCTGGCGAGGGGTACCCGGCCGAGGTTTGCATCAGTGTGAACGAGGAGGTCGTGCACGGCATTCCCGGTGAGCGGGTGCTGCACGAGGGGGATGTCGTCACGCTCGACCTGGGCCTGCGGTACAAAGGCTACTGCGCCGACAACGCGATCACGCTGCCCGTCGGGAAGGTCAGCCCGACGATTCAGAAGATGCTCGACACGATGCACGAAGTCTTCCAGATCTCGCTTAAGCACCTCAAGCCCGGCAAGCGCTGGAGTGAGGTCGCCCGGCTCATGCAGCACCACGCCGAAGGCAACGGCTACGGCGTCGTGCAGGAGTTCGTCGGCCACGGCATCGGGCGGAGCATGCACGAGGACCCGAAAGTCCCGAATTTCGTCACGCCGGAGCAGCTGAAGGGGGATTTCAAGCTCCGGCCCGGGATGACGATCTGCATCGAGCCGATGCTCACGGTCGGCAAGCGGGATGTCGTGCTGCTGGACGACCAGTGGACGGTCGTGACGACGGACAAGCTGCCCAGTTGCCACTACGAGCAAACGATCGCGATCACGCCTGACGGTTATGACAACCTGACCGACGGTCGGGCGCCGTACGGGTTGTAGTGGGGCGGGACGTGATGTTTTCAGGGCGACTTCTGTTTCTGGCTGTTGCCAGTCGCCGAATGCCCGTTACAATCCTCGATTCGCCGGTTGCGGGCGCGGTGCGCTTGCCGCCGGCACTTTTATCGGTTCACGCCGGTGTTTAGACGCGAGTTACAGAAGAAGGACATCGACTATGCCCCGCATTAGCGGCGTCGACATTCCGAACGACAAGAAGATCAAGATCAGCCTGCGGTACATCCACGGGCTGGGCCCGGTGGCCGCGATGGCGGTGCTCCAGGAGGCCGAGGTGGACCCGGAAAAGCGGGCCCGCGAGGTCACCGAGGACGAACTGGCCCGGATCGTGACGATCATCGACCGCGATCACCTCGTGGAAGGTGCGTTGCGCCGCCAGTTGAGCCAGAACATCGGCCGGCTGCGCGAGATCGCCTGCTACCGCGGCATGCGGCACCGCAAGGGCCTGCCGGTTCGCGGCCAGCAGACGCAGTCCAACGCCCGGACCCGCAAGGGCCCGCGAAAGACTGTCGCCGGCAAGAAGGGCGTGAAGGAACTGAAGTAACCTGCGGCAGGCCCGCGCGCCGGCCGGTTCGGCCCGGGCGGGCATGTCGGTCGGGCGGCCGCGTGCAAGGGCACGGCGTTCCCCGGGCAGGTTCTGAAACACTTTGAGCGGGGACGACCCACGGTCGGACGATCCGCAGGACTGATGATGGCAGAGAGCACCAAGCGAAGCAGCAGCAAAAAGAAGGTCCGTCGCGGCGTACAGCGTGGCGTGGCCTACATCAAGAGCACGTTCAACAACACGATCGTGACGATCACGGACCTGAACGGCGAGACGCTTAGCTGGGCCTCGGCCGGGGGCGTCGGCTTCAAGGGTGCCCGCAAGAGCACCCCGTTCGCCGCGGGCCGCGCCGCCGAGAAGGCCGCCAATGACGCGAAGAAGACGGGCCTGATCGAGATTGAAGTGAAGGTCAAGGGCCCGGGCGCCGGCCGCGAGCAGGCGATTTTGAACTTGCAGCACTCGGGCCTGAAGATCATTGGTATTGAGGACGTGACCCCGCTGCCGCACAACGGTTGCCGGCCGCCGAAGAAGCGTCGCGTCTGAAGCCTGGGCGACTTCGCCGGTGCCGGGTCGGAAGCGTTTTGCCTTCCGTGCCTGTGTGTCGGGCGTCGTGGCCTGTTCGTTTTATCTGAGATCCGCCTCTGACGAGGCTCTGGAGCAGATGGCCCGCGACGGTGCGGGCGGCAACCCGGGGCAATTCGGTCGCGGACACAAGGAGCACAACCATGCGTATTCGATGGAGAGGGCTTGAACTGCCCGCCCGCGTAGACCGCGACGATTCGGTCTCGACACCCAGCTACGGAAAATTCACCGCCGAGCCTTTCGAGCGTGGCTTCGGCACGACGGTCGGCAACTCGCTTCGCCGCATCCTGCTTTCGAGCCTGGAAGGCGCGAGCGTCACGGCCATCAAGATCAAGGGCGCGGACCACGAGTTCAGCAGCCTGCCCGGCGTCGTCGAGGACGTGACGGACATCATCCTCAACCTCAAGGGCCTGGTCGTCCGCCTCGACACCGACGAGCCGCAGACCCTCACCCTCAGCACCGACAAGGCCGGCGAAGTCACCGGCGGCATGATCAACCCGGCCAACGACGTGACGATCCTCAACCCGGACCACGTGCTGGCCACCCTCACCGAGGACGTGCCCTTTGAAATGACGCTGCACGTCGCCAAGGGTCGCGGCTACCACCCGGCCACAGAGAACCAGCCCAAGGGCGACGAGGTCGAGTGGGGCACCATCGCCGTGGACAGCCTCTACTCCCCCGTCACCCGTGTGCGCTACGCGACGGAAGACGCCCGCGTCGGCCACCGGACGGACTACGACCGCCTGATCATCGAGATCTGGACCAACGGCACGATCTCCCCGGAGATGGCACTCGTCGAGGCCGCCAAGATCCTCCGCAAGCACCTCAACCCCTTCGTACAGTTCTTCGAACTCGGCACGGAACTGGCCAGTGAGCATGCCGTCGGCAACCTGATCGAGGCCGCCAAGCCGAACATCGACCCGGATCTCGAGCAGAAGCTCAACATGACGGTGCAGGAGCTGGATTTGTCAGTCCGGGCGAACAACTGCCTGGAGTCGGCGAAGGTCAGCACCGTCCGCGAGCTGGTGCAGCGTACGGAGCAGGACCTGCTGAAGGTCCGCAGCTTCGGCAAGACGAGCCTTCGTGAAGTGAAGCGCCGTCTTGCGGACATGGGCCTCTCGCTGGGCATGGACCTGGAGGCCGTGAAGAACGCCGGCCAAGCCGCCGCCGCGGCGGCCGCCGCCGCCGCCCTCGACGACGACGACGATTACGACGACGAGGATGAAGACGAGATCGAGGACGTCGAAGAGACGGAGACGTCGCCGGAGAGCACCGGCGAGGCGTCCGAAGAGGCCGCCAGTCAGTAAGCCGTCAGCAGTTAAGTCGGTCGGGTGACGGTCGCGTCGTTCGCGTCGGTCGCCATCAATGAGAAAGCCAGAGACATGCGACACCTTTCCCGTGGTAAACAACTCAGCCGCGACACCGAGCACCGCATCGCGTTGCGTCGGAACATGGCCCAAAGCCTGTTCGAGCACGGCCGAATCAAGACGACGCTGCCCAAGGCCAAGGAGGTGCGCGGCTTCGTGGAGAAGCTGATCACGCTGGCCCGGCACGACACCCTGTTCAACCGCCGCCGCGTCGTGCAGTTGATGCAGGACCGACGTGTGACCGACAAGGACCAGGAGTTCATCGAGGTCCCCGGGCGTAAGAAGCCCCTGTCGGTGGTGCAGAAGCTGTTCGACGAGATCGGCCCGCGCTTCAGCGACCGCCCGGGCGGGTACACCCGCATCATCAAGCTCTCGGACTACCGCATCGGCGACGGCAGCAGCCTGTGCCTGCTGTCGCTGGTGGGTGACGAAGAGGGGACCCCGGGCCGTGGCCGGCGTTCGGTCGGGCTGCGTCGCCTGCGGGCGGACAAGCGTCGTGCGTTCATGGCCCAGCGGCTCAAGAGCGGCCCGGCCGGGGCGGCAACCACCGGGGCGGCAACCACCGAGGCGGCTACGCCCGATAACGCCCCCACCGCCGAGTCGGAGTCTGCCCCCGAGGCAGGCCAGGCTTAGCATCGGGGCGGGTTTTACCCGGCCTGGCCCATCCAAGGTCAACGCAAGGCGGCGTTTCGGGATGACCCGGAACGCCGCCTTCGCCGTCAAAAAGGGCACCGGGGCCCACCGCGCCCGAAAGCGTTCTTTGCCAGAACGTCATATTCGTGCATACTGACGACGCCCGACGCTGCAGGCGTTCGTGCTTAACAGGGGCGATCGGCACTCAACACCTCCGCGAATGCTCGAGACCATCATCCAGAACGGCCTGATCGGACTGTACGTCACGATCCTCTTCCTGATCGCCGGTTACGGCCTGCATCGGTTCGTGCTGATCTACCTATACGTCAAGCACAAGAAGAAGGTGCACGAGGTTCAGCAGCCGTTCGCCGAGTTGCCGTTCGTGACGGTGCAGTTGCCGATGTACAACGAGGACCTCGTCGCCCGCCGGGTGATCGACGCGACCTGCCGAATCGACTACCCGCCGGAAAAGTTCGAGATCCAGGTACTGGACGACTCGACCGACCACTCCGCCGAGATCGCGCAGGAGGCCGTCGCCAAGTGGGCGGCCCGGGGCATCAACATTGTGTACGTGCACCGCAAGGACCGCACGGGGTACAAGGCCGGCGCACTGGCCGAGGGCATGAAGACCGCCAAGGGTGAGTTCCTGGCCATCTTCGACGCCGACTTCATTCCGCCGGTCGACATCCTGCACAACGTGGTGAACCACTTCGCCGACCCGAAGATCGGCATGGTCCAGGTGCGTTGGGACCACCTCAACCGGGACCTGTCGCTGCTGACCCGCGGGCAGGCGATCTTCCTCGACGGGCACTTCGTCATCGAGCACACGGCACGCAACCGCTCGGGGCGGTTCATGCACTTCAACGGCACCGCCGGGGTGTGGCGCAGAGACACCATCAACGACGCCGGCGGCTGGAGCCACGACACCCTTACCGAGGACCTTGACCTCTCGTACCGCGCCCAGCTCAAGGGGTGGCAGTTCATCTACCTGCCGCAGTTCTGCGCCCCGGCCGAGTTGCCGCCGGAAATCATCGCCTTCAAGCAGCAGGCCCACCGCTGGACCAAGGGCAGCTTCCAGACGGCGATCAAACTGTTGCCGCGTATCCTGCGCAGCCCCGTCCTGCCTTGGCGGATCAAGACGGAAGCCTTTTTCCATCTCACCAACACCATCGTCTACCCGCTGATGGTGCTGCTGACGATCAGCATGTACCCGGCCTTCATCTTCAGCGAGGGCCCGCTCAAGAACCACCCGCTGGCTAGCTGGCTCTTCGCGCTGACGCTGTTCGTCGTCGCCACCTGCTCGGCCAGTGCGTTCTTCATCTTCGCGCAGAGGGAACTCTTCGGCAGCCGCGTCGGCTGGCGGACGGCCAAGTACCTGCCGTTCATCATGGCACTGGGCGTGGGCATCAGCCTGAACAATGCCCGCGCGGTGATCGAGGCGATCTTCACTGACCGGAAGAAGGGGCGCAACGAGTTCGTCCGCACGCCCAAGTACGGCGTCACCGGCAAGACGCGCCACCAGCTGAGCAAGTCCACCAGCCCGCTGAGCTTCCAGAAGCTGGCACTGCCGATTCTGGAGGTCGCCTTCGGCTGCTACATGAGTTGCTTCATCTTCATCGCGCTCTACTACCAGATCTGGCGTGGGAGCGTGCCGTTCCTGTGCATCTTCGCCGGCGGCTATCTGTACGTGGGTTGCTCGAGCGTCTGGACGCTGTGGAACCAGCACCACGACCGCCTGGCCGTGGAGATCGAGCCGGAAGTCGAAGAGACGCCGGTCATCTCCGCCTGAGCCGCACCCGCCTGTGCCGGGCCACTTGTGCCGCGGCCGTCGCCGGCAATCGCGGCTTGATCATGCCCGTCGGCGGCTTTACTGTTGCCTCAGTCGCCCGCATAGCTCAGTTGGACAGAGCACGGCTTTCCTAAAGCTGAGGTCGCAGGTTCGAGCCCTGCTGCGGGTACTTGTTGGCCGTGTTGCATTTCCTGATCGTCGCCGCGTTTCTCGCAACGCCGCCGCTGGCGATCGCTTACGTGGCGTGGCGTGTTCGCCGTCGGCCGGCGCACGCCGGGGAGATCACGCGGCTTTCGCTCACGTTCGTGTCGGGCATCGTCATCGGCACCGGGCTGACGATGGTCTACGCGTTCGTCGCCGAGGCGCGGCTCACGCTCTGGCAGACGGCCCTGGCCTGCTACCTGGCGATTTCACTTTTGGTCATGCTCAAAGGGCTGGACCAGCTGCTGGGTCGGGCCGTGAGGCCGATGGTGCGGCCCGCACATGCCGAGGCGCAACGCCCGCGGGTATGGCGGCTCGTGCTCGCCGGGACGCTCCGCGGCGTGTTGCTCGGGCTGGTGGCGCTGCCGACGGTCATGGCCGTGGTGATGGTCTACCGCCCCAAGGTGCAGAGCGACGTGACGCCCTACACCGCCATCGACCCCGAGAGCGGCGTGCCGCTGTACTTCGCCTTTCAGCCCGCCAGCTTCAGGTCCGAAGACGGCATCGCGCTTCGCGGCTGGTTCATCCCCGCACAGGGTGCCGTCAGCAACGAGACCGTCGTCATCTGTCACGGCCTGGCGGCCAGCAAGGCCAACTTCGTCGACCTCTCGCGCCACTTCGTGCCGTACGGCTTCAACGTCTTCATCTTCGACTTCCGCGCGCACGGCCACTCCGGCGGGCAGCTCACCAGCTTCGGCGACCTGGAGCGGCGCGACGTGCTGGCGGCCGTGGCCTACCTCAAGGCCCAGCACCCTCAGGCCGCGGAACACGTCTACGGCGTCGGCGTGAGCATGGGGGCCGCGGCGATGGTCGCCGCCGCGGCGGAGCCGGCCTCCGTCGGCGGCGACATCCAGAAGCTGGCCCTCCTCAGCACCTTCGACGATTTGGGCACGCTCACCGGCGACGTCGGCGACGGCAGCTTCATCTGGCCGATGAACCGGCTGCTGCCGGCCGTCGCGCTGCCGATCGCCTCCGCCACGGCCGGGCGGAACCTGGCGGCCTTCCGGCCGGCGCGGCTCGTCGGCGACGTCTGGCCCAGGCCCGTCCTCATCGTCCACGCCACCGATGACCCGATCATCCCGTACGCACGCGGCAAGGCCCTCTTCGACGCGGCGTTCATCCCGCGCGAGATGCTCACCCGCATCACCGGCGGGCACAACCAGCTGCTGCAGGACGAGGAGGTCTTCGCGGCCGTGCGGCTCTTCCTCCGCACCGCCCGCCCGGTGCCGGTGGTCAGCCGGCCGGTGCCGGCACACTGGGGGTAGGCGCAGTGGGGCCGGCGCAGTGGGGCACCCGCCCGAGTCGCGGCTACGCCAGCCCGTACCGGCCTATGGTGTAGAGGATCTTCCAGCCCGCCCTGAACGTCCCCTTGAGTGTGCCGGTGATCTTCGAGACGCCGATGCGTGGGCGGTAGCTCACGGCCACCTCGCGGATACGCAGGTTCGCCTTGGCCGCCTTGATCTGCATCTCCACGGTCCAGCCGAAGTTGGTGTCGCACATCCGCAGTCGCTTGAGTGCGTCGTAGCGGATCGCGCGGAAGGGCCCCAAGTCCGAGTAGCTTTGCCCGAAGAGCACCCGCATCAGGAAGCAGGCCAGCTTGTTGCCGAAGACGGCCTGCGGCAGCAGCGCGCCGCGGGCCTGCCGCTTGAGCATGCGGCTGCCGACGACGAAGTCCGCCTCACCGGCCAGGATCGGCACGACCAGCGCCGGCAGTTCCTCCGGGTGGTCGGAGTAGTCGGCATCAATGAACGCGACGACCGCCGGCGGCGGGTCGAGCGTGGCGACGTGCGCCAACGCCGCTAAGCAGGCCGAGCCGTAACCCTGCACCGGCGCGGGAACGACCGTCGCGCCGAACTTGCGGGCGACCTGCGCGGTGTAGTCGGCGGAGTTGTTGTCGGCCACGACCACGGCCCGCACGGCCGGCAGGTCGGCGATGACCCGGCCGATGCTGCCTTCCTCGTTCCAGGCGGGGATGACGACGACGACCTGCGGGAAGGCCCGGGCCTCCTGGCGGATTGCTGAGGCTTCCGAGGCGGCGGGCGGGCTGAAGATGGGTCCGATGTCGACGGGCACAGGCAGGTTCAACGAAGATCGAACGGCACTGATTTCAACCGAAGTGGCAATCTCAAAGCACGTCTGTCACCAGCCTCGCCAGTTCGCTGCGTTCGCTCTTGGCGAGTGTGATGTGTGCCACGATCCGCTTGTTCTTGAGCCGTTCCACCAGATAGCTCAGCCCGTTGGAGCTGCTGTCCAGGTACGGGTTGTCGATCTGTGTCGCATCACCCGTCAGCACGAGCTTGGTGCCTTCGCCCACGCGGGTGACGATGGTCTTCACCTCGTGCGGCGTGAGGTTTTGCGCCTCGTCCACGATCATGAACTGATTGGGAATCGACCGGCCGCGGATGTACGTCAGCGGTTCCATCACCACCTGCCCGTTGTCCAGCAGTTGTTGCATGCGCTTCTCGACGCTCTCGAGGGAGGCGTGGCGGGCGGCGTCGCGGCCGTCGTCGTGCAGGCGGCTGCCCAGCAGGTAGCCCAGGTTGTCGAAGATCGGCTGCATCCAGGCCTGCAGTTTTTCGTCCTTGTCGCCGGGCAGGTAGCCGATGTCCCGGCCCAGCGGCATGATCGGCCGGGCGGCCAGCAGCTTCTGGTAGATGTTGTCGTTGAGCATCTGGCTCATGCCCGCCGCCAGGGCCAGGAGCGTCTTGCCAGTCCCGGCGGAGCCGAGCAGGGTCACGAGTTGGATGTCCCGGTCCATCAACAGGTCCAGGGCCATGGTCTGCTGCAGGTTGCGTGGCATGACGCCGAAGACCGGCCCGCGCCGCGGTTTGATGGGCGAGAGCATCCCCTCGGCGTCCGCCCGGGCGACGGCCGTGTGCGCCGGGTCGGCGATGTCCTTGAGCAGCGCGAACTCGTTGGCGAGCATCGGCTTCTCGAACTTCGGGTCCAGCTTCTTTTCGCGGAACATGGTGTCGATCATCTCGCCGGGCACGGCCGCCTCGCGGTAGCCGGTGTACAGGTGCTCGAAGTCGACCTTCTGCGCCTCGAAATCCTCGGCCTTGATGCCCAGCGCATCGGCCTTGATGCGGGCGTTGATGTCCTTGGTCACGAAGACCACCCGCCGGCCGTTCTTCTGCTGCAGCGTCCAGGCGGTGGAGATGATGCGGTTGTCCGGCGTCTCGTGGATGAGGCCCGGTGCCATCTGCATCTGGTTGCGCAGCTGCACCTTGAGCATGCCGCCGGTCTGCGGCACGGCCACGCCCTCGGAGAGCTTCCCGGCGACCCTCAGCCCGTCGATGAGGCGGATGGTGTGGCGTGCGTTGCGGCCCAGGTCGTCGTTGCCGGTCTTGAACTTGTCCAGCTCCTCGAGCACGTCGAACGGGATGATCACCTCGTTGTCGTCAAAGAGGTGAATGGCATTGGGGTTGTGCAGCAGCACGTTGGTGTCGAGGACGAACGTCTTGGTCATGCGGGGCGTCGGCGTTAGGCGTTAGGCAGTTGCCGTCAGGACGCGAGCCTCGTCAGCCCCGCCGTCCGGGCGCGGATTCGTCACGGCGGGATTATCGGCGCGACCCCGCCCGGCCACAACTGGCCGGGGGCGGCGGTTTAATGGGTAATGAGCAATGAGCAATGACCAAATCGCAGGGAACCAATGACCAAAGGGGCCGGGACGGTTGCACCCCGACCTTCGGAAGACCCTTGGCCTTGCCCATTGCTCATTCCCCTGTTGCCTGCTGCCTGACCCCTGCTGCCTGACCCCTGCTGCCTCACCCGGTCATTGGTTTCTTGCCCATTGCTCATTACTCGTTATTCATGACTTATTGCCCTTTCTGCTTCCGGCCGTACCGCGCACAATCGTCGGCATGTCCCTTCCGCCCTTAAAATTCACGCCTCGGTTCGTTCAGAAGATGTGGGGCGGGCGACGCCTCGAGACGCTGCTGGGCAAGCACCTGCCCGACGGGCAGCCCTACGGCGAGAGCTGGGAGCTGTACGACTTTCCGCCGGGGGCGATCAAGGGTGAAAGCGGCTGGGTGAGCGCTGCCGTCGCCGAAGGGCCGCTGGCGGGGAAGACGGTGCACGAGCTGATCGCCGGGCGGCGGGACGAGCTGCTGGGCGAGGTGCAGCCGTTGAAGGTCGGTGGCGAGGCGGTGGGGGAGGCGGCGGGCGAGGCGGCCGGCGAGGCGGCGGGGCAGTTGCCGATCCTCATCAAATTCCTCGACGCCGCCGATGATCTCTCCGTGCAGGTGCACCCCAGGCCCGAGTACGCCGCGAGCCACCCGGAGGCGCACCTGAAGAACGAGTGCTGGCACGTGATGGATGCCGTGCCCGGCAGCCGGATCCTGAAGAACGTGAAGCCCGGCGTCACGCCCGAGGCCATGAAGCAGGCCCTGGACGAAGGCCGGGCCGACGAGCTGCTGCAGAGCATCCCGGTGAACGTCGGGGACACCAGCTATCTGCCCAGCGGCACGGTGCACGCGCTGGGCGCGGGCATCCTGGCGGCCGAGGTGCAGACGCCCAGCGACGTCACCTACCGCGTGTCCGACTTCAACCGCACCGACCCGAGTACGGGCAAGACCCGCGAGCTGCACGTGGAGAAGGCGCTTCAAAACATCGTCTACACCAGCGACGAGCCGGCCGGCCAGGTGCACGAGGTGCTCGCCGACGGCCAGGATGCAAACACCGTGCGGGTGGTGAAGGCCCCGCAGTTCACGCTCGACAAGGTCGAGGTCCCCGCCGGCCACCAGCGTCGGCTGGAGCCGGGCAACCGGTGCACCGTCTGGATGCTGCTGGAGGGGGAGCTGGAACTGGCCGGGGAATCGACCACGACCACGGCCCGCCGCGGCGAGACGCTCCTGCTCCCGGCCGACATCGAGCCGACGATGCTGACGGCCAGGGCAAACAGCCGCTGGCTGAAGGTGAGCTTCCCGGGCGGGTAGCCGAGTCGGTGGTCGGGCCGATCCGTCTTGTCGGCATCAGGCGGGCTCACCGCAGAGGCGCAGAGGTCGCAGAGGGTGGGAGATCGGGGAGACGGATGAGGGGTTTGGGTCTTCAAATCGGATGAACAATCCGTGGCTTTTCTTCTCCACGGTCTCTTCCTCTCGGCGATCTCTGCGGCTCTGCGGTGAGATCGAGGGATGCCCAGACCCCGGTAAGCGGCCGGCGACCACGGATCGGCCAAGCCGGCGTCTGGCCCTCACGGGCGGGCTTCATCGGGTCGAACCGGTTTCATGACTGATGCGTAGCAGGGTAGGTCGGGGTTGGTCATGGAAAAGAACCCCGGCCGGACCGTATGATGCGGTGTTCGCCCCGCGAAGCCCTCAACTGGACGAAGGCGTCGCATTGCCGTATGCCAGGCCTTTTGGCCCGGTGCCCGATTTTGTAAGGAAACGACCTCATGGCAGATTCCAACCGGCCCGACGGCCGACAGCCCGGACCCAACCCCCCCGGCAAGGGCCCCGGCGGCAAGAACCGCCTGCCCCAGCCGCCCGGCGGCATGAAGTTCAGCCGCGGCGTCTTCGGCTGGGTCCTGTTCATCGGCGTGGCGATCGTGCTGTTCCTGCTCATCTCCAGCGGCAACAACACCCGCCAGAAGATCGAGTACAGCCAATTTATCACCCAGCTGAAGAACGAAAACGTCGCCGAGGTCACCCTCAGCACCGACCAGGCCTTCGGCAAACTCCGCGAGCCGACGGACTTCGGCACCAACACCGGCCCGACGCAGGAGTTCTATGCCGTCCTCGCACAGGGCCTGACCAGCGACCCGGCGTTCGTCGAACTCGTCCGCACCGCCGCCCCGGACACCCCGGTGAGCATGGAGAACAGCAACAACCTCCTGTTCAACATCATCGCGCCGCTCATCCCCTGGCTGCTCATCTTCGCGTTCATCTGGTTCTTCGTCTTCCGCCAGCTGCGCAACTCCGCCGGCGGCGGCGGGATGCTGGGCAACTTCGGGCGAAGCCGACACCGCATCACGAACAAGGAGCACACCAACGTCACCTTCAACGACGTGGCCGGCGTGCAGGAAGCCAAGGACGAGGTCGGCGAGATCGTCGAGTTCCTCAAAAACCCCAAGAAGTTCCAGCGCCTCGGCGGGCGAATCCCCCGCGGCGTGCTCCTCGTCGGCGAACCCGGCACCGGCAAGACGCTGCTGGCCAAGGCCATCGCCGGCGAGGCGGATGTGCCGTTCTTTTCCATCTCCGGCTCCGACTTCGTCGAGATGTTCGTCGGCGTGGGTGCAAGCCGCGTCCGGGACCTCTTTAAGCAGGCCAAGGAGAACGCGCCGTGCATCATCTTCCTCGACGAGATCGACGCCGTGGGCCGACGCCGCGGCAGCGGCTTCTCCTCCGGCGGCCATGATGAACGCGAGCAGACGCTCAACGCCATCCTCGTGGAGATGGACGGCTTTGAGACCAACGACCAGGTCATCGTCATCGCGAGCACCAACCGCGTGGACGTGCTGGACCCGGCCCTGACCCGCCCCGGCCGGTTCGACCGCCAGGTGTACGTGCCCCTGCCCGACGTGAAGGGCCGCATGGAAATTCTGAAGGTGCACGCCCGCAAGGTGAAGCTCGGCACGGACGTGGACCTGCTGCGGCTGGCCCGGGCGACCCCCGGCTTCAGCGGTGCGGACCTGGCCGCGGTGATCAACGAGTCGGCGCTGGGCGCGACGCTGTCCGGCAAGGACTTCATCGAGCAGGAGGACCTGGAAGAGGCCCGCGACAAGGTCCGCTTCGGGCGGGCAAAAAAGAGCCGCGTGATCGACGAGAAGGACAAGGTCGCCACCGCCTACCACGAGGCCGGCCACGCCGTGGTGCAGTGGCTGGAGAAGGACGCCGACCCGATCCACAAGGTGACGATCATCCCCCGCGGCAACTACGGCGGGGCGACGATGGCCCTGCCGGAGCGGGACCGCAACAGCTACTCGCAGAAGTGGTGCGTGGCGTTCATGAAGGTCTGCTTCGCCGGGCGACTGGCCGAGGAGATGTTCACGGGCGACATCAACACCGGGGCGATGGGCGACATCCGCCAGGCGACGGGCATCGCCCGCAAGATGATCCGCGAGTGGGGCATGTCCGACCGGGTCGGGTTCATCTACTTCGGCGACGAAGAGAAGCAGAACATGTTCGACGCGCAGCGGGAGTACTCCGACGAGACCGCCCGCGTCATCGACGAAGAGGTCAAGCAGCTCATCGACCGGCTGTACGAGGAGACCCGCACCCTGCTGGACGGCCAGCGCGACGCCGTGGAACGCCTCGCCAAGGCGCTGATGAAGTACGAAACGCTCACCGCGCCCGAGGTCGACAAGATCATGCGCGGCGAGCCGCTCACCAAGCCGACCGTCGGCGACCTGCTCGAACAGGAAACCCGCAAAAAGAACGCCACCGACATCCAACCCGGCCCGACCAACGCCGAGCCGGACGTCGGCTTGGGCGGCGGCCCGCTGCCGAGCCCGGGCTGATGCGGGTTGCGAGTCGTGAGTCGCGTGTAGCGTGTTGCTGGTTTCTACAGCGGTTCAAATCAGCCTTTAGCATGTCATCGTGAGCGAGCGCAGCGAGTCGAACGACCTCCACACTTGGACAAGAATGAGCGCGTTCCCTGGCGACAAGTGCGTTGCCGCGGCATGACATCCAAGTCCAGGGAACGCAGACGGGCTTTGTCGTCTCGGAAGGTCCTTCGACTCGCTGCGCTCGCTCAGGATGACACGCTAAAGATCGAGTGGATCCGCTTTAGTGATGCAGAGTCAAATCGGTATAACTCACAACTCAAAACTCGCAGCTCGCAACTTCCCTCCGCCTCTCCCATGAACGCCGACATCATCATCGCCGACGAGCCGCTGCTGCCGCAGGTCACCGAGGTCTACAACCAGATCTTTCGGCCGCGCCTCACCACCGAGGCGCTGGCCCGGCGGTTCCTCGGCCGGCACAACCTGCTGATGCTGCTGGCGCTGGTCAGCGAGAAGCCCGTGGGCTTCTGGATCGGCTTCGAGCTTAAGCCGGGCATGTTCTTCCACTGGATGGGCGGCACCGTGCCCGAACTCCGCCGGCACGGCATCGCCCGGCAGATGCGCGAGGCCCAGCACGCCTGGGCCAAGGAGCAAGGGTATGAGATCATCCGCGCCGAATCGCTGAACAACCACCGGGAGTTCGTGCACTTCAACATCACCAGCCACTACGACGTCGTCGGCACGCGGTGGGACAGCCAGCGGGCCGCGATGATGGTGCTGTTCGAGCACAACCTCCACGAACCGACGCCACCGCCGGTGCAGTAGGGTGTTGCAGGCAGCGCCGGCACGCGTACCGGGCATGGAAGACGCCGCGTTCATCCTCAAGGCCCGCCACCTGGCGACGATGACCGGCCCGCCGGTCGAGAACGGCGTCGTCGTTGTCGCCCAAGGCCTCGTGCGGTATGCCGGTCCGTTGGCTGCGCTGCCAGCACCATTCACCGACCTTTCGCACCAGGACCTCGGCGACGTGCTGCTCATGCCCGGCCTGGTGAACGCCCACACGCACCTGGAGCTCTCTGCGTGTGCGCCGGTGCCGCCGCCGGCGAGTTTCGTCGAGTGGGTTCTGGGCCTCTACTTCCGCGCCGGCTTGTTCGACGACGACCGCCTGCGCGCCGCCGTGCGGGCCGGGGCGGGCCAGTCGCTTTCGTTCGGCGTCACCTGCGTGGGCGACGTCGCGACCCGCCCGCACCTGAGCCGGCCTGTGCTGGCCGAGTGCCCGTTGCGCGCCGTGAGCTTCGGTGAGGTGCGCGGCATCGGCTCGCGCGCGCCGTTGGCGGCTGGGATGCTCCAGCACGCGACGGAGCCACCGCCGGCGGGCGTCGTCGCCGGCGTGTCGCCGCACGCGCCTTACTCCACCGGCCGGGCGGCGTACGAGGCGTGCCTGGCCGCCGCCTCCGCTACCGGCCTGCCCCTGGCCACGCACCTGGCTGAGTTGCCCGAGGAGCGCCCGTTCCTCGCGGACCACGCCGGTCCGCTGCGCGAGCTGCTGGACGTCCTGGGCATCACGCTCGAAGGCGAAGCGACCTTCGCCGGCTCGCCGGTGGCGTGGGCCGAATCATTGGGTCTGCTGCAAACACCCTGCGTACTGGCCCACGTGAATGATGTGGATGATGATGACATGCAACGGCTGGCGGCGGGGCGGGCGAGTGTCTGCTACTGCCCGCGGACGCACGCCTTCTTCGGCCACCGGCCGCACCGGTTCGTCGAGATGCTCGCCGCGGGCGTGAACGTCTGCCTCGGCACCGACAGCCGCGCCAGCAGCCCGGACTTGAACCTGCTGGCCGAGGCGGCGCTGGCCCGCCGGCAGGCACCGAGTCTCCCGGCCACGGTGTTTCTGGAGATGATCACAACGCGTGCCGCCGCGGCGTTGTGCCAGCCCGTCGGCCGGCTCGTCCCCGGGCATTGGGCGGACATGGTCGCCTTTCCCGCCGCCGCCGCCACGCCCGAAGCCGCGGCGGAGGCGGTCCTGGAGCAGCAGCCTCTGCCGTCGGCCGTGTGGCAGGGGGGAACGTCCGTTGAGGTGCGTGATCAGTAAACGTCGGCGGCAAGACCGGCCCCGGCCGGGGCGTCGGCTGCCGGGGCGTCGTGCCAAGTCCGACGGGCCAAGTCCGACGGGCCTAGTCCGACGGGCCGGTTCAGTACCCCGGGTCTTCCCGCCGGCGTGGCGTGTTGCCGTGCGGCGGCTGCTGCGGTTGTGGCGGCTGCTGCGGCGGGTACGGGTTCGCGCCGTAGCCGGGCGGGTACGGGTTGATCCAGCCGGCGGGGGCGACGGCCCGGAGTCGCGACGCGGCCCGCATCGCGCCGACGAGCCACACCAGCAGCCAGACGCTCACGCCGATCGGCACGATCATCACCACCGCCGACTGCGGCTGGGCCATTGCGCCCAGGGTCATCAGAGTGAACATGAGAAGCAGCAGGCTCATCAGCACCGTGCCGAGGGTCGCCGCGACCTGCGAGCAGCGGTAGACGAACACCCCCAGCACCGCCAGCAGCAGCCCGACGGCGATGTTGAAGGCCATGAAGCCGACGACGATGCTGCGAAAGACGGTCTGCGGGTCGCCGAGTTCGCGGAGCTGCCGCACGGCATCCGGGTTGGTGCGGAACAGCTCGTCGAACGGCACGAGCAGGCCCATGCCGAAGCCGCCGCCGCAGAGCATCATCAGGCTCCCGGCCACCAGCATGAGAATGCCGGCGCGTCGGCAGGGCGTCCGGCCGTCGCGGGCGAAGGGGGGCATGTACCCGTGCGGCGGATAGCCCGGCGGCATGTAGCCCGGCGGCATGTAGCCCCGTGGCGGGTGGCCGTGTGGCGGGTTGGCGTGTGGGGGTTGGCCTTGTTGCCAGTTCATCCGCTGGGACTTTAGCCGATTCGCCCAGCGGCCACGAGTGCGGCGGCGACGACGGCGGCCGTCTCCACGCGCAGCACCGGCTCCAGCAGCCGGCAGGGCGTCGCCCCGGCCTGTTCGCAGGCCGCCAGCTCCCGCTCGGTCCAGCCGCCCTCGGGCCCGATGAAGACCGCCACCGGCCCCGGCGGCGCACGCAGTGGGGCGGCCGGGCGCTCGGTCGTGCAGACGTACATCACGTGCTGCTCGTTGGCGGCGCGGGCCAGGGCGTCCGGGAGCGAAAGGGGCTCGGGTATGTGCATGACGTCCCCGCGGCCGCACTGCTTGGCGGCCTCCACGGCGAGCCGGCGCCACCGCTCCAGCTTGTTGGCCCCGCCGGGCTTCACCACGCTGCGGTCCGCCAGCAGGGGCCACCAGGCCGTCGCGCCGACCTCGGCGAGCTTGGCCGCCAGCAGGTCGGCACGCTCCCCCTTGGGAATCGCCGCGACGACGACCAGCGGCTCCGCCGGGCGGGCTTCGAGGACCTCGGCCACGGCGACGAACGCGGAATCTGCCGTGAATTCGAGGGTGCCGGCGGCGTGTCGGCCCGCGGCGTCGAAAAGCTCCACCACTGCCCCCGAAGCCAGCCTGAGCACCGCCCGGGCGTGGTGCGCCTGCCCCGGCGGCAGCTCAACGCGGCCGACGGCGAGCGACGGGACGAATAATCGCTGTGTCATACGCATGCGATTATGCGCCAACTCGCGAGAGGTCCGGTAAAACAGTCGCAAGCACCGACTTGCCGCAACACGAGCCGGAAAGTTATGTTGTGCCTTCCGGGGGACGATGTTGCGAACAGACGGCCGTTGCGAAGCGGCTCACCGGCACAAGCACGTGCGCGAAGGGACTCGCCCATGGCACAGGACGCCGTCGATACCACACTCACCGCCGAAGCCGGTACGGATGTCGACTCGGGCGTCGACTCGGAGGCAGAGCTGGACTTCGCCGATGCCGAGGCGTCCGCGGACATGACCGGCGAAGACGCCGATGCGCTGCTGAGTGAACTGGCCGACGGTGAAATCCGCCGGATGATCGACACGTCCGGCGATGAGCCGACGCCCGCCGACGAGCCGAAGGCGACGTCGATCCCGGCCGCAACTTCTTCGCCCGCCCCGTCTGAGTCCGCCGCCCCGGCCCCGGCCCCGGCCAATAGTGCGGTCAAGAGTGCGGCCAAGACCAAGGCCGAGCAGCAGGCCGCCGTCCTTCAGGACGCGCTGGCCGACCAACTCGACAGCCTCTACTCCGCCCTGCTCGACGGCGAGCCGGAGCCGAGCCCGGAGCCGGGCGACGCCGACGCCATTGCCGACGACATTGCCGACGCCACTGCCGACTCCGGGACGAACGCCAGGACGAACGCCGGGACTGATGCACGGGCGGGCGTTCCGCCCGCCGACGCCACGCCGAGCGTGGACGAGAAAGGCCCGGGCGAGTCGGGCGTTAAAGGTCGCCCGCTGCTGGCAACCCACACGCCGCCGCTCGTGCCTGAGCCTGCGGCGCAGACCCCGCGTGCCGACGCGAGCCAGGTCGGTGCGGAACTGGACCTGGACGCGGCCCTGAGCAACGACGCCGACCGGATGCTCAAGCCGCTGAAGCAGGAAGCCGGCCTGAACGTCGAAGACGAGGTTGCCGCCGAGGCACCCGCTACGAAGGCCAAGGCCGCCAAGCCCCAGTCTGCCAAGCCCAAAGCTAAACCCAAGTCCGGGGACGACGACACGTCGGAAGCCGCCGGCGAGCCCGTCGGCCGCCCGCCGTTGCTGCTGATGCCGCTGTGGCTGCTGAGTTGGCCTGCGATGCACCTGCCCGAGCATGCCCGCAACGCGCTGGGCAAGGCGGCGGTCGTCACGATCATCAACGCCGTGGCCGTGCTGGCGTACGTGCTCGTCTTCCGCCGGACGTGAGGGCCGTTCGACAGCGATACGCCGAATCCCACAGCGCGGATCCAGTCGATCTCCAGCGTGTCCTGCTGAGCGAGCGCAGCGAGCCGAAGGACCTCCCGAGACGAGAAAGCCGGTGCGCGTTTCCTGGGCATGACGACGATGCCGCGGCGACGTCGGGATACCAAGTAAACGCCATGCTCCTTGTTCAAGCACGGAGATCGTTCGACTCGATGCGATTCCTGTTCTGAACATCTTTGATTTGTAACCGCCGGCGTCCCTCGTCTTCACCCCGGAGTCGTGACGGGTTGTAGCCAGGGGTGGAGGGAGCAACGCGGCGAGTGCAACGAGCCAAAGCGAGCGGAACCCCTGGTGCCGTGCCCCGATTGTCGAAGCCCCGGAGGGGCGAAAGGATTGGCCGAGGCTTCTGTCGCCCCTCCGGGGCTTGCGGTCGTGGGGCGGCGTTCCCTGGGGTTGCGCTCGCGGCCGCTGCGCGACGGCGCTCGCTCCACCCCTGGCTACATTCCGCCGCCCCTCCGGGGCGAGGAAAGAGGTGCCTTGGGCTAACTGCCGGCCGGGGCGACGGTTCCGCCGGGCCGCAGGGTGGGCGGCACGACGACCGTCGGCCGCCGCTCCGGGCTGCGGATCTTCTCCAGCAGCATCTCCGACGCCTGGCGCCCGACCGCGTTCATCGGCAACGCCGCGAGCGTGATGGGCTTGCCCACCGTCAACGGCCGGTCTTCGATCATTGTGATCGACAGGTCGGTCGGCACGTCGATGCCGACGCGCGCCGCCGCCAGGCTTGCGGTGGTCGCGGTGCTGCCGGAGTAGCAGACCAGCGCCGTGGGCCGGTTCGGCTCGCGGAGGAGGTCGATGCACCGCCGGAAGGACGCCTCGACGCCCTCCGGCAGGCGGTGGACGACCCGCGGCGGCAGCCCGGCCGACTGCATCGCCGAGCGGTACCCTTGAAGCCGGTCCGCGGCGCTGTAGTGCTCGTCGGGCTGCTCGGCGACGTGCGACAGGTCCACGTACGCGATGCGACGGTGCCCGACAGCCAGGAGGTGCTCGGTGAGGATTCGGCCCGCGGCCTCGTCGTCCGGCCGGACGGCGTCGTGGGGCTGCTTGCGGTTGATCCAGACGGACGGGATCTTCTGCCGGTCGATCGTGTCGATCAGGCCCTGCGGGACGCGGAAGTGGTAGTTGATCAGCACGCCGTCGGCCAGGAGTTCGCGCAGCAGCTTGGGGAAGCGCTTGGGGTCAACCAGTTGCTCGTCGCGCAGGTGGGCGACGCTCAGGTGGTAGTCCAGCGACTGCAGGCCGTCGTCGATGCCGTCGAGCATCAGGTGCGGCAGGTTGCTGACTTGCTTGGAGGTGCTCAGCAGCAAAGCGACGCAGCCGAGACGGCCGGAGGTCATCGCGCGGGCGGCGGTGTTGGGCCTGTAACCCAGCTCGGCGGCGACTTCGATGATGCGCTGGCGGACGTCCGGCGAGATACGCCCCTTGCCACGCAGGGCGAGCGACACGGCCATGTCGCTGACCCCGACACGCTCCGCGATCGAGTGCAGCGTCGGCCTCATGGCCGGGATCTTACGGTCTAAGCGCACACGCCGACAGGGCGAACGGCCGATTCGCAGGGCACGTCGCTCCCGTCCGGACGAATCCATCGCAGAGACGCAGAGGTCGCAGCGTTCGTGCGGCGTTACCGGGTGGCGTTATCGGGTGGCGTCGCCCAGGGGTGGGGTGAGCAGTTCGCCGGCGACGCCGTGGGTCGGGCAGGTGGCGGCGCGGATGGTGGCCGGCGGCACCTGGCCGGCCGGCCGCCACGGCTCGCCGGGGCGTGCCAGGAGGCGGTCTTCGGGTTTCAGATCGGGCAGGACGTCGGTCGGGTGGTCGGCGGCCAGGAGTTTCTCCCGGGCCGAGTCGCTGTACTTCTCCATGTAGGCGACGAAGGCGTGCCCGCCGCCCTCGGGGCACCGGATGACGTGTGCCCGGACCACCTCGGCACCCTCCTTCTCGTAGGGCGGGACGCGGTCGAAATCGTCGACGAAGAAGCTCTGCCCGCCGTCGGCGGTGAAGAAGAGCCCGGCGGGAGGCGGCGGCGAGCCGTCGCGCGTCGAGGTGAAGACGACGACGGCCGCCACCAGCAACAACCCCGCCACACCCGCACCGACCTGCGGCTTGCGTATCAGTTCGCGGATGCCATTCATCGCCCTCTCCTGCCTCTGCTGTAACCTTGGAACTGCAGCGTTCGCGTGTCCGCGGACGACGTCACTGGCCTCTGGGTCACTGGCCTCTGGGTCACTGGCCTGTGGGTCACTGGCCTGTAGGTCGCTGCGGCTTTAGTCGCCGGCGCGAAGGCCCCACAGGCGGTCGCCGGCGACGATCGGGTCGTTGGCGTTGGAGGTGGCCACGACCACCTGCGCCGCCCGATGGAGGTCGGCAAGGAAGATGCCCTCGACGTGGCCGTCGACGAAGAGGACGTTACCCGCCGGCGACCCCGGACTGCCGTGCCGGCCGACGACGCTGCTGAGGATGCGCGTCGCGTTCCAGGGGTTGCCGCTGAGCAGGTCCGGGACGAGGCCGACGGAGGTGCGGCCGATGTTCCAGTCCTTCTCCGTGAGCATGAGCCGCTCGGAGCTGTTCCTGTACTTGACGATCTTGAAGGGCCCGTCGAAGGGCGCGCTGGAGGCTGGCCCGATGACGCGGCTGTTGGGTACGTAGCTGGTGCCTGCGCCGTTCTGGATGACCTGGTCGAGGTTCGGGCCGGTGGGGCTGAGTTTCACACCGATGGTCCTGTCGGACTTGCAGTGGAACAGGGAGAGTTCGCCGCCGCGGAGTTCGAAGGTGTTGCTGGTCTGCGGCGGAAGGCCCGGCCCGCGTACGTAGCCGTTGCCGACGAGGGCGGTGAACCACCGGTTGTAGTTCATGAGCGTCTTGGGGGCCGAGTCGGGCGGTAGCCAGCCGCGGTTTTCGTCGATGTAGAAGAGGAAGCCGACGCCGAGCTGGCGCATGCCGCTGGAGCAGTCGACGGCGTTGGCCTGCTCGCGTGCCCGTGAGAGGGAGGGCAGGAGGATGGAGATGAGCAGGGCGATGATCCCGATGACGACGAGCAGTTCGACGAGGGTAAAACCGCATCGGCCGGTTGAGCGAGCAGGTGACATGGCGACCTCCTTGGTTCCGCTGTCCGGCGTGTGCCGGGGCTGCCGTGGCCGAGAGATGCCGGCCGGGGCTGTCGACCGGGCGGCCGACTAGATTTGGCGATAAACCAAATGTACGCCCGCCCGTGGGATTGTCAACAATCTTCTTCAGGAAGCGATGATTGTCTTGCTTTGGCGTTAAAGCAAGTCATGCTTTGGCGATGGATTCCGCCACCGAATCACCGGCCGGACGCGTTCTGCCCGGGCATGTTCTACCCGGGCATGTTCTGGACGGGCATGTTCTGGACGTCGGCCCGTCCGAGGCGCTTCGCACCATACAGGCCGCCGCCGAACTCGCCGGGCCCGGTACCCTCGTTCGGGTGCAACCGGGCGTCTACCGCGAACGCGTCGCGCCGCCACGCGGCGGCACGCCGGACAGGCCGATCCGCTTCCTCAGCGTCGAGCCCGGCCGGGCTGTCGTTCGCGGCTCGGACGTCGTCGCCGACGGCTGGCAAGCTACGGGCGAGGCAGGCGTGTGGCAAATCCCCATCCGTGACCTGCCGGGACATGACGCCAATGCCGACGCCTCGGCCGCCGGCGGGCCGTTCAACACCGTCGCGAAGCGGACGCAGCGGCGGTTCACCCTCGGGCAGCTCTTTCTGAACGACGCGATGCTGACCCAGTCGCCGCGGGGCCAGCGGCCGGCGGCACCGGGGTGCTGGTCCGTCGACCCGGACGCCGGGCTGCTGCGGGTGTGGCTGCCGCACGGGCTCGACCCGCGTGCGGGCGGGCTCGAACTGACGACGCGCGGCCGAATCTTCGCGCCGCACCGGCGCGGGCTCGGGCACATTCACGTCGAGGGCTTTACGTTCGAGCGTTGCGGCAACCAGTTCCCAAGCGGCTTCTACCAGCCGGCCGAAACGCCCGAGGGGGGGGCCCCCCAGGCCGGGGCCGTCTCCACACGCAGCGGGCACCACTGGCGCATCTACAACTGCACGATCCGCCACGCCACGGGCATCGGCCTGGACTGCGGGGGCGAGGGCGCGCGCGACGTCGAAGGGGACCAGCCCCACCCCGACGGCGTCTACAGCCGGCCGGTCACCTGCGGCTTCCACGAAGTCCGCGGGAATGTCATCAGCGACAACGGCGCCTGCGGGCTGGCCGCGGCCGGGAGCCGCAGCACCCGCATCCTGGGCAACCTTATCGAACGCAACAATGCCCTGGGCTTCGCGGCACCGGAAATCGCGGGCATCAAGGTGCACTTCTTCTTCGACGGGCTCATCGAGGGCAACGTCGTCCGGGACACCGACGCCCACGGCATCTGGCTGGACAACCAGTGGTACGGCACACGCGTCACACGGAACCTCGTGACGCGTTGCACGTCGGGCGTCTTCGTCGAACTCGGCTCGGGCCATTGCCTCGTCGACCACAACGTGATTGCGAATTGTACCGACGGCATATATGCCCACGACACCTCGGGCATCACGGTGGCGCACAACCTGCTGGTCACGAACAGGCATTTTGGCATTTACGCCCGGCTGGTGAGCGTGAAGACGCCCCGCGCGACCGAGGACGAGCACGGCATCGACCGCCGTGCCGACTGCCGGGACAACCGCTTCGTCAACAACGTCTTCATCGACAACTACCGCGGCCACGTCTGCCTGCCGCTGCCCGACGAGACGCACTGCCCGAACGTGTGCGACCACAACCTGCTGATCAACGGCAGCCAGTGGCATTGGGAGGGTTCAGCGTTCCACCGGTTCTGCTTCTCGTACGACGACGGCCGGCCGGGCACGTCCGCGCTGGCCGAGGCTTTGGCGGCGGCGGGGCTGGACCCGAGGCGGTTCCTCGAGGCCGGGCCGTCGCCTTCGCCGGGGGTTTCGCTGGCCACATGGCGGCAGTTGGCGGGGTACGACCTGTCGAGCCACGAGGTGGCCGTCGGGGCGGGGACGATGGACGTCGGCGCGGTCGACAAGGGGACGTTCTCGTTCGCGAACCTGGCGATGCGGTTCGACGCCGCCGCCGGTGAGTCGCTGACGGGCAAGACCTGCCCGCCGCTCGACGGGCTGGAGCGGGACTTTTTCGGCCAACACCGCCCGGCCGGGCCGGTGCTGCCCGGGCCGTTCGCCACAATTGCCGGCGGGCCCGTGACGTTCGACCTGGCCGCCGCGTGGAACACAACCCGACACGCCGAACCCCGTTCTGAAGCGGGTGCCGAAGCCGAAGCCGACACCGTTAACCCTGCCAAAGCCGACGACGCCCCCGCGCCGACGGTTAAGGCCGCCGAAGCCGTCTACACGGCCAGATGAGGAACGACCCGGGCAAGGCTTTGCCTCCCCGAACGACGCACTGCGCCGAAAGATGAATTGTTGACAATCCACAGTTCATGGCGGAGGGTATAAGGCAAAACCACGGTGCTTCGTGGCGTTTCCGCTCGTCGCAGCCGTGGTCTGGAGGAGGAGCATGTCCCTGGAACGACGTTCAAAACGCATCCCCTGCAATGAGGCAGCCCGGCTGGTGCGCTGCGGCGCGCGGGTCGCCATACAGGGCTCCGTCGGCGGCATCGGCGAGCCGACGGCGCTGCTCCGCGCCGTCCGCCGACGCTTCGACGACGCCGGCGAGCCGGCCGGGCTTACGCTCCTGCACGCCACCGGGCTGGGCGACAAACGCGAGATCGGCACGGACCTGCTGGCCGTCCCCGGCCTCGTGAAGCGCGACGTCGCAGGGCACCTGGGTATGGCCCCGGCCATGGCCGAGATGATCCGCCGAAACCAGATCGAAAGCTTCAACTTCCCGCAGGGCGTCATGTCGCAGATGTTCGGCGCGGTCGCGGCACGCAAGCCGGGCGTCTTCACCAAGGTCGGCCTGGGCACGTACATCGACCCGCGGCTCGAAGCCGGCCGAATGAACGACGCCGCCCGCCTCGCCGCCCAGCAGGACCCCGCCGGCACCGACTACGTCCGCGTCACGGAGATCGACGGCCACGAGTGGCTCTTCTTCCCCGCATGGCACATCGACGTCGCCCTCGTCCGCGGCACGACGGCCGACACCAACGGCAACGTCAGTTCCGAACAGGAAGCGGCCGTACTCGAGGGCATCAAGATCGCGCAGGCCGCCAAGAGCTGCGGCGGCATCGTCATCGCCCAGGTGAAGTACCTCGCGCAGGCCGGCAGCATCGACCCGCGCACGGTCCGCATTCCCGGCACTTGCGTCGACTACGTCGTCGTCGACCCGCTGCAGAAGCAGACGACGCTGCACGAGTACGACCCGGCCCTCTGCGGCGCTTCGCGCATGCCGTTGGACGCACTGGCACCGCTGCCGCTGGACCACCGAAAGGTCGTCGCACGGCGGGCGGCCGCGGAGTTGTTCCCGGGCGCGGTCGTCAACCTCGGGGTGGGCATGCCCGACGGCATCGCCTCCGTGGCGGCGGAGCGCGGTCTGCTGGATGAGCTGACGTTCACGGTGGAACAGGGCCTCATCGGCGGCCGCCCGGCCGGCGGTGTGATCTTCGGCGCGAGCTACAACCCGCAGGCCATCATCGCCGAGGACGACCAGTTCGGCTTCTACGACGGCGGCAACCTCGACCTGGCCTTCCTTGGCATGGCCCAGTGCGACGCCGAGGGGAACGTCAACGTCAGCAAGGTCGGCTCGATGCTCTCGGGCTGCGGCGGGTTCATCAACATCAGCCAGAACGCCAAACGCGTCGTCTTCTGCGGCACCATGACGGCCAAGGGCTTTAGCTGCACCGCCGCCGACGGCAAGCTGCGGATCGAGCGCGAAGGCAGCATCCGAAAGTTCGTCGAGCGGGTGGAGCAGGTCACCTTCAGCGGCCGACGCGCCCGGGAGGCGGGGCAGGCGGTGCTCTTCGTGACGGAGCGGGCCGTCTTCTCCCTCCGGCCGGAGGGCGTGGTGCTGGAGGAGGTCGCGCCGGGTGTTGACATCGAGCGGGACGTGCTCCAGCAGATGGCCTTCCGACCGCACGTCCTGCCGGACCTGCGTCAGATGAACCCGGACATCTTCCACGAGGCCGAGCGTGCCGCGAACGGCTCGGCGTCTTATGGGTCGGCGTCGCACCGGCGCGACATGACGACCAGCAACGGCACCGCACCATACGGCACGGCCCCAAACGGCACGGCACCAAACGGCACGGCACCAAACGGCACGGCGGCCAACGGGCAGGCGGAGGTCGCATGTGCGCGGTGAGCCTCAGCTTCGAAGCACAGGTGGCGTGGCTGACGCTGGTGCCGGACCGGCCGGGCCGGCCGCCCACGCTCGACCACGCCGCGCTCGATGCACTCGACGCCGCAGTAAAGCGTGTCGCGGAGGCGGGTGATGACGTCGTGGCGGCGGTGGTGGGGGCACAGGAGCCGGGGAAGTACTTCTGCGTCGGTGCGGACGTGGCGGCGCTGGCCGGGCTGAATGAAGTGACGATCGTGCCGTGGGTCCGTCACGGGCACGAGGTGTTCAACCGGCTGGCCGGTTTGCCGGTGCCGGTGGTCGCGGCGGTGGACGGCTACGCACTCGGCGGCGGGCTGGAGTTGGCGCTGGCGTGTGACGTGATCGTCGCGACGCGAACCAGCCGGTTCGGCGCGACGGAAGCCCGCCTGGGCGCGGTGCCGGGCTGGGGCGGCACAGGCCGGCTGCCGGCGAGGGTCGGGCTCGGGCGGGCACGGCTGCTGACGTTCACCGGGCGGCTGCTCGTGGCCGAGGAGGCTGCGGCCATCGGCCTCGTAGACGTACTGACGGCCGACCCGCTGCACGAGGCGGTCGCGCACCTACTCGCCGAGATGCGCGAAGCGGCACCGCACGCCCTGCGGCAGGTGAAGCGGCTGCTGGGCGGCTCGCTCACGCGCAGCGGCGGCGAGGTGGAAGCCTCCGTCGTCTGCTTCGGGCACGACGAGACGAAGCGACGGGTTGAAGCATTTCTGGCCTCCCGCGCGGCGGCCAAAGCGAGGAGCTAGCGGCATGTCCATGACCCTTCACGTCTACCCCGAGGACGCCCGGTTCGCCGTCACCAGGCGGTTCGGCGGAACCCCCATGACTTTCGCGAATGCCGACGAGGCGATAGCAACCGCCACGGAGTCCGTCGCCGCCGGGCAGGGGCAGGTCGTGCTCGAACCGGGCAGCTACCTGCTGCACCAGCCGGTGCGCGTACCGCCGGGCGTGCGGTTCGTCGGCAGCGGCCGAGGGACGCGCCTGCTCGTCGCGGCGGACAACAAGGCGGGCGTCGGCGTACTGGCGGCCCACGCCGACGGCGTGGAACTGGCCGACTTCGTCGTCATGCCGCAGGTCACCGGCCACGGCGAGGCGGGCGTCGTCATCGAGCACACCGGCGAGGCACGCGTACGCGGCGTGCACGCTGTCGGCTTCGCGCGGTACGGGTTCGTCCTGCGGCACCAGAGCCTGCTTTGCGCACTGAACGACTGCGTCGCGGCCGACTGCGGCGTCGCCGGCTACTACCTGCACGACCTTGCACGCGGCACCCGCGGCGATTTCATCCCCAGCGCCGTGCACGGCTGCCTGGCGTACGGCGGCGGCGTCGGCTTCGACCTGGACAACGCGCTGGTCATCAACCTGACCGGCTGCTGTGCCTACCAGGTCGCCGGCGTCGGCTATCACGCGCGGAACAACAGCAACAGCGTGGTGATCAACGGCTGCCGGACGTTCCAGGTCGGGGCCGAGGCCGTGCTCGTCGAGGGGAGTGACGAGTTGAACGTCTGCGGCAACATCTTCTGCTGGCACGAGCGCGAGGGGATCGTCGTGAAGAAGAGCAAGTGGGGCCTGATCAACGGGAATGAGGTGATCGACTCCGGGAGCTACAACGTGCCGGCACCGGACGTCACGGTGAGGTTCGGCGACCTGCCCGAGCCGCCGAAGCCGTACAGCGGCATCAAGCTGCTGGACGTGATCGGCTACGCGGTGACGGGCAACACGATCTTCAACTGGCCCGTCTGCCCCGAGGGGACCAGCGGCATTGAGGAGGACGAGACCTGCTCCCACAACCTGGTGGCCGGGAACAACGTCAACTACTTCACGGAAATGCTCGTATCGCGGTCGGCGAAGCCGGCGGCACAGTCGGGCAACTGGCACGAGGTGGCCTGCCACTGGACCCGCGAGCACACGATGCCCGCCGACAAGCAGCGCATCCTGCAGACCTACCAGCCGGCGCTGACACGCAAGTTCATCGACGAACTCTACCGAACCTCCAGCCGCCCGGCCTGAGCCGCACAAGCATCGCAACAGCATCAAAAACGAGCAAGAACCGCACGATGACCACGAGCACGCCCATGCCCCACGCGAAGACGCCGACGAGCCAGCCGATCGAATGCCAGACCTACGGCCTGTGGCTCGACGGGCGGTGGGTCGACGCCGCCGACGGCCGGACGTTCGAGCGCATCAGCCCAGGGCACGGCGTGCCGGTGGCGCAGTACGCGTTGGCGTCGGCCGACGACGTGGACCGGGGCGTGGCGGCCGCGGCGCGGTCGTTCAACGTCGGCCCCTGGCGGCACGCCACCGGCGACGAACGGCAGCGCGTGCTCGCGGGCGTGGCGGCGCTGCTGAGGCAGAACGTCGAGCGGCTGGGGCGCATCGAGGCGCTGGAGAGCGGCAAGCCGATACGGCAGGCGCGGGACGAGGTCGGCTGGGCCGCGAGCCTTTGGGACTACGCCGCGACGCTCACACGGCACCTCCGCGGCGACACGTACGGGCAACTGGGTGCGGACGTGCTCGGCCTGACGCTGCGCGAGCCGCTGGGCGTCGTCGGGCTGATCACGCCCTGGAATTTCCCGCTGCTGATCGCCAGCCAGAAGCTGCCGTTCGCCCTGGCGGCCGGCTGCAGCTGCGTGGTGAAGCCGAGCGAACTGACCGGCGGCACGACGCTGGTGCTGGCGGAACTGCTGCAGCAGGCCGGCCTGCCGGACGGCGTGGTGAACGTGGTGACCGGCTACGGCACGCCGGCGGGCAGCCGCATCTGCGAGCACCCGGACGTGGAGATGGTCTCCTTCACCGGCTCGACGGGCGTGGGCAAAGCGGTGGTGGCGGCGTCGGGGTCGAACCTGAAGAAGGTGTCGCTCGAACTGGGCGGGAAGAACCCGCAGATCATCTTCCCGGACGCCGACCTCGAGGCCGCGGTGGATGCCGTCGTCTTCGGCTGCTACTTCAACATGGGCGAGTGCTGCAACAGCGGCAGCCGGCTCCTGCTGCACCGGGACGTGCCCGAGAGCTTCATCGACAAGGTGCTGGCGGCAGCGGCATCGGTGAAAGTCGGCGACCCGCTGGACGAGACGGTGCAGTACGGCGCGATCATCGACGAGCGGCAGTTCGCCAAGATCGAGGCGCACGTCGAGCAGGCGAAGCAGACGGCGACGCTGCGGACCGGCGGCGGGGCGATCATCAACGGTAGCAAAGCTTCCGGCGGGGGCCGGTACTTCCAGCCGACGGTCTTCACGGACGTGCCACCGGACGCGGCGCTGGCCCGCGAGGAAGTCTTCGGGCCGGTGCTTTCCGTGCAGCGGTTCGCGGACGTGGACGAAGCCGTCCGCATCGCCAACGGCACGATGTACGGGCTTTCGGCCTCGGTCTGGAGCCGCGACATCGACACGCTGATGGGCACGGCACGGCGGATCCGTGCCGGGACGATCTGGATGAACACCTTCCTGGAAGGCACGCCCGAGTTGCCCTTCGGCGGGTACGCCCAGAGCGGCCTGGGCCGGGAGCTGGGCCGCTACGCCGCCGAGGAGTACACCGAAACCAAAACCCTCTACCTGCGCACCGGCAAACGCGCCAACGCGTGGTTGAAGTGACCTTTTTTCTAGGAGAGAAATAATGCGAAACGTGACCCCGCTGGTTCTGCTGTTCGCGTGTGCGCCGGTATTGGCGACGACGCCGCTGGAGTTCGAACGGCCGGTCGTCGTCGGCGGCATCACCGGCGGCGGTGCCATATCGACGGCCGCGGGCGACTTCGACGGCCACGGCATACCCGAGATCATTCGGACCCGCGCCAGCGGCACGCTGCAACTGCTGCGGCGTTCCGGCGACACCTGGACGCGCCGGGACCTGATCACGCCCGGCGGCCGGCTCAGCCGGTACGGCGGGGATACGAGCATTGTCGACGTCAACGGCGACGGGCTGCTGGACGTCGTCGTGACAGAAAGCCGGGACAATGCCGGGCCGGGCAACCTCTGGTGGTACCAGAACCCCGGCGGGGACCTCTCGGCCCCGTGGGTCGAGCACAACATCGCCACCTGGGACAACAGCAGTTCGCAGCCGCAGAACCGCGTGGAACACATGGCCGACGTGGAGTTCGCGGACCTCGACGGCGACGGGCTGGTGGACATCGTCACGCGGGACGTCTCGACGGGCGTGTACCTGCACTTCCAGCAGCGCACGGCCAAGCCCGGCGGCGGGTTTGACATCACCTGGCAGCAGCGGTTCATCGACGCCAACCCCCGCGAAGGCCTGCAACTGGGCGATGTTGACGGCGACGGCCACGTCGACATCACGTTCAACGGCATCTGGTGGAAGAACCCCGGCGGGGCCGCCGCCCGCGGGACCGGCTATAACGTCACGGCCGACTACGCCCGCAGCGGGACCGACCCGTTCGTCATCGACGACCGGTGGTACCCCGAGTCCGGCGGCAAGCTGCTGTACGCCACGAAGCAGGCCGTCGGCGACGTGAACGGCGACGGGCTCCTGGACATCGTCATCACCAACGGCGAGGTCCTGGGCAACGGCGGCAACCCGACCGGCAAGCCGCTGGGCGCGATCCTCTACCTCGCCGGCGGCGGCACCAGCGACGACCCGACGAGTTCCGACTACTGGGCACGCGTACAACTCGAAACCGACGGCGCCGACCTGCACGGCGTACGCATGGGCGACCTCAACGGCGACGGCCTGCTCGACATCTTCACCGCCAACTCCCAGGTCGGCAGCGTTCACCGCAAGGACGACAACGGCAACGACTTCTTCGAGATGATCGTCTGGCTCAACGAAGGCGACGGCCAGTTCACCCGGCAGGTGCTGTTCGACCAGAGCATGTACTCCGGCATCCTCATCGACGCCGACGGCGACGGCGACCTGGACATCATCGGCCCGGACGACTGGAACGACGGCGCGCTGCGGTTCTACGAGAACGTGACCGTCATCCCGGAGCCGGGCACGCCCGCGGCCGGCGCGGCGCTGCTGGCGGCGGTCCGCCGCCGCCGGCGGTGAACGCCGGGCTGGCCGACTCGAACGGCTCTACCGTGTGCGGATGTTCGCCTGCAGTGCCGCGGTGGCCGCGGGCAGGTCGCCGGCGAGGACCGCTTCGACGATCCGTTCGTGCTCGGCGTAGCTTTCCATCAGCGTTTTGTGGCGCGAGTAGGGCAGCCGCATCCGCGCGATGATCGGCAGCCACACCGTCTCCAGCCGCCCGTCTTCCACCAGCCGCACGATGATCCGGTGCAGGTGCATGTCCTCCTGCACCACGTCGGCCAGTTCGCCCGCCTCGCAAACCACCCGGAAGTGGACCAGGTGCCGACGCAGCGACTCGCGCACGCCGGCATCGATCGTATCGAAGCCGGCCTGCAGCGCGAAGACTTCGATCTGCTTGCGGAGTTGAACCAGCAGCCGGGTGCTCTCGGGCGTGAACGCCGGCGCGACACGCACGCCGCAGTGCGGCTTGGCCACCAGCAGGCCTTCCTTTGTCAGCTCGATCAGCGCGTCGCGGATGGGCCCGCGGCCGATGCCCAGCCGGGCCGCCAGCGGCTGCTCAGTCAGGCGGTCGCCGGCTTCGAACTCACCGACGGCCAGCTTCGCCCGCAGCCAGTCGGCGACTCTGCCGCGGGTGCTCCTGTTGAATCGTGTCGCGTCCGTGGTCATACCGCACCTGTAAGAACTCGCCCGTTCACCGGTCTTGTCCGCCGGAGACAAACAGTGTAACCCGTCCCCGCGGCCCGTGATGCTCCACCTCTTTCACCGACAGCCGCCTGACCTCGCCGGACCGCGCCTCCTGAACCATCACCTGGTGTGCGGCCTGGTAGATGCTCGTGCCGAACGAGACCGCCAGGTGGGCGTCGACCACCTCGAAGATCGGCCGGTCGGCGGGAATCCCCTTGCCGATCGGGTAGATGAACGCCCCGAAAACCCCGGCAGATGCGCCGTCGGACACCCGCAGCTTCTGGCTCTTGTACTCCGTCTTGAAGCCGAGGCAGGCCAGTTGCAGCCCGGGGCCGCTCAGGTCCACGTCCGGGCCGGCGTCGTGGTTTTCCGGGTTGAACTGGCGGATGTAAACCCGCTGCGCCCGGTCCAGCTTCATGCCAAAGCCCATCACGTTGCTGGCAAAAAGGTCCCCCACGCGGTCGTGGCCGGCGGGCAACTCGCCGCGTAGCCCGGCCAGCACGCCGTCGCGAATCACCAGCGTCGCCGGCGAGGCGTGCGTCAGCTGCGGCACCTCCAGCCCGTCGAGGAACACCGTCCGCCCGGCGTCCTGCTGCGTGAACCGAATGAGCGGTGCCGCCGGGTCCTGTTCGGCGAAGGCGGGGGTATTTTTCAGCTCGTTCCGCAGGCCGATGACGTGCCGCACCTCGCCGCGGAGTTCGACGGTCCGGCCCAGGCGGTAGTTTCCGTTGGCCGGGAGGTAGATCGTGCGTGCCCCCGAGTCGATCGCCGCCTGCAGCGCCGGTGCCAGGTCGTTTCCGTGCCCCGGCTGACGGAAGCTCAGCACGTTCACCCACTTCTCCGGCGGCTCGTGGGCGGGGGTCGGCTCGTCGGCGAAGGGCAGGTCGATCGCGCTGCGTTCGCCCGGCCAGAGGCGGTAGACGCCGCCGCCGAGCGTCAGCTCGCCGATCCGCCCGATCGGGACGCGCTGCCCGCCGGCCTCGACGCCCGTCGCGTAGTCGCCAATCTCCACGTCCAGCAGGAGCAGCGCGCCCTGCCCGTCCACGAGGCGCACGGCCGAGTCGCCGGTTCCGCCACTTTCGTTCCCGGTCAGCCGGGACTCCAGCAGCGTGATCATCCCCGTCGCCCCGGAGCTGATAATCGCCGGGACGCGGTTGCGGCTCGTCAGTTTCCGCACGGCCAGGATGTTCCCGCCGTTGACGATGCCCGCCTCGCGCTGGTTCGTCAGCGTGACGTCTTCCAGCGTCATGGAATACTCGCGGTGCCGGATCTGAATGCCCCGGTCGAACCCGTCGACGCTCACGTTGCGAATGAGCGCCGGCCCGGGCCACGGCCGCATCATCGAGATGCCGGCCGAGCCCTCCCCGTCGCCGGAGACGATGCGCACGTTCTCCACCCGCCCGTGGTTGTTCGCGTGGTAGTCCAGCGCGATCGCGCCGGGGTTGCCCCGGCCCGTGTCGAGCGTCAGGTCGAACACGTAACTGCCGATCGCCGAGCCGGACCCTCGGCCAGACGCCTTGATCCCCGGGTCACTGAGCGACTTGTAGTTGCTCAGCGCCAGCAACGGCCGGGGGTTTGCCTTGTCGGCGAAGTTCGGCGCGCCGTCCGCCAGCTTGATGACCGTTTCGTCGCGGCCTTCGCCCTGCAGCACGAGGAACCGACTGAAGCCGACCGTGTCGCGCACAAGGTACGTCCCGGCCGGGACGTACAGCGTCTCGTAGGCCAGCGGCACCCGGCTGGCGAGTTCGTCGAAGGCTTTCTGGAACGCGGCCGTGTCGTCCGTCCGGCCGTCGCCCACCGCACCGAAGCGCGTCCGCACGTTCACCACGCCCGCGTCGGCGGGGAAGCGGCCCGGCGGGCTGGCGAAGCTCACGTCCGTCAGCGGCTCGTCCCGGGCACGCAGGAACTGCTCCGGCCGGAGTGTTTCGTGCGAGAGGCGCACCGAGTCGACATACCCCGGGAAGGGCACCGCCTGCGTGCCGCCGACGTGAAGCTCGGCCGCGTCCCACCGCAACGGCACCGGCAGCTCAACCGCCTCGAGCAGGGTGTAGTCGTGGAAGTAGGCCAGGGTGTTGGCCTGTGCGTCGTAAACGACGGCCACGTGCCGCCACGCGTCCGGGCTTGCGTGGGTGAAGGACTTGTACTGCTGCTTCGTGAGCGTGACCGGGGGGCTTGCCGGCAGGTAGAGGGCGGCGCGGTGCCACGGGTAGCTGTGGGGCGGGCGGCTCTGTGCCACCTCGACGGCGAGGCGCGGGGCGTCGTCGTTCGGGCCGGCCAGGGCCAGGGCGGCCCGGGCCTCGCCGTGGGGCAGGGGCTGGCCCTTAAGCTTGGCCGGGCGGACGAACGCTTCGAGCGTGAAGCTGCCGGTGATTTGGACGGCCTGGCGGCTGGGCACTTCGCCGGCGGCGGCGTTCGGGCGGGAACGGCCCTGCTGCGGGTCGTAAACCCACCGGCCCGGCGGCGGGGCGGTGCCGTCGTCCAGGTCGAGCTGCATCGGCCCGGCGGCCGCCGCGGGAGGCACCAGGCCCCATAAAAGCATGCCCCACACGACGGCGACGCCGAGGAGACGCACAGGGCAAACACTCGCCGGCAACGCGAAGGTTTTCAGGCAGCAGCACATGAACAAAACCTACCAAAGTTGTTGACAATCGACAAACCTGGTTTATCCTTAGACCATCAACCGGAAGGCGGGATGCGACCCGCCCGGTCGAGGCGTTCTTGAGGAGGATGCACCCCAGTCGTCTGGTCCGTCGGCGACCCGTTCGCTCCGTCCGTCGTGACGTCACTTGTGCGACTTCACTTGTGCGACGTCATTTGGGTGACGTGACCTGCGGCACAGGCCCGGTGCGGCGGCCTTCCTCTTTGAAACGCGAACTGTGTCTGATCTGCCGCCGGAGCGGTTGATCGCATGTCTGTTTCACTTCGTAGGAGGTAAGGATGAAGAACACACCGCTTTCTGGCGTCACCGCCGCCCTGGTTCTGGCCGTCTCTGGCGTCGCCAGTGCCAACATCGTCGCCCACTTCAACCTGGACGAATCCGAAGGCCCGACCGCCTTCGACGGCGTCGGTACCAATGACCTGAACCTGACCGGCCCGGGCATCACGTCGATTCCCGGCGTCATCGGCAACGCGCTGAACTTCGAGCGGCCAAGTGGTGAGAACGGTTCGACCGCCCAACGCAACCTCGACGGAGGTGCGGTGCCCATTACCAACCTGCCGCTTGGGGCCTCAGAACGAACGCTGCTGATCTGGACGAGCCTCGACGCCTACGGCCGCACACCGAGCATCCCCGGGTTTCAGTTCGGCGGCTACGGCCGGAACATCGCTGCCGGGTACTTCGGCCTGGGCAACGGCTACAGCATAGCCACGCAGGACAAGTTGTACCTCTACGGCTGGGGCGGCGCCGGTGACGTGACCAACTCCAACCTCCCGATCGCACCCCTCGGCGAGTGGGGCTTCTACGCCGCCACCTACGACGGCGCGACCGTCACGCTGACGAGCATCTTCGAGGACGGCGGCTCGACGTCGTTCAACACCTTCAGCACGGCCAAGAACCTTAACACCAGGCTCGATAACCCCGGTGCGGTTGCCATTAGTGGCGTCGGGCAGATTCTCGACGCGGGCAACCAGCGCCGCATGGACGGCCGGGCCGATGACATGAGCATCTGGTCGGACGTCCTGACCGCCGCCGAGATCAAGGCCGTCTACAACGGTGCCCTGACCGCCGCCCTGAACTACGACGCCTCGGACATGGCTTCGCTCTTCGAAGTGCACGACGGCGACGCGGCCTCGGCGACCCTCGGCACGCTGACGTGGGAATTCGCCACAGGCCTGGTTGGTGCCGAGGGCGACTTCGTCCTCAGCGGCAGCACATGGTCGGTCGTGCTCGACCCGGCCGCCGGCACCGGCCTGACCGCCGTCGTGCCCGAGCCGGCCAGTGCGGCCACGCTCCTGGCGGCCGCCGGGCTGCTGGGCATGCGTCGCCGGCGCTAAGCCGATTTCGACCTGATAACCTGAACGACGGGTCGGGAAACTGGCCCGTCGTTCTTTTCATTCCGCCAGGACATGAACAGGAGCAACCATGCAAACGGGACTTCGCCTTGATCGGTTGATCGGGCTTACTGCGGTCGTGCTTTTCGTGGGCATCGCGGCCGGGTTCGCCTCGGCACAGGCCCAGGCTCAGGGCCATGCCCAGGCTCAGCAACAGCCACAGCCGCGTGCGTTGCCCTCGCCGGACGCGTACGTGGTGGTGGGGCCTGAAGGGCACATTCATGTGGCCGGGGAGCGCGTGCGGTACTGGGGCGTCATCGGCGGGTTCCCGAACTACCCGGCCATTCCCGAGGCCGCCACGCCGCAGCAGCGGCAGGCCGCCGTGCAGCAGGCCTACGCCGACGTGGAGGCGATGATCGACCGGTGGGAGACGCTGGGCTTCAACTTCGTGCGCACCTTCCGCACGGCCGCGGACGACGGCTCACCCGTCGAGTACGAAAAAGGCGACGGCTCGGCCGCGGACGTGACGGACTACTTTCTGCACCGGCTTTCGGAACGCGGGTTTCGCGTATGGACGGCCGGGTTCAACCGGTCGGGCGTCGCGACGGCCGCGGACGTGAACGTGATCGACGACCCGGCGACGGCCCAGGCCTGGGCGGCCGCGCTGGAAGGCCACCGCACGCGGGTGCCCGGCCGGGGCTGGGTGGACGGCGCGCTGCCGCTGCGCAACAGCCTGGCCGTGGCGTGGGACCCGCGCCTCGAAGCCCTGGCGTTGCAGCGGATGACGGCGATCGCCGGGCATTACAACCAGCACGCGCAATTGCGCTGGGCGGACGACCCGGTCTTTGCCGTGTGGGAGTTGAGCAACGAGGAGTGGTGGATCCCCAAGATGCTGGCCGGGAACTGGCAGAAGCTGCCGGAGTACTTCCAGCAGTCGCTGGTTGCCCGTTGGAACGACTACCTGCGAAACAAGTACGAGAGCGATGCGGCGCTGGCCGCGGCCTGGGGCGGGCTGATGCCCGATGAGAGCCTCGGCGGCGGCTCGGTGCAGTTGCTGCCGATGGCCAAGGCCGTGCCGGTGGTGTTGAACGACGCCAACCCGCTGTCGGTGATCGAGGGGGTCGCACAGACGTATGAGCGGCAGGACTTCTCCGGCCGGCGTGCCTCGGACGTGCTGGAGTTCCTGACGCAGACGTGGCTCGGCCACAAGCAGCGACTGGCCGCGGCGCTCAAGCCGCAGGGCCGAAGCCTGAGCCTGAGCCCGATGATCTACGACACCGGCCGGGGCGAGGGCATCCAGATGCAGTACGGCCTGACGCACGGCGACGCCGTGGCCCACAACGCGTACATCAACGGCAACGCCTTCCACAAGGCCGACGAGCTGTACCCGTGGGACTCCGGGTTGGACGAGTACCCGCGGATCAACGAGGGCGTGCCGTGGCTGGAGCACAACCGCCCGGCCGGGATGCCCTTCTTCTGCTACGAAACACAAATCCAGCAGCCGGCCAAGTACCGCGCGGAGTTCCCGATGCGCATCGCCAGCCTCGCGGCGCTGCAGGACTGGGACATCGTCTGCTGGCACTACTGGGGCCCGGTGCGGGACATCGCCACGGCCGACGAGCCGTTCGAAAAGCCGATGGACGTGACCGTGAGCGGGCACCCGCAGGGGTACCACTTCACCTTCGACGCGGTGCAGGCGGCCGTGATGCGGGCGGCGGGCATCACCTTCACACGCGGGCACCTGAAGCCCGCGGCCGAGCCGACCACCTTCATCTTCGGGCGAAAGAGCCTCTTCGACCCGGCCAGCTTCGACTACGGCAAGGCCTACGGCGGCAACATGGCCGACTTCACCACCACCACGTACATGCACGGCATGCGGCTGCTCATCGACCCGACACGCGAGGATGATGAGGTCATCGGGCCGGTGGTGAAATACAACAACCGCTCCCTGCCGAGCCCGGCCAAACCTACAGAACAAATCGCCTACCACTGGCGGCGCAGTTCCATGATCTGGGACGCGCCAAACGTGGTAGGGTACGCCGGCTTCCTTGCAAGGTGGGGGAGTGAAGTTGTATTCGATAACGGACTGATATTGGAGAATATCAAGTTCCATAATGATCCGGAGATTGCATTCCCCGTGGGCGAGGACGAACGCTACGCCGTGATGATCCTGACGAGCACCGACGAGGAGCCGCTGGAGACGGCCAGGCACATGGTGCTGGCGATGAAGAGCACGAGCTTCAACGACGGCTTCGAACTGGGCCGGGCCAGGGAGACGAAGACGACCCCGGGCAAACTCCCGGTGCGCGAGGCACGCGTCTCGGCAACAGTCCGGTGGCCGAAACTGGCGGGGGCGGCGTACACCCTCTTCGACTTCCACCACCGGCCGGTGGGTGAAGGGCAGATCAGGGCGGACGGGGTGCTGCAGATCCCTGCGGATAAAAGTGTGTGGACTGTCGAGGTGAAACGGTGAACTTTACCCCGGTTTGATTGGACATGACTGCGCATTTTGGGCGCATTTACAGGGCAAACGCTGGACATTGGGCACGGAAAAGTGGTGAAAAATGGACCGTCCGAACGTCTTGTGGGTCATGTCGGATCAGCACCACGCCGGGTGTTTTGGCGCGGGGGGGCGGGGGGAGGTTCGGACGCCGGCGCTGGACGGGCTGGCGGGTGATGGGGTGGTGTTCGACCGGGCGTACTGCAACGTGCCGATCTGCGGGCCGAGCCGCTGTTCGATGATCGCCGGGCAGTACGCGCACACGACGGGGATCACGGGAAATGCGATTTTCGGGCTGAAAGTGCCAATTCCGGCGCACGGCACGGTCGCGACGCGGCTCAAGACGGCCGGGTACCGCACGGCGCTGGTGGGCAAGGGGCACATGATCGACGTGTGGGACCAGGCCGGGTTCGACACGCGGCACTACTGCGACCTGTGCGACGCCGACCGCGGCGACCCGACGACGGTCGGGTACTTTCAGCACCTGATCGACCACGGCCTGGCGGACGCCTACGACCTGGGCAGCCGAAAAGCGGACGAGCCGGGTGCCGGACTAAATCGGTTTATTAGCGAGCTTTCGGAGGAAAACGTCGTCGAGACCTGGACTGGCGACAAGGCGGTAGAGACGCTGGACGACCTGCAGGCCGGGAAGCAGAAGGATGGGCGACCCTGGATGATGCAGCTCTCCTTCCAGCGGCCCCACGAGCCGTTGTGTCTGCCGCCGGAGCGAGCGAACGACTACGACCCGAATTCGCTGAAACTGCCTGAAAACAGCGTGGATTTCTTCGAGCGGAAGTTCGCCGGCAAGCCGGCCCACCAGCAGGCGTACGTCAACGGCGGGGTGATGGGCTACCCCTACCGCCCGCACGACGAGGCGGACCTCCGCGGGCAACTGGCCTACTACTACACGCTGGTGACGATGATCGACCGGCAGATCGGGCGGGTGATCGAGCGGCTCAAGGCCACAGGGGCGTACGAAAATACGCTGATTCTCTACACCGCCGACCACGGGGATTTTGCCGGGGAACACGGGCTGATTTTGAAGAATATGGGCATTTATGAGGCGATTCACCGCGTGCCGCTGGTGGTGAAGTGGCCCGCGGCCGCGGGCCTGGCCGGCGGAACTCGGCGCGACGGGATCGTCGAGTTGGTGGACCTGATGCCGACGTTCCTGGCCGCCGCGGGCGAGGCGGTGCCCGAGGCCTGCCACGGGCGGGACCTGCTGCCCGTCGCCAAGGGCGAGGCCGGGGGGCTCGGGCATACCGTCTGCACGTACGACTTCTTCAGCCCGCAGCCCAAGGCCGTGGCGGTCCGCGACGACCGCTGGCGGCTGGTGCTCTACCCGGAGCAGCCAGGCGCAACGTCTTTACCCGGCGAGCTTTACGACCACGTGAACGACCCGGGCGAGCTGGACAACCGCTTTGCCAACGCCGCCGCGACCGGGGTGCGGCTGCGCCTCACCGAGGCGGCGTTCGTGCACCTCAACGGCTTCCGGCGGGTCCACGGCATCCCCGACGACGCCGACGACCCGACGACCCTCCGCACCCTCGTGCAGAAGGACGGGATGAAGTGGTCCCAACTGGCCCGGACCTGAGCGGGGCCTGAGCGGGACCGGACCAAAAGTGCGATTTCCCCTTAGTTTCCCTCGAAACCGAGCAGGCGAAGTGCCCGCCTCTGGCAGGGCGGCACGGGGATGCCTTGCAGCAGCGGGTCGTCGGTTTGCCGCATCCGGTCCAGCAGCCGGGCCTTGAGGTCCTTCGCGGTTTGGGCGTGTTTCGGGTCGTCAAAGAGGTTTCGCAACTGCAGCGGGTCGTTCGCGAGGTCGAACAGTTCGACCGGCGGCGACTGGCCGTGCGGGCCGAGGCGGTCCCACGGCTCGGTCACCTCCGGAATGGGCAGAATTCCGTCGGCGTAGTAGTACGGTTTGTCCGTCGTCATGTTGACGATCAGCAGGTGCCGCTCCGTCCGGATGCTCCGGCGGGGGGAAAAGAATGGGGCGTTGAAAAACGTCAATTCCCCGTAAATTTGGGCATTTCGGTCGAACGGCTCGTCGTCCAGCAACGGCCGGTAGCTGCGGCCCTGCACCCGCGCCGGGCGGTCGATGCCCAGCAGGTCGAGGATCGTCGGCGTGTGGTCCACGTGGCTGATCAGCTCGTTATAGACCCTCCCGCCCGACCAGCCTCGGCCCGGCAGGCGCAGCAGCAGCGCCACCTCCAGCCCGGCGTCGTAGAGCGAGCCCTTGGCGCGCGAGAAGGGGATGCCGTGGTCCGCCGTGAACAGCACGAGGGTGTTGGCCGCCTGCCCGGTCTCACGCAGCGTCTCCAGCACGCGGTGTACGCCTTCGTCGAGGTTGCGGATCGCCCCCTGGAAGGCGGCGAACTTCGCCCGGGCCGCGGCGTTGTCGACCAGCCACGGGGGGATCGTTATGCCGAGGCTGTCGTCCGGCACGGCCCCGCCCCAGTCGAAGGGGGTGTGCGGCTCGAAGAAGCCCAGGTGGAAGTACCACGGCCTGGATCCGCCTGCTGTTGTGGACGTGCCCGGCGGGCCACATTCGGTGATGCGACGGCAGGCGATCTCGGCGATGTCCCGTGCGGTGCCCTGCGGGTCGATGTGGTGGGCGGCGTACCCCCAATCCGTTGCGGGGCGGTGTGTTTCGTGCAGCGTGCCGAACTGCTCGCACTGGTAGCCGGCCGCCGTGAGGTGGTGGGCCAGGTGCCGCTCGTCGTCGTTCATGTCCCAGCCGAAGCCGCCGTGCGTCAGGCCGTTGACGCCCGTGCTGTGCGGGTACCGGCCGGTGAAGATCGACGCGCGGCTCGGGCTGCAGAACGGCGAAGTGCAGAAGGCGTTCTGGAACCGAACGCCCTCGGCGGCCAGCCTGTCCAGGGCCGGCGTGTGGACCGTCGGCACGCCGTAGCAGCCCAGGTGCCGGCCGATATCGTGCGAGGTGATCAGCAGTACGTTCGGGCGTGTCTCTGGCATGTCGGCGTTTCTCCACGGGCAGGGCAGGGAAGTGTGTACAGGGAGTGTGTACAGAGGGTGTTTACAGAGGGTGTGTACAGGGCGGCGTATGTTCGTACGAGTCGGGTCGGACGCCGACGGCCGCCATTTGAAATGGATTTTACGCTAAATCAAGGGTGCTTCGCCTTCTTTCGCTCGGTCGGGCGTCTTCTTTCGGCGGTCTCGGCAGCCTGCAACCGTCTGCGCCAGGCCCGTCGGCGGCGGAGCAGCAAGCCGCGGCCGGTAGAGGGCGCGTGAACTGCCCGCCTACGCCCGCGGCCCGTTGAGCGTCCGCCGGAGTGCGCCGCCGGCTTGTGCTACGTCTGCCCGGTCCAACTCTCGTCCGCGGCGGCGTCGAACTTCTGGCGGATCGTCGCGATCGCTTCGGCCGGCAGGGGGCCTTTCTCCGCGAAGCCGAGGTTCGCCTTGACGTGGTCCGGGTCGGTCGTGCCGACGATCGCCGTCGCCACGCCTTCAATGCCGATGGTGAACCGCAGTGCCAGCTCCGGCCACTGTGCATCGGTCATGCCGACGTCGGCGGGCGTGAGGCCCATCTTCGCGAGGCGGTCGGTGTAGGTCTTGGCGTAGTTCTTGTAGAAGCCCGGCTGGGAGGGCAGGTCCTTCCAGCAGGCGTTGGCGATCGGCCGCTTGGCGATCACGCCGACGTTGTGCGCCTTGGCCAGCGGCAGCACCTCGTCGATGTTCCGCTGGTCGGCAAAGCTCAGGGAGCACTCCAGCACGGCCACGTCCGGCAGGCGGCAGGCGAAGGCGGCGGCCTCGCCGTCGCCGGAGTAGCCGGCGAAGCGAATCTTGCCGGCGTCCCGCGCCCGCACGAGGCTGGCCAGCGCATCGTCCGCCTCGAGGGTCGCCAGGTCGCAGGAGTGCAGCAGCATCACGTCGACGTGGTCGGTCTTCATGAGCCGCAGCGCCCGGTCGATGGCGTTGGTGATGTTCTGGTCGCTGAAGGGGGCCCCCTCGACGTCCTTGTGCTTGCCCCCGACCTTGCTGACGAGCACGAAGTCGCCCCGGCGGTGTGCCAGGTGCTCGCCGATGAACTCCTCATGCCCGGCGTACATGGTCGCGGTGTCGATGAGGTTGACGCCCGCGTCCAGCAGGCCGTTGACGACGGCGGCCTGCTGTTGGGCCTCGGTGCGGAGGAAACTGGCCGGGGCTCCGCCGAAGCCGAGTACGGAAACGTTCAGGCCGGTCTTGCCGAGTAGGTTGCGTTGCATCGTCGAGTTTAAGAGGCGGGGTGGCCGGCGTGTTTCAATATTGTTGAAGGTGCAGAACCTACGCGGACGCCTGAGTGGTTGTCGGTGTCGGCTCCGCCGGCCCCTCCGCGACGGCGGCGAGGTCGGCCATGTCCTGCTCGAGGCACTTTTTGACCATGCCCTTCATCATGAACCCCAGGGGCGACATCAGCTTCGCCGGGAGGCTTTTGGGTCTGCCGGCGAAGGTCATGCGGACGCGCGTCTCGCCGGGCGAGGGCTGCTCGAAGTGAAAGTCCGACCGGTAGTGTGTGCCGTGGGAGAACGCCTCGACCACGTAGTGGTTCGGGGCGGCGTACTCGGTGATTTTCATCTGCTCGGTCGCCTTCATCCTGCCGAACTGCCGCGTCTCGCGCCACTCGGTGCCCGGGCCGTGCCGCGTGGGGCCGACGAACTCAACGCTGATGATCCCCGCGACGTGCTGTGCCGCGTGCTCGATGTCGGTGAAGACGTCAAACACCCGCTGAAGGTCGGCAAGTACGGTCCGCTCGCAGGTGACACTCGCCATGCCCCGGATTGTGGGCGAGGCGTGCGGGCAGATCAATATGAAAGTGATGGGGGAAGAGGCACAGAGGGCATAGAGATTAGGAGGACACAGAGGAAGAGAACGGCTGAAACTGGTGAACGACCTGCGGCGGTCTGCATATCCAAAGGGCATCTCTCTGCGAAATCTGCGGCTCTGCGGTGCCAAACTTAAACGAGCCCCGGCTTCGGTTGTGACGTCGGCGGCTTCGGGACGTCAGTCGATTGCTTTCAAGCCCCGGCCGGGCGGCGTCCGATAACGACGAGAGTGACAGGACGTCATTTCAAACACCCCGGAGGCCGGGCATGCACGTAGTCGTAGACTCTGAAACTCTCGCCACCGAAGAACTCGGCATCCAGACCGTCGGGCAGGTGCTGGCTCACCTTCGCAAGGGCAACCGCCTCGTGACGAGTGTGCTCGTCGACGGGCAGACGCCCGACCTCAAGGAGCTTGCCAGCCTGCGCGCACGCCACCTCAACGGCATGACGCTCTTCGTCGAAACCACCGAGCCGAACACCATGGCCCACGAGGTGCTCGACGAGCTGGAGCGCCACATCGAGGAGGCTGAGAAGATCAAAAGTCTCGCCGTCGAAATGCTGCAGCGCGGCCAGCAGGGCCGGGCGCTGGAGGGGCTGGCCCGCTGCTTCGCGGCGTGGCAAACCACCGGCGAGGCCATCACGAAGGTCTGCCGCCTGCTCGACCTGGACACGACGCGCCTGCCCATCCGCGGGGTGAGCCTGGAAGACGCGCTGGCCGACTTCGCGCGGCAGCTCCGCCAGATCCGCTCGGCACTGGAGAGCCGCGACTTCGTCCGGCTGGCCGACACACTCGCCTACGAGACGAGCGAACTGAGCCCGACGTGGCGGAGCGCCATCGGCGAAATCCGCCGGCGGGTGGCGTAGGCACTCTGGCCATGATGGGTCACGCCACCGCCGACGCGCTGCGCGTTCCGCGCGTATGACGACACGGACGGGACGGCCCGCACGACACGGCCGGGACGACACGACAGACATGAGGCGAGTCTCTCCTTGCCCCGAAGGGCTGACGGCTGCATACCGTTGTCCCCGCGGGATTCGAGTGCTTGCATGCAAGCTCCGGCGTGTCATGTCGGGGTGCGTCGAGGGTCGGGCGGCCTTAGATTCGGCGCAGGCCGCAGGGGCGTCAGGGGTGGTGCAAGTTTCGGGGAGGCGTGGTTATCAGACGGTAGGGAGGCTTGACGGCACCGGCGCGTGCCCGCCGGCGCGGGCATGGTCGGGGCATGCCTACTGACCGCCGTTTCGTGACAGCCGCGTTTTCCGTCGTTCTAGCCATGTGCGGGGCACACGCCGGGCAGCAGGCCGCCGGGGCGGTGGTCTGGCCGGGTACAACGACGGCCGTGCCCGCCGGGCCGGACTTTGAGTCGGCGAACATGGTGTTCAACGGCGATTTCAATGGCGGGACGATGGACGGCTGGGTGCAGCGGACGAACGAACGGCCGCGGGAGTGGGCGGCGATGGCCGGGCCGCTGGGCGCAAGCGGCATCGGCTCGACGGACGGCTCGCCGTTCGCGACGGCGTTCGCGGCGGGTCGGCTGACGGCGACGCAAAGCATCATCGCCCAGCGCGTGGACCTGCTGAGCTTCGTGCCGGAGAACTTCGGCACGCCCGTAACCCCGCCGCCGACTGAGCCGCCGCCGACTGAGCCGCCGCCCGTTACGCCGCCGCCGGTCAACCCGCCGCCGGTGTTTCAGCCGCCTTCGCCGGGCGAGCGTGGGGACCTTTGGCCGCGTTGGGACCGTTTGCCCGACGGGCTGTTTCCCGACGGCCGCTTGCCGGTTACGCCGACAAACCCGGTGCAGTCGCTGGGCGTGAACACGCCGCTGCCGGCGACGGCCGTGTGGGCGGTGGAGGCCTCGGTGGACGCGATTTACTCGTGGGACGGCATCGACATCTCGCTGGAGTTTTACGACGACGCCGGGACGCTGCTGGCGCTGCACACGCTGGGCAACTTCGGCCCGCAGAACGGCGCTGGCGTCGTGACGACGCGGACGGAGTCGGTGCTGCTGCCGCCGACGGCGCGGTACGTGGAGTTCGTAGCCACCGGCCGGCGGTTCGACGGCGTGTGGATCGACAGCGGCTTTGACAACGCCTCCCTGAAACTGCAGGCGACCCTGGTGCCCGAGCCGGCGACGATGAGCCTGCTGGCGACGGGCGCGCTGCTGCTGGGCCGACGCCGGCGGTGAGGCACCTGCCCAGTGAGTGCCATGCCCGATGTGACGCCGGGCGAGACGACCGAGGACTGCAGGCGGCGCGGCGGCCGGCGCTGAAGCGTCGGCCGCCCGTCCTGCTGCGTGCAGGCGTCCGTCGCGTACACTGCTCGCGTGGCCAAAGCACGCAGCCAGTTTCTGTGCCGCTCCTGCGGAAGCGTTCACCCCAAGTGGATGGGCAAATGCCCCGACTGCGGCACGTGGGATGCGCTCGAAGAGTACAAAGCCCCCACCCACGACCCGCGCAAAGCCGGTGTGGCCGACCCCGCAAAGTTTGCAAACACACTAAACGCCCCCGAAGCCCAGAAGCTCTCGGACGTGAAGGCCGGGGACACGCCGCGCATCCCCTCGGGCATCGGGGAGTTTGACCGCGTGCTGGGCGGCGGCATCGTGCCCGGCTCGGCGGTGCTCGTCGGCGGGCAGCCGGGCATCGGCAAGAGCACGCTGCTCCTCCAGGCCGCCGACCGCCTGAGCCGCCGCCACAAGGTGCTGTACGTGACGAGCGAGGAAAGCGCCGCCCAGACGCGCCTGCGCGCCAAGCGGCTCGGCGCGACGGAGAGCCAGATGCTCGTGCTGGCCGAGACGAACCTGGAGCGCATCCTCCAGCAGGTGCACAAGCACCGCCCGGACGTGGTGGTGGTGGATTCGATTCAGATGGTCTACAAGCCCGAGGTGGCCGCGGCCCCCGGCAGCGTCACGCAGCTCCGCGACGGGTGCATGGACCTGGTATACATGGCCAAGACGACGGGCACGGCGGTGATCGTGGTCGGGCACGTGACCAAGGCCGGTACGCTCGCCGGGCCGAAGATCATCGAGCACATCGTCGATACCGTCGTCTACTTCGAGGGTGATCGCTTTCACGCGCATCGCATCGTACGTTGCGTGAAGAACCGCTTCGGCTCCACGCACGAGGTGGGGCTCTTCGAGATGACCGGAGGCGGGCTTACGGAAGTGACGGACCCCGGCAAGCTCTTCGCCCAGCAGTACGGCAGCGGGCCGCAGCCGTCGGGCAGTGTGCTCACCGTCGCGATGCAGGGCAGCCGCAGCCTGCTGGTGGAGGTACAGGCGCTGACGGCCAGCAGCGTGATCGGGGCGGCGCGAAGAAAGGTGTCGGGCGTCTCCTCGGACCGTGTCGCGATGATCATCGCCGTGCTGGAGAAGCGGGCGGAGCTGCGCCTGGCCGCCGACGACGTCTTCGTGAACGTGGCCGGCGGCGTGAAGATCGCCGAGCCCGCCGCCGACCTGGCCGTGGCCCTGGCCATCGCCTCGGCCCACCTGAACCGCCCGCTGCCCGCCGGGACGCTGGCACTGGGCGAGCTGGGCCTCGCCGGGGAGGTCCGCCCGGTGCCGCAACTGGAGCAACGCCTGCGCGAGGCGGCGAGGCTGGGCGTGGGGCACGCGGTCATCCCCCCGGCCGGGGGGTCGCTGGGCAAGCTCGGCGGCATCGCGCTGCACGAGGTCCGCCGGCTCAGCCAGGCCATGGCCGACCTGTGATATCATCCGCCGTCATGAGCCAAGGCACCCACAGCTACTACGAGTGGCAGCTATCCACCCTCATGCTCGCCTACGACGCCACCGACCCGAAGCCGCGCGACGACGTCGAAGCCATCGGCCAGCGGCAGATGCACTGCGAGAACGAGCTGTACGAGCTGAGCCGCGCCATCATCCCCGCCGAGTTCCTGGAGAACCCCGAGCGCGAACTCCCGCCTGAAATCACGCGGGATTTCACCCGGGCCGTCATCGCGCGTGCCGCACAGATCACCGGGCTGATCGACTGAAGCCACTGGCCAGGGGGAGCTTCCGTCGGGGGGCATCGGTCGATCTCACCGCAGAGGCGCAGAGACCGCAGAGGGTGGGAGACTGGCGAACGATGCATCCATGGCTAAAGCATGAGATACATAGAATGCATCACGGCCTTTCGAGCCGGCTTCAAGTGTGTGATCGTGAGCGAGCGTAGCGAGTCGAACGACCTCCACGCTTGAACTAGCCGGATCGCGTTTCCTGGGCCCGAAGGCATCGCCGCGGCAACGTCGTAACGTCCAGGGAACGCGCACTGGTTTGGTCGTCTCTGGAGGTCCCTCGACTCGCTGCGCTCGCTCGGGATGACACGCTTCTCTGCGGCCTCTGCGCCTCTGCGGTGCCAACAACCACCGATGCTCCCCGGCTTCGGCTCACGCCCGCAGCGAATCGTACAAACTCGCGTTCGTCTCGTGCTTTCGCATCGCCTCCAGCAGTGTCTTGAGGGCCTGTTGCGGGCTGAAGCTCATGAGGTGTTTGCGGATTTGCCGGGCCTTGGGCAGGCGGTCCCCCAGCAGCAGTTCTTCCTTGCGCGTGCCGGACTGCGCGATGTTCAGCGCCGGCCAGATGCGTTCGTTGGCCAGCTTGCGGTCCAGCGTCAGCTCCATGTTGCCGGTGCCCTTGAACTCCTCGAAAATCACCTGGTCCATGCGGCTGCCGGTGTCGATGAGGCAACTGGCCAGGATGGTGAGGCTGCCGCCTTCTTCCAGCCGGCGGGCGGCACCGAAGAGGCGCTTGGGGATCTCCAGCGCGCGGGAGTCCACGCCGCCGGAGAGCGTCCGGCCGCTGCGGCTCTCCACGTTGAACGCCCGGCCCAGCCGCGTGAGGCTGTCCAGCAGCACGACGACGTCCTTGCCCATCTCGACGCGGCGTTTGGCCCGCTCGATGACCAGCTGCGCCAGGTCCAGGTGCCGTTCGATCGTGTTGTCGTTGCTGCTGGCGTAGACGATGCCCGGCACGTTGCGGCGCATGTCGGTGACTTCTTCGGGGCGTTCGTCCACCAGCAGCAGGAACAGCTCGGCCTCGGGGTGGTTCGCGTGGATGCCCCGGGCGATGTTCTGCAGCAGCATCGTCTTGCCCGTACGCGGCGGGGCCACCAGCAGCCCGCGTTGCCCGAAGCCCACCGGCGTAAGAATGTCCATCACGCGGGTGGTGTATTCGTCGCGGCTGTGCTCGAGCATGAGCTGCGGTGCCGGGTCAAGCGCGGTGCGTTCGAGGATGGGCTTCAGGCCGCGGTACTGCTCGGGCGGCACGCCGTCGACGGTGATGAGCCTCCGCACGGACTTGCCGTTGGTGTGCGCCTCGATGAGTTCTCCGCCGCGCAGGCCATGGTCGTTGGCGAAGTTCCTTGGCACGATGCCGCCGGCCGGGAGTGGGCGCAGCAGGTTGTTCACGTCGCGAAGCTGGCCGTCGCGGCGTTCGTGTGGGAGGTTCAGGATGCCGACGATGGTGTCGTTAGGCATGGGCTGCGTACGTGGAAGCGCACGCCGTGATGGGTTTCGGGATCGTCGTCCGGCTGGCGGGGGTGCCATCGTCGACCAACTGCACAGACCATACCCGAATCCGCGAGAAGAGCAAAAACGCCGCGGGTTGCAACGTCATGCGGTCATGGCGAGGCAGCCGAAGCCGGGCCGGCGAGCCGGTGTTCGCGCGGGCGAGACGGTGTCCGGGAAGGCGAGGCCGGCCACCGGGAGGGCGAGGCTCCAGCCGATACGTCGGCGAAAGCCACATTCTCCCCGGTGAGCCGCCACAACCCGCGTATGGCCTTCGGCCACCGGCTCGACTGGAGTCTCGCCCTCCCCAATGCGGCTTGGCCCGTGGCACCGCAGAGGCGCAAAGTGCGCAGAGATTGAAGAGATCGTGGAGATGGGGGGAAGAACAGGTAATCAGCAATGAATAATGAGTAACAAATACGTGTCCGCGCGTCGGTGAGCCGACGGCCTGATGCAGCTTCTACTTCTAATCTCTTCTCCCAATCTCCCCATCTCTGTGGCCTTTGTGCTTCTGTCTTCACGCGAACGTTCAAGAACCGGCCTTCCAAAGCACCCTCAATACCTCCGGCTCATCGCCTGTGCGACCTTCCCATTCACGAGGTGGTATCGCAGTGCATCGATCAGGTGGTCGTGCTGGCCGTCTTTCAGGGGCAGTTCGCTGCCGCCTTTGGCGAAGCGGTACGCCTGCAGCGCGCGGACGAGTCGTTTGCAGCGCGGGTGGACGTACAGCGTCGGGCGGCCGGCGGCCGGGCACAGGGCGTGGCGCACCAGCTCCACGCCTTCGTTCACGCGGCTGGCGCGGTGGCGTACGCGGTAGCCGGCCTGTTTCAGCACGGCCACGTCGCTCGCGGCGGTGTGGCTGCTGCGGGCCGCCCCGGCCGGGTCGCAGGCAAGCTGCACCGCCCTGGGCCATGGCCGGGCCTTCAACTCCGCCACGTGCTCCGGCAGCGTGCGCTGCGCCTGCACGTACTCGTCGACCACATGATGCACGCCGCCGGCCACGTGAACCCACAACGCCACGAACGGGTTGGCAAACCCGAAGTCCACCCCCAGCCGGAACTCGCCTTCATCCTCTTCATCCACTTCGTGCCCGGGCACGGTCTCGCGCACGTGCACCGCCGGGTCGAAGCCGGGGAAGACGCACCCCGCCACCCCCGGCCGCCGGCAGAGCATCTCGGCCTGCCAGGTCTCCTTGCTCACCCGCTGCTTCAGCCGAATCGCATCATCAATCGTCACGAACCCGTCGCAGCGCGTCTTGGCGATGCCGCCGCAGTCTTCGAACAACGGGCAAGTTGCGCAGTCGCGTTGCGGGTCGCACCGTTCGAGCACTTCGAGGAGGCACCAGCGGACGGTCTTCTTCCCGGCCGCGGCGGCGTCGTCGATCACCTTGCTCATCAACCCGAACGGCGTGTGCAGCGTGGAGAGGGCATCGATGCTGCCGGTGATCTTCACGCCGCCGGCCATCGTGCTGCGTGTGGTGAGCTGTGCCGCCTCCCACACGTTGGGTTTGAAGAGTTCGACTTCGTCGCAGCGGAGTTTCTGCACGCGCAGGCCGCGGACAGCGCGCTCGCTCTGGGCGAGCACGGCGGCCCGGCCGCCGTGGTTGAAGGTGAGGGTCCGCCCGCGTGGTTTGCCCTCGAGCAGGTCGGGTGCGAGGCGGTGCACGTCGGGCAGGAGGTAGTCCCACATCTTCAGTGCCTGCTCGAGGCTGCCGCCGAGGATGCGCACCTGCGCGGCCGGCTTGTGGAGGAGGTCCAGCAACGTCGCGGCGGCGGCCAGCCGCGTCTTGCCGCCGCCGCGTGGCGACCACACGACCTGATCCGCCGAGGGCTCGAAGTAGGCGGTGCGCATGTAATCGAACGGCGCATCATGCCCCGGGCAGACGGCACGGCGAGGCAGCCGCAACCCGAGAAACACCTCGAGCCAGGCATGCAAAGCGTCCGGCGAAGAAAGCGGCGTAAGCAAATCATCACGGGTAAGCATGGTGTTGTGTATTGTGAGTGAATGCAGGGATGTGTGGTCCGGGAGGGCGAGGCTCCAGCCGAGCCAATCGCTGCGAGCTATACACCCGTTTGCAGATCGGACGATGGCAATGCAGAAGCACAGAGGCCACAGAGATTGGGAGTTCGGGGAGATGGGGAGCAAATAGGTAATAAATAATGAATGATGAATAATGAGTAAGAAGACGGGTTCGTAGATGGGTGAGCCGACGGACCGATGACGCTCTTGCTTATTATTTCTTACTTATTGCTTATTACTTATTAGTTCTTACTCATTGCCCCTTCTCCCCGATCTCCCTCTCTCTGCGATCTCTGCGTTACACCCGACGGCCGGAGGCGCGAAAGGAGTTCGGCCAGGCGGTCGTCCGGCACGGTCGGGGCGGGCGGGGGTTGCGGGTCGGTCTTCTTCGCCCGTCGGCCGGGGGTGGTTTCCGGTGCCGTGGTGGCCGTGGTCGCCGTCGTGGTCGGCAGGGCGTTGTCGGAGGCGCGCTGCAGGGCGCCCAGTGCCTCCAGCGAGGCGAGGAAGGTGAACGCCTCGTGTTGAAACCGCGGCTGGCGCAGCCATCGCTCCAGCCGCTGCTGCCGCACGCCCAACGCCTCGGCCGCGACGAAGACGGGCACGTGCTCCCCAAGCCAGCGGCGAATCAACTTCCGCTGCAAAGCAAGCGTCGTACGCGAAGGATGCCTTGGGAGAGTTGTTGAGTTGGTGGTCATGGTGCCTTCTATAGTGTCTAAGTAGTGGTAAGGGTAATGAAGCACAGAGGCCACGGAGATTGGGAGATCGGGGAGAAGGGGGTAATAAGCAATAAGCGGGAGCGTCATCGGTCCGTCGGCTCACCCACCTACGAACCCGTCTTTTTACTCACTACTCATTACTCATTATTCATTATTCATTGTTCATTACCTATTTGTTCCCCATCTCCCCGATCTCCCAATCTCTGTGGCCTCTGTGCTTCTGCATTGCGATGGGCCGAACTGCAAACCGTTGTATGGTTGTCAGCACGTGCCGTGGCCGGAGTCGCGCCGTCCCTCGGTTCTGTTTTGGCGAGGAAGTAGGGGTGTTCTTCCGGGTGGTCTGCGTTGGTTCGGGCGAGGCCGGCGCGGGTGAAGAAGGGGTGGAGGCGGGCCATTTCGGCGACGGCTTCGATGTAGGGGGATGGGCAGGCGTTCACGGCGGCGCGGACGAGGGCACCGGCCAGGCCGATGCCGCGGAAGGCGGGGTGGACGATGACGCGGCTGATGGTGCGGACGTGGGCGTTTGCGAAGCGGAGCTGCCGGCCGTAGGACTGGCCCAGGGTGCCCAGCGCGCGGTGGCGGGCCAGGAGCATGGGCACCGGGTAGCTCAGCACGATGACGCCGACGACACGCGGGGCGGTACGGGTGTCCGGCGGGCATGTGCTGGCGGCGTGGCGCGTCGGGCGGTGGTAGTCGATCGCCCGGATCAGGGCGAGGGTGGCGGGTTTGGCGGCGCGGTAGTGAAAGGGTGCCAATGCGGCGTAGTCGGCGTAGGTGCCGGGGCGCAGCACGAGGCGGCCGGGGAGGAAGGTCGGCAGCGACGGGAACGCCGGGTTCTGAGCCTGATTGCCGGCGGCCGGCACGGCGGGCACGGCGGGCGTGGCGAGCGTGGCGGGTTGGGCGTTGGGTTGGGCGGGGTAAGCGTCGGGTTGGGCGTCGCGGCAGGCGAGATGTTGTGCGTCGGGTTGGGGATGGGTTCGGGCAGTCGGCTGTGTGGGGGTTATGCCGGGTCGGACAGTTTCTAATGCGGTCGGCCCGGATTGTTTAAGCGATTCGGTGGACATGGAGCTATCCTTTGAGCGTGCCGACGCGGGCGGAGCGGTCGGCTTAGTGGAGCTTTTGATGACCGAGGCCGACACAGAGATCACCGACGTGAAGCCGCAGAAGTTCTGTTTCGCCTGTGGCAAGAGCGTGCAGGGGCACCGCCGCGTAAAAGACAGCCGCGGCTACCAGTGCATGGACTGCTACAAGGCCGAGAAGAAGGCCGCCAGGCCGATAGGCAAGGCGGCCCACCTGCGCGAGGACGAGGACGACAAACGCCGCAAGCGGTACCAGAAGCGCATCGGCACGGCCCGGTATGATGAACACGAACGGCGGAACCTGCTGATCATGGCGGGCATCGTGGCGGTGCTGGCGGTGATCATCCTGCTGGCGAGTCTGGGTGTCATCACATAGACAAGGGGCGCGCTCCGCCTCGGGCGGGCTCGGGGCGGGAGGGGAAGTTGAGAAATTGTCTGGGGAGGTGAAGCACAGAGGGGACGCAGGGGTGGAGGGCACGGAGAAGAAACAGTCACACCGGCCGGCGGCAATGCGATTCGGGAGGGCGAGACGCCAGTCGAGCCAATCGGCGCAGCCGATTCGTCGGCGAAGGCTGTGATCTTTCCCGCGTGCCGCTTCGGGCCCGGCAAAACGTCCGCGACCCGGGTATGGCCTTGCGGCCTCGGCTCGACTGTGTAGAGACTGGAGTCTCGCCCTCCCAGGTTGGCGTCTTGCCCTCCCGGGGTGGCGTTTCGCCTGTCCGAGGGGTGCCGCCGCGAGCCGGTTTGTGGTTGAACGCGTTGCACGGAGGTAGCCGGGTTGCCCCGGCCGGGGCGGCGCAGGGCCGGGACAGAAAGCCCATCCATTTCATGGCAATCCCCTTTGTGATCTCCAGAACTCTGTGCCCTCCGTGCTTTTTCTTCCGCGGCCTGGTTTCGCCAGACCGCAGTCTGGTGCGTAAGATGCTCCCCCTTTGGTTTGGAAGGAGTTTGGAGCATGAGTGGACGTTCGACGCCGCGTGAGTTGGGTTACAGCTTTCCGCCGGAGTGGGGGCCGCAGGCGGGGACGTGGATCAGTTGGCCGAGGCCCGAGGGGATAAGTTTTCCGGACAAGTATCACACGGTTCCGGGGGTTTTGGCGGAGATTGTGAGGCAGATTGCGCGTCGGCAGCCGGTGCACATCAATGTGCCGAACGGGAACTGGGAGCACATTGTGCGGGAGACGCTGCGGTCGTTCGATGTGCCGTTGGGGAACGTGCATACGCACCACATCCCGACGAACGAGTGCTGGACGCGTGACCACGGCCCGGCATTCGTGACGCGTGTCGGGGCGGGAGCGGGGGGAGCGGCGGCGGGGGCTGTGGCGGCGGGGGCTGTGGGCGGGGCTGGAGCGGCGGGCACGGCGGCCGGGGCGGGGTCGGCGGAGTTGGCGGTGGTGGACTTCGGGTTCAATGCTTGGGGCGGCAAATATCCGCCATACGACGCGGACGATGCTGTCCCCCGGCGGATCGGACAGAAGCTGGGGGTGCCGGTGTTCGAGGAGGCGACCGTCGTCGAAGGCGGCGGCATCGAAGTGAACGGCGAGGGGACCCTGCTGACCACAGAAAGTTGCCTTTTGAACCCGAACCGCAACCCGGATTTGGAGCGGGTGGACATCGAGCGGGTTCTTCTGGACTTTTATGGACAGAGGCAGGTCATTTGGTTGCCCGGCGGTGACCTGGCCGGGGACGACACCGACGGCCATGTGGACAACATTGCGCGTTTCGTGGACGTGCGCACGCTGCTGGTGGCATACTCGGCGGACCCGGCGGACCCGAACCACGGCGAACTGGCGAAGAACCTGGAGGCCGCCCGGAACGCCCGCGACGCCGACGGCCGGGCCTTCGAGGTGGTGGAACTTCCCATGCCGGCCCCCATGGAACACGACGGCCAGCCGCTGCCGGCGAGCTACGCGAACTTCCTGTTCGTGAACGATGCGGTGCTGGTTCCGACGTACCGGGACGCTCAGGACGAGCGAGTTTTGGGGCTTTTTCGCGAATTATGCCCCGGCCGGGAGGTGGTGGGCATCGACTGCACGGAGCTGATCTGGGGCTTGGGGGCGATCCACTGCCTGACCCAGCAGCAGCCGGCCGTGTAACCCCGGGCCCGGCAGTAAATTTAACGCCAGAACACCCCCGCGACCGTTTGACTCGCGATCAGGTAGCATAGGATAACTGTTGCCTGCCGGCAGGCCAAAAACCGGCTATTTCCCAAGAAACGGAGCCTTTTTCGCATGAACGAAGCCCACGCGGCCACCCCCAGCGGCAACAGCTATGCCGCCAAAACAGCCCTCGACCCGCACGCCAAAAACGAGACGGGAATCAGTGAAATCGTCCGCGATTTGCGAGATTCGCCCGACGGCCCGCGTGCCGAATGGTCACCCGAGCAAAGCGCCCAGCTCTACGGAATCGACCGCTGGAGCCAGGGCTACTTCGGCGTCAACAAACTGGGCCACGTGGAAGTCCGCCCCGACCCCACTCGGCCGGAGGCCGTTATCGACCTCAAGCAGTTGGTGGATGAACTACGCGGCCGGGATCTACAGTTGCCGTTGCTGGTCCGTTTCACAGATATCCTCAAGGACCGTGTGAACAAACTTGCCGGTGCGTTCGCAACTGCAATCAAGGAGCATGACTTCGACGGTGATTACCGCTGCGTGTACCCCATCAAAGTTAACCAGCAGCGCCATGTTGTTGAGGAGATACATCATTTTGGCAAAGCGCACGGCTTCGGACTGGAGGCCGGAAGCAAGCCGGAGCTCCTCGCCGTTCTTGCAACGGTTGATAATGACACGACGCCGATCATCTGCAACGGCTTCAAGGATGACGAGTTCATAGAGGCAGTCATTCTCGCCGCCAAGATCGGGCGGAACATCATTCCCGTCGTCGAGAAGTTCAGTGAACTCGAACTGCTCGTGAAGTACGCGAAGCTGCACAACGTGCGGCCGCAAATCGGGGTGCGGGTCAAGCTGGCGGCACGCGGCAGCGGGCGATGGGAAGAATCAGGCGGGCCGAGGAGCAAGTTCGGCCTGTTTATCTCCGAGGTGCTCGACGCTCTGGAGTACCTCAAGTCTCACGGCATGGCCGACTGCCTGAACATGCTTCACTTCCATCTCGGAAGCCAGATTCACAACATCAACAATCTCAAGGGCGCCGTCATCGAACTGTCGCGCGTCTACTGTGAGCTTCGTCGCCTTGGTGCGGACATGAAGTTTATCGACGTTGGCGGTGGCCTCGGCGTTGATTATGACGGCTCCAAGACCGCGTTCGAAAGCTCGATCAACTACAGTCTTCAGGAGTATGCGAACGACGTCGTCTTCTACGTGAAGCAGGTGTGTGATCAGGAAGGCGCTCCGCACCCCACGATCATCAGCGAGTCCGGCCGGGCCATGGTGGCCTACCATTCTGTGCTCATTTTCAACGTGATCGGCTGGAGCGGTTTTGCCCGTTTCAAGCTCCCTGGCGAGCTCGACCCTGAAGTTCGTGAGAAGATGAGTGATTCTGTCGCCCTGATGTTCGACGCCTACAACGACGTCAGCGAGAAGAACTTCTTTGAAGCCTATCACGACGCTATGCATGCGCGTGAGCGCGTGCTGAACCTCTTTTCGCTGGGTTACTGCTCACTGGAGCATCGGGCACTGGCCGAAAAGCTCTTCTTCGGCATCTGCTCGAAGATCCTGCGGATTGTCCGCAAGCTCGAGTACATACCTGAGGAGTTTCAGACGCTGGAGGCGATGCTTTCGGACACCTATTTCTGCAATATGAGCATCTTCCAGTCGATGCCCGACAGTTGGGCGATCGACCAGTTGTTCCCCATCATGCCGATTCATCATCTGGGTGAAGAGCCGACATGCCGAGGCATTCTGGCCGATATCACCTGCGATTCCGACGGAAAGGTGGACAAGTTCATCGACCGTCGGGACATCAAGCACGTGCTGGAGCTTCACCCCTACAAAGGCGAAGACTACTGCCTGGGCGCGTTCCTCGTCGGTGCCTACCAGGAGATCCTGGGGGACTTGCACAACCTGCTGGGCGACACCAACGCCGTGCACGTTACGGTGGACGAACTCGGCCGCGTCAGCGTGGACGAAGTCGTCGAGGGGGACACCGTCAACGAGGTGCTGGCCTACGTGCAGTACAATTCCACTGAACTAATGCGAAGCATGCGGAAGGTGGTCGAGGCGGCACTGAAGGATCGCAAAATCAGCATTGACGAGAGCCGCCAGCTTCTGCGGTTCTATGAAGAGGGTCTCAAGGGGTACACCTACCTCGAATGAGTACGTTCACGCTTCGAACCTGCACCCCGGCGGACGTCGCGGTTTACCGGGACGTCCGCCTTGCCGCGCTCGCCGATGCGCCGTCGGCATTCGGCAGTACGCACGCGTCCGAGGCGGCCCGGGACGAGGGCTTTTGGCATGACCGCCTGGCGCGGTGTGACGGCCGACGCGGCGTCACGGTCCTGGCATTTGCAGACGACCAGCAAGCAGCCTGCGGCCTGGCGACGGGAGTGTTCGAGACCGCCACTAACCCCGCCGGCCGGCCGGGCGTCGCGTGGCTTTTGTCGATGTGGGTGGGACCCGATGTCCGTCGTAACGGGCTCGGCCGCCGGATTGTAGAGGCGATTGTCGGCTGGGCCCGACAAGCCGAAGCGGAGCAGTTGTTGCTGCACGTGACGCTCGGCAATGAGGGTGCTGAGCGGCTCTACACCCGTTGCGGCTTTGTTCGCACCGGCCGACTTGAGCCGCATCCGGTCTACGCTGGCGTTATGGAAGCCGAAATGCGTCTGTTGTTGTGAAGCCGTGTTGGCCGCAATTTTGCACGCTAGTACGGGCATGACAGGCAGCAAGCGCACTAATGTAGCCGCGGCGACGGCATTTGTTCTCTTCATTGCACTCGGTGGCGTATGGTTCACGCTCGTGCGGTTCGTGCCGGCCGGGGTTCCGCGAAACGTCGTGGTCGTGGCGATCTGCGTGCTCTTCTCCGCGGCGTTCATCTACCTGCTGGTTGCCCGTGTCTATCACATGTTCACCAGTCGCGAGCATCTGGCGTTGAACCTCGTGCTGGTTGGCGTGACTCTGGTGTTGTTGCTTGTGGCGTATGCGAGTGTGTATCAGTCAATCGGCATCGCCGCCACGGCCGGGCCGCAGCAGGGGCAAACGGTCAACGACTTCTGGACGTGCCTCTACTTCAGTGTGGAGACGTTCACGACAGTCGGCTTCGGTGATTTCCGCCCGATCGGCCTCGGCCGAGTGATCGCCGCGATCGAAGCGCTGGTGGGCTACCTTGTGCTCGGCATGCTCGCCAGCACCACCGCAAGCCTGCTGCAGTCTATCGGACAGAAGCAGAGCAAGAGTGACTGAAGCTGGCCGACGTCCTGCAAGGTTCACCAATCCGCCCTACACTCTCCTTGTGGCACGGCTGCTCATTTCACTCGTCTGGTGCTATCGGTACACGCTGGGTCCGTTCCTCGGCGGGCACTGCCGTTTTCACCCTACGTGCAGCCAGTACGCCATCGACGCCGTAAATCTTCACGGCCCGCTTCGTGGCGGTTGGCGGGCCTTGAAGCGAATCGCCCGCTGCCATCCGTGGGGCGGCTCCGGCTACGACCCGGCTTGAGCCGCCGGCACCTGGCCGTTGTCGCCGGGCTTGCCGCCGCAGTCGGGCGCTCTTACGCTCGCCGGCCTGCCATGAGCCAGCCGCCCGACGCCAACACGAAGCTCAGCCCCGCGATGGAGCAGTACGTTCGCTTCAAGAAGCAGCACCCGGAGTACGTGCTGTTCTTCCGCATGGGCGACTTCTACGAAATGTTCTGGGAGGACGCCAAGCTTGCCCACCGCGTGCTCGGCGTGACGCTCACGAGCCGCAGCAAGGGTGGGCTGTCCGGGCCGGACGCGGTGCCGATGGCCGGGGTACCGTTCCATGCCGTCGAGGGTTATCTACGGAAAATGATCGCCGCGGGCCACAAGGTCGCGCTGTGCGAGCAGGTGGAGGACGCCGCACTGGCAAAGGGCGTTGTGAAGCGCGACGTCACGCGTCTGCTCACGCCCGGCACGCTGACGGACGAGTCGATGCTCGACGGCCGGGCCGAGAACCACCTCGCCGCCGTCGCCACGTACCTGACTAAAGTCCACGGCCACCGTGCGGGGCTGGCGTGGGTCGAACTTTCGACAGGTGCCTGTTGCTGCATGAGCGGCAGCGAAGGAGAGGTGCTCGACGAAGTGCAGCGCCTCGCCCCGGCCGAGGTCCTCGTGCCCGAGGCCGCCGGCGGGCAGGCCCACCCGCTGGCCGCCCGGCTCAGCCATGTGACGGTGCGGCCCGGCTGGCTCTTCAGCCCGCACCACGCCGCCGAAACCCTCCGCAAGCAGTACCAGGTGACCACCGCCGCCGGCTTCGGCTTTGATGACGACGACCCGGCCGTGCTCGCCCTGGCCGCGGCCATCAGCTATCTGGCCGAGACCCAGAAGACGGACCTGGCCCACCTCCAGCCGCCGAGGCGCCACCTCGTCGAGGCACACGTCGCCATCGACCCGGCAAGCTACCGCGCGCTGGAGATCGACCGGACCCTCCGCACCGGCGGCACCGAGGGCAGCGTGCTGGGCGCGATCGACCGCACACGCACCGCCATGGGCGCACGCCGGCTGCGCCAGTGGCTGCGCCACCCGCTGCGCGACATGGAACACCTGCGCGCACGCCAGTCGGCGCTGGCCACCCTCGTGGAGGCCGGCACCACCGCGTTGGCCAAGGTGATCGACTGCTTCGACGACATTTGCGACGTAGAGCGGGTGGTGGCGCGGCTCTCGGTCGGTCGGGCGAGCCCGCGCGACCTGGCCTCGCTGCGGCGGTGTCTCCAGGCGTTGCCGCCGTTGCGGCAGCAGCTTGAATCGCTGCAGGCGGAGGCCCTGGCGGCGGATTTCGCGGCGTCGGCACCGCTCGTCGAGAAAGTCGCCGGGCTCCTGGCCCACGCCGTTCTGCCGGAGCCCGCGGCCCACACCCGCGAGGGCGGGTACATCGCCCCCGGCTTCGATGCAGAGCTGGACCGACTGCGCGAAATCTCTACCAGCAGCGCCAAGTGGCTGGCCGAGTACCAGCAGCGCCTGGCCAACGAGAGCGGCATCACGAGCCTGAAGGTCGGGTACAACAAGGTCTTCGGCTACTACATCGAGGTGACGGACGTTCACCGTGACAAGGTCCCCGACGCCTGGACGCGCAAGCAGACGCTCAAGGGTGCCGAGCGGTACATCACGCAGGAGCTTAAAGCGTTCGAGACCGAAGCGCTCACCGCCCGCGACCGGAGCATCGCGCTGGAGCAGCAACTGTTCGAACGCCTCCGCCAGGACCTGCTGCCGGACGTGCCGGCCTTGCAGGACGTGGCCGCGTGCGTCGCGCAGGTGGACGTGCTGACGGCCCTGGCGAGCCTGGCCGTGGAGCGGCGTTACTGCCGGCCGATGCTGACCGACGAGAAGGTGCTGAAGGTGGTGGAAGGCCGCCACCCCGTGCTGGAACAGCAGCTCGGCTCCGATTTCGTCAGCAACGACACGGCCTTCGGCGAGGAGGATGCACTGCAGCTGATCACCGGGCCGAACATGGCCGGCAAGAGCACCTACATCCGCCAGGTGGCGTTGGTGGCACTGCTGGCGCAAGTCGGCAGCTACGTGCCGGCGAAGGAGGCGACGGTGGGGCTGGTGGACCGGATCTTTACGCGCATCGGCGCTTCCGACGAGATCCACGCCGGCCAGAGCACCTTCATGGTGGAGATGACCGAGACGGCCAACATCCTGAACAACGCGACGGACCGCAGCCTGGTGATTCTCGACGAGATCGGCCGCGGCACGAGCACGCTCGACGGGCTCTCCCTTGCCTGGGCCATCGCCGAGTACGTGGCTGATGAGATTCGCTGCCGAACGCTCTTCGCGACGCACTACCACGAGCTGACCGCGCTGGCCGGGCAATATGCGAATGTGAAGAACCTGAATGTGGCCGTGCGGGAGTGGGAGGACCAGGTGGTCTTCCTGCACCGCATCGTCGAAGGGGGAACGGACCGCAGCTACGGCATCCACGTGGCCCGGCTGGCCGGCGTGCCCAGGCCGGTGCTGCAGCGGGCGAAGCAGCTCATGAAGGAGCTCTCGGTTCAGCACGCCGGCCAGCAGCCGACGCCCAGCCGCAAGCGACAGAGCCAGCCGGAAGCGCAAATGCAGCTGTTCGCCTATGAACCCAGCGGCCTGACGGCCGCGTTACGCGCCTGCGACCCGGACGAACTCTCCCCGCGCGAAGCCCACGACGTGCTCCGCAAGTGGAAGAGCGAGTTCGGCAACTGAAGCGACCGGAAACGCAACGTCCGCCGTAACGCCACCAAACACGATGATGTCACCCTGAGCGAGCGCAGCGAGTCGAAGGGCCTCCAGAGACGATAAAGCCGGTACGCGTTCCCCGGGCATGAACGCGATGCCGCGGCTCTACCTCCACATCGAGAAAGGCGGGCTTTCACCCCAAGCTTGTTGGTCATCCGACTCGCTACGCCCGCTTACGGCCAAGCGCTGAGGCAGCCCCGAACGGCCGCCAGCCGCGCCGCTTGTTGGCAAAGTACTTGCAACCGCCGCCACACGGGTTAGCCTTTATGGGAATGATCCGTTCCAAATCAGGAACAAGTTCGCAGGGCGTGCCGGTGCTCCACAAGGCCATTCGCCTCCTCCGCGGCATCGCCGAGGGGGCGGGGCAGTCGGTGTCGTTGGCGCAGCTGGCCTCGGCCCACCAGGTGGCCACCACAACGTGCTTCCGCATTCTCAACACGCTGCGGGAGGAGGGGTTCGTCGCGGCGACGCCCGGCGGCGGCTGGCGGCTCTCGGCCGGGCTGATGCCGCTGGTCCGCGGGCTCGCCCCGTATGCCGAGCTGGCCGAGCGGCTTGCGCCCGTGCTGCAATCCCTCAGTGGCTCGACAGGGCTGACGGCGAAGCTTTCGGTGCTGGAGGGGCATGAGTCGGTGACGCTGCTTCGCATCTCGCCGCCGCAGTCGGTTTCGATCACCAGCCCACCGGGCGCGCGGTTTCCGGTGGTGGTCGGTGCGACGGGTTCGGCCCTGCTGGCCGGGCTGCTCGAGTCGGGCGCGGGTCAGGCCGCCGTCGACGCGGCGGTGAAGGCCGCCCCGGCCGAGGCGTGGCGCCGCCAGACCCGCGCCGAACTTGCACGCAGGGTCGAAGCCTGCCGCCGTCACGGCTGGTGCCACGACGTCGGCGGGTACCACGAGCAGGTCGCGGCGGTCGCGGCGGTCGTGCCGCCGGCGGCCCGGCCGGCGGGTGTAGTCGCGGCAGTGTCGCTTATCGGCTGGCCGGCGGACGTCGAACCGGCAAAGCGGCAGCGCCTCGCCAAAGCCCTGCGGACGGCCCTGGCCGAGGCTGGCAAGGAGGCCCGGCCGTGACGCACAGACCCACGCGTAATGCCCTGACACTCGCCGAGTTCCTCCCGGCCACGCCGCACCGGCTCTGGCAGTTGGCCCGACAGGTCGGCGTGAACCACGCCGTCGTCAAGTGTGCCCCGGAGCTGACCGGCCTGCCCGCACCCGACGACCTGGAGGCGCTCGCGACAATCACGCGGCGACTTGCGGAGGCGGGCATCACTGTGGTCGGGCTCGAGGGGGACCCGTTCGACATGAGCCGCATCAAGCTTGGCCTGCCCGGCCGAGACGAGGACCTGGCCCGCTACCAACGCATGCTCCGCAACATGGCCGACTTGGGCATCAACCTGCTCTGCTACAACTTCATGGCGGGCACAGGCTGGTTCCGCAGCGGCAGTGCGCCCGGCCGCGGCGGTGCCGCCTGCACGCGGTTCTGCGCGTCCGACGCCCCGGCGACCACACCGCTGGGCATCATCCCGGCCGAGAAGATCTGGGAGAACTTCGCCTACTTCCTGCAGGCCGTGAACCCCATGGCCCAACGCCTCGGCGTCCGCATGGCGCTCCCCCCGGACGACCCGCCGATCCCGGTGCTCTCGGGCGTCGGGCGGATCTTCGGCAGTGTCGAAGCAATCGACCGCGCGTACGCACTCGCGCCCAACGAGGCCAATGCCGTCACGTTCTGCCAGGCGAACTTCAAGCTCATGGGCGTGGACCTCACCGTCACGGCGAGGCACCTGGCGGGCCGTATCGCGTTCATCCACGTGCGCGACGTCCGCGGCACGGCCGACGACTTTATCGAGCTGTTCCACGACGAAACCGAAGTCGATCAGGCCGACATGTTCCAGCTGTATGACGAGCTGAAGCTCCACGTGCCGGTGCGGTGCGACCACGTGCCGACGATGGCCGGCGAGGAGCAGGACGAAAGCTTCGTCCCCGGCTACGGCACGCTCGGGCGGCTGTTCGCCTTGGGCTACTTCAAGGGGCTGCTGGACGCCCGGGGCATTGCCTACCGCTGAAAGGCCGGCCGCCATTGCCGCGAGAGTGAACCATGTCCATCAACACCGACTTTGTCGCGCCGCTCGAAGCGCACGGTTACAGGCCGACGGCTAAGCTGCGCCCGCGGTCGCCTCGGGAAATCGGTGCGTCCTCGTGGTGCATCGGCTGTGAGACGGTCGACCGGCGTTACGTCGACTTCAATGCCGTCGCGCCGTACCTCGACGAACTTGGCGCGACGCAGGTCCGGCTGCAGGCCGGGTGGGCGCGGTGCGAGCCGAACGCCGACGGCGTGTACGACTTTGGGTGGCTCGATGAATGCGTCGAAGGCTGCATCGCCCGCGGCGTGCGGCCGTGGCTGCAGACGAGCTACGGCAACCCCGCCTACGAAGGCGGTGGCGGCATCGGCCTGACGCAGGGGATCCCCACGTCGCACCGTGCGCTTGCGGCATGGGACGCGTGGGTCGAGGCGATGGCCCGCCGCTACGGCCCGAGCATCCACGCGTGGGAAATCTGGAACGAGCCGGACCACGGCCAGGAACCGGTGCCCCCGGCCGACTACGGGCGGCTGGTGCTCCGGACGGCCCGCATCATCCGCGGCGTCGTGCCCGAGGCGCAGATCTTCGTCCTCTCGATGGCCGGCCGATCGCCCGACTATGCGGGCCAAGCCATGGCGACCGTGGCCGAGGCCGGCGGGGTGGATCTCGTCACGGCGGCCCTGTTCCACGGCTACCCGCACAACCCGGACGACGCCTTCGACGACCTGCCCGACTTCTGCGCCGCCGTGCGAAGGCACATTCCGCACGCTCGCATGATCCAGGGCGAGAGCGGCGCGCCCTCCGAGCGTAACCCCGTCATGGCGATGCGCGACTTCGAATGGTCGCCGCGGAAGCAAGCGGCCTGGGACCTGCGGCGTATGCTCGCCCACCACGCTCGCGGCAACGCGATGAACCTGTTTCAACTCTCGGACATGCACTACCGCAAGGAAGGCGGCGCGCGATTCGAAGGGAAGAACAGCAAGGGCCTGCTGGACACGCGGCCGGACGGGTCCGTTTTCGCAAAGAAGCCGTCGTTCTTCATGGCGCAACACGTCTTCACGCTGTTCGACGCCCGCTACCCGCCGGGGGCGCACGCGGCGTTGCCTGTGGAAGCCCCGGCCGGCGTCACCGGCTGGACCTGGGCCGCGGCCGGCTCACAGAAGCCGACGCTCGCGGCCTGGTGGCGTTCGGACACGCCACCGGAACTCCAGTCGCCGCCGCTGACGACGGCAATGATCGCCGATGTCGGTTTTGAAGACCCGGTGCTCGTCGACTTCCTCAGCGGCCAGGTCTTCGACCTGCCAACCATCGGCCAGGCCGGCGAGCTGCCCTGCACCGATGTGCCGCTGGCACTTGCCGAGCGTGCGACGCTACCCCTGCAATAGAACAAGGAAAGAAGAAACGACCATGAGCCAGAAGATGAACACCGACGCCCTGAAGCGCGAACGGGACACCGTCGAGATCCTCCCGCTTGAGATCCCCGAGGCAGAGCTGTGCGCGCGGTACGAAAAGCTCTACACCGGTGCCGTGAATGACGTGCTGCGCGAGATGTCACTCGCGCACCAGGCGCTTCCGCCGGAGATCATGCCGCTGCGCGACGAGATGGTCGTCTGCGGCGTGGCGTTCACCGTCAAGGCGGTGAAGGACCCGACGATGGGCGGCGAACTGGAGCTGCGGGTGAAGATGCTCGACGAACTTCGCCCCGGCCACGTCGTCGTCTGGAACGCCAACGGGCAGGACAACGCCAGCCACTGGGGCGGCGTGATGACTCGCGCGAGCCTCAAACGCGGCGTGCGCGGCGCGATCATCGACGGCGGAATCCGTGATACGAAAGACATCCTCGAACAGGGCATGCCCGTCTGGTACCGCTACCGCACCAGCACCGGCGCGCTGGCGCACACGAAGATCGTCGGCTACCAGGTGCCGGTGTTCGTCGGCAACGTGATCATCAAGCCCGGGGACATCGTCATGGCCGACATCGACGGGGCGCTGGTCGTCCCTCGGAACCTGGCCGTAGCCGTGCTCAAGCGGGCTGAGGAGATTGAGCAGAACGAAGGGGAGATCAAGGAGTGGGTCGATGCCGGGTTGAACGCGCAGCAGATCCACGACCGCGGCGGGTACTTCTAGGGCTGTAGCATGGGCGGTCCCGCCCATCTCAAGAGGAAAATGGCCGAGACGCCCATGTTACGATGATTCACGACGACTTCATGTTGACGACGCCCCTGGCCCGCCGGCTCTACCACGAGCACGCGGCCGGGCTGCCGATCGTGGACTTCCACAACCACCTTGACGCCGCCTCGCTCGCAGAGGATCGACGTTTCGCCAACGTTCACGAGCTCTGGGTCGCCAGCGACCCGTACAAGCACCGGGCGATGCGCATCGCCGGCGTGCCCGAATGCCTGATCACCGGCGGTGCACCGACTCATGAGAAGTGGTACGCCTGGGCCGCGACCGTGCCGCAGACGCTGGGGAACCCGCTGCACGCCTGGTGCAACATGGAGCTGGCGTTCTTCTTCGACATCCACGAGCCGCTGACGCCCGACACGGCCGAGGCGACCTGGCACCGTTGCAACGACCGCCTCGCCGAGCCGGGCTTCACCGCCCGCAGCATGTTGGATCGTTGCAATGTACGTTGCGTCATCACGAGTGACCCGCTGGAGGCGGACCTGTCGCATCATGTCGCGCTGGCAAAGTCGGGCTGGGCCGTGAAGGTGCTGCCGAGCGTCCGGCCGGACGTGACGGCATTGCTCCCCGACGCCGCCGCCCGGCTGGACGCTTTCGCCGCGGCCGGGTGCATGCTGGCCGACCACGCACTGGACGACTGGCGTTACACCCCCGGCGAGTCGACGTCGGATGTGCTGCGTGACCTGGCGATCGACTACGCCCGCCGCGGCTGGGTGCTGCAGCTCCACCTGGGCGCGCAGCGGCAAACCAGCAGCCGTCTGCGGCGTGTGGCCGGGCCGGCCGGCGGGTACGCCTCGGTCAGCAATTGTGTGGACGTGCCGAGCCTCTGCCGCTTCCTCGACGACTTGGAGCGGGCAGGCGCACTGCCTAAGACGATCCTGTATCCACTGAACGTGGCCGACTACGTGCCGCTGGCGACGCTGGCCGGCTCCTTCACGGGCGACTGCGTTCGCGGCAACGTGCAGCTCGGCCCGGCGTGGTGGTTCAACGACCATTACGCAGGCATTCGGCAGCAACTCGAAGCGTCGGCCGCCCACGGACTTTTGAGCACCTTCGTCGGCATGACGACCGACAGCCGCAGCCTGTTGTCGATGGTTCGGCACGCGTACTTCCGCCGGGTGCTGTGCGCCTGGCTGGCCGAGGGCATGGCCGCGGGGCGGTTCCCTGATGACGAGACTGTGTTGGCCGGCCTCGTCCGCGCCGTCTGTTACGAGAACGCGGCGCAGTGGTTTCTAGAGTGAAAGCAATAGACATGGCACACGACAAACTGTTCTCGGGCAAGGTGGCGGTGGTGACGGGCGCCGGCGGCACGCTCTGCAGCGTGATGGCCAGGGATCTGGCCGCCCGTGGGGCGAAGGTGGCGCTGCTCGGCCGCACGGCGGGCAAACTGGCCGGCGTGGTGGAGGAGATCATCGCGGCCGGCGGCGAGGCCGTCGCCGTCTCGGCGGACGTGACGGACCTGGCGAGCGTGCTCGCCGCCGAACGCGAGGTGGCTGCCCGCCTCGGCGTCTGTGACCTGCTGGTGAACGGCGCCGGCGGCAACAACCCGTCGGCCGTGACCACGATCGACCGGTTCAGCCCCGAGGAGCTCGCCGAGAAGCCGCCCGAGGGGCTCCGCGGGTTCTTCAACATTGACCTGGAGGCGTTCGGCGGCGTGCTGCTGGCGAACACCACCGGCACGGTGATTCCCTGCCAGGTCTTCGGACGTGGGATGGTCGAGCGGGGCATGGCGGGCCATGGCGGCGGGGCGATCGTCAACATCGCCAGCATGAACAGCTACCGCCCGCTGACCCGTAACGCGGCATACGGCATGGCCAAGGCGGGGGTCATCAATTTCACGCAGTGGCTGGCAGCATACCTCGGGGAGGCGGGCGTGCGGGTGAACGCCATCGCCCCCGGCTTCTTCCCGAACGACCGCAGCCGAAAGATCCTGACGGACGCCGCCGCCGACGACGGCCTGACCGATCGCGGGCGGAACGTGATGGCCCACACCCCGATGCGCCGTTTCGGCGAGCCGGCCGAGCTTCTCGGGGCGCTGCGCTGGCTGCTGGACGACGAGGCGGCCGGGTTCGTCACCGGGATCTGCGTGCCGGTGGACGGCGGGTTTCTGGCGACGTCCGGCGTTTAGCATCGTTGGACTACCGGGCGAACGCCGCTAAGCTCGCCGGCACCGCGGTGTGGGCTTTTGCCTTGTTGTCTCGGGCGTTGCAACGCCCCGGCGAGGCCCGCCGGTCGGTTCCTGCCGATGTCTTCCCCCACGCCTGCCACCTCCGCGACGAATAACGATGCAACGCTGTCAGCGTCAGCGGCCGCCGAAGAACGCGCACGCGGTGCCCGTGTGAATGCGGACGCCGTCACGCCCGGCAAGATGGCCGTCCTGCTCGTCGGGGTTCTGGCTTGCTCAACCGCGGTGCTCTTCATCAAGGCCGGGCAGGCCCCGCCGGTGACGGTGGCCGTGTGGCGCCTGGCGATCGCGGCGGTGGCGTTGTCTCCGTTGTTCTTCCGGGCGTTGCGGGCCAACCCGGGCGGGTTCACGCTTCGGCACCTGGCGTCGGTGGTCGCGCCGGCGGCCATGCTGACACTGCACTTCTGGTCGTGGATTTACGGCGCGAGGTTCACGACGGCCGCGAACGCCACCCTGCTGACGAACCTGGCCCCGGCCGTCATGCCGCTGGCGCTGTTCATCCTCATCCGCGAAAAGCCCAAGCAGATGGAGATCGTCGGCACGGTGGTCGCGCTGGCCGGCGTGCTGCTGCTGACGCTCGGCGGGCTTCGTGTCGACGGCTCGACGCTCTTCGGCGATGCGGTCTGTACGGCCAGCATGGTCGGGGCAACGTTCTACCTGGCGTTGGCCCGGCTCAATCGGCACTTCACGAGTGTCTGGCTCTACATCGTGCCGGTGTATGCCGTGGCCGCCCTCTTCGGGGCGTTGCTGGCGTCGGTCACGTCCGGGCCGCGTATCCTGCTCGTGAGCGACCCGATGGAGTGGCTCTGGATCCTCGGGCTCGCGTTCATCCCGACGGTGGTGGGGCATTCGTCGTTGAACCGGTCGATGCGGGTGATGCGGCCGCAAGTGGTGAGCGTCTTCTCCCTCGGGCAGTTCCTCTCGGCGGGCGTGCTGGGGTGGCTGCTGTTTGGCGAGTTGCCGGCACCGCTGTTCTACCCGGCGGCGTTGCTGATGGTCATCGGCTCGTGCATCGTCATCGGCATCCGACGGCGACGCGGCCGGGGCCGGGTTGTGCAGGCCGCCGCCGGTGTCGACGCCAACGGCTGATGAGCCGGGCCTTCCATGGCGGGGAGCGCTAAAACAGCGGCGGCTGCTTCGGATCCTGCGCGGTGCTCTCCACCTCGCCGTCGGCCAGTCGCGTCACCAGGCGTTCGCCGCCCTTGAGCTGCTTGGCACTTCGGACGATCTGGCCCTGCCTGATGCGCGTGATTGAAAAGCCGCGTGCCAGCACGCTCTCGTGGCTCATGGCGCGGAGCTGGCGGTCCAGGGCGTCGAGCTGCTGACGGCGGCGGGCCAGGGTGCCGGCGGCCGCCCGGTCCAGCGGGCCGGCGAGCATCGACAGCTTTTGCCGGCGGAGTGCGATGGCGTTGCGCGGGTGGCCACGCTCCAGCCGGCCGGCCGCGGTGCTCAAGCGGGCCTCGAACCGCTTGGCCTGCCGCACCAGCGCGAGTGTCAGCTGGTTCTCGCGGTCGTCCAACTTCTGGCGCAGGCGGTCGAGCCGGTCGGTCGGTCGGCGAAAGAGGCTGGACCGCTCCGCGGCCTCCAGCCGTCGGCGGTTCTCGCCCAGCAGCCGACGCAACCCCTGCCGCATGCGGAGCGGGGCGTACTCCAGGAACTGCACGACCTGCTGCCAGTTGTCCACGATGCGGCGGGCGGCTTCCGTCGGCGTGTGGCAGTGTACGTCCGCGGCCAGATCGGCGACGGACACGTCGATCTCATGGCCGATGCCCGTGACGACCGGCAGTGGGCAGTCGGCAATGGCCCGGGCCATCTGCTCGTCGTTGAACGGCCAGAGGTCCTCCTTCGCGCCGCCGCCGCGGGCCAGCAGCAGCACGTCCAGGTGGCGGGCATACTGGCCTAGCTGTCGCACGGCGGCGGTGATGCGTTCGGCGGCGTGCTCGCCCTGCATCGGCGCGGTGAGCAGGTAAATCTTCAGGAACGGGTAGGGCTCAAAGACCTTGAGGATGTCTGCGAAGCCCGCGGCGGACTTCCCGGAGACGATCGCGATGCGGCGGGGAAACGCCGGCAGCGGCCGCTTGCGGGCCGGGTCGAAGAGGCCTTCGCGCTCCAGCTTCTCGATGAGTTGCCGCTTTGCCAGTTCGAAAGCGCCCTCGCCGAGCGGCTCGATGGCGTCGGCCACGAGCTGGTATCGGCCGCGGGGTTCGTAAACTTTGACCTGAGCACGGACGAGCACCTCCATGCCGTCTTCGGGTTCGAAGAGGAGCTTGCCACGGGCCTTGAACATGACGACGGGGACGAGGCTCTGTTCGTCCTTGAGGTCGCCGTAGAGGTGGCCGCTGCCGGGGTGGATGCGTGCACCGGAGAGTTCGCCGCGGACTTCAATGGTGCCGGGGAAGTGGCGGTTGAGTCCACGGGCGACCTCGTGGTTGAACTGGGTGACGGTCAGCGGCTCGTCGCGCGGGGTACCTGCGGCGTCAGGGCCGGACGCCTCGGGGTCCTTGCGAGGAGGCCGGGCGTTGAGCTTGGCGTAGACGTCGAAGAAGCCGTCGGGCATGCCGGTTGGCCGTGTTCGGGTGGACTACAGGTGCTTGTCGACGTGGCCGGTGTAGATCTGGCGTGGGCGGTAGATCTTGCCTTTGTCCTCGCGGACTTCCTTCCACTGCGCGACCCAGCCGGGCATTCGGCCGACGCCGAACATGACGGTGAACATGTCCGTCGGGATGCCGATGGCCCGCATGATGATGCCGGAGTAGAAGTCCACGTTTGGGTAGAGCTGGCGGCTGGTGAAGTAGTCGTCGGCGAGTGCCACGGTCTCGAGCTTCTTGGCGATTTCCAGCAGCGGGTCGTTGATGCCGAGCTTGCCGAGCACCTCGTCGGCCGACTGCTTGAGGATGCGGGCGCGGGGGTCGTAGTTCTTGTAGACCGGGTGGCCGAAGCCGAAGAGGCGGTACTTCTTCGCCTTGACACCGGCGACGAACTGGTCGGGGGTGAGGCCTTCTTCGTGGATCATCTCCAGCTGGTTCATGATCTCGATGTTCGCCCCGCCGTGCAGCGGGCCCCAGAGCGCACAGACCGCCGCCGCCGCCGAGGCGAAGAGGTTGGCATGGCTGGAGCCGACCATGCGGCAGGTGCTGGTGGAGCAGTTCTGCTCGTGGTCGGCGTGGAGGAGGAAGATCAGGTCCAGGGCGCGGCTGATCTCAGGGTTGGTGCCGGTGCGGTCCTCGCCGTACATCATGTGCAGCAGGTCCGCGACGTACCCCCGGTTCGGGTCGGCCGGGATGTAGCTCCGCCCGACGCGGTGGCGGTAGATGGCTGCGGCCAGCGTCTTGACCTTCCCGATGAGCTTGGCGGCGGTGACGTCGAAGTGGCTGTCGTAATCGACGTCCAGCACCTCGTGGTGGTAGCCGCACAGGCCGTTGATGCACGCCGAGAGCATGGCCATGGGGCTGGCCTCGCGTGGGAAGCCGTCCAGAATGCCCAGCAGCCGCGGCTCGACGACGGTGTTTTCGTTGACCTGCCGGATGAACGCGGCCTTTTCCGGGCCTTTGCCCTGGCCGTAAATGAGCAGGTGTGCGGTCTCCAGGAAGCTCATTTTCTCGGCGACTTCCTCGATCGGAATGCCGCGGTAGCGGAGGATGCCCTTTTCCGGGTCGATGTAAGTGATCTCGCTCTGGCAGGAGCCGGTGTTGCGGTAGCCCGGGTCGAGGGTGATGTAGCCGGTGTCGCTGCGGAGGTTGGTGACGTCGATGGCTTTTTCGCCTTCACTGCCGACGACCACCGGTAACTCGACGACACGCCCGTCTTCGAGTGTGAGGGTGGCGGTCTGCTTCTTCGGGGCGGTGGGTTTGGCGGCTGCCTTCGCGTCGGACATTGCGTCTCCTGAATAATGCTTGCCTGGGCCCGGAAGCTTATCCGAAAGAAGGCCCGCAGGAAACGGGCCCCGGGCAGGGCCTCTCACGCTGCATCCGTCGGGCGACTAACCGGCGGACGACTGATGGGGCCGGCGGCGGGGCGGGGCCACGGATTTCGCACCCTGCCGTCCACTTGCCGCCACCGCAGCGCGTGGCTATGCTTTTGCCCTTCCCATAACCCCGGACACAAAGACATGGCACATAAAAAGGGACAAGGTTCCTCCAAAAACGGTCGCGACTCCAACCCGCAGTACCTCGGCGTGAAAGCCTACGGCGGGCAGGCAGTTCGCGCAGGGCAGATCATCATCCGCCAGCGCGGCAACAAGTTCTACCCCGGCTTCAACGTCGGTGAGGGCAAGGACTATACGCTGTTCAGCCTCGTCGAAGGCCGCGTCGAGTTCCAGGGCCGCAAGGTCCACGTGCGCGACGTTGCCACCGCCTGAGGCCGCACAGCACCGGCGGCCGGTCCGGCACGCCGGGCTTTGTTCAGCCTGCGACAGAACATCGACGACCCGGCAGCCGCCTGTCGGGTCGTCTTGCCCTGCGCGATGAGGATCAGCCAGTTTCGGCCTCAAACAGCACCATCGAGCTCGGTCAGCCCCAGGCCGTCGGCCAGGCGGCGGGAAGGGGCGTGCCTCGGAAGCCGAGTCGGAATCAATGCCTGCTATGGTATAGTTCACGCCATGAGTCGGATTCTCGTCGCCGTGAGCACCCCGTACGCCGCCGAGCGGCTGGCAGAGTCTGTCGCGGACATGGCCGAGCGCCTGCGTGCCGAGGTGCTGGCCGTGAACGTCAGTCGACCCACCGGCCCGCAGGGCCGCGAGCAGGCGGACAACGAAGGCGAAGCCTCTGTCCGCATGCTGGCCGAGGCGATTCGCGGCCGCGGGCAGACGGTCCAGACCCTGCTCCTCTTCTCCGACGACATCGCCCGGGCCATCCTCAACACCGCCAAGGAGCGCGACTGCACGCTGATCGTGCTGGGCCTCACCGGCAAGAACATCTTCGCCCGCCTGCTGGCCGGGAACGTGCCCGTGGAACTCATCAAGGAGACGCACATCCCCGTGATGCTCCTGCCGCCGGAGTGGACGGGGCGGGTCTAGTCTCAGAAGGCAACAGGGAGCAGGCAACAGCGAGCAGGCAACAGGGAGCAGGCAACAGGGAGCAGGGGGCAGGCCGGGTGGTTACTGGTCGTCCGCTGTGCTTTGTGACCTGCCGACGGACGGCACGACGCCGCGTTTGGCCCGGCCGATGAACGCCAGCAGCTCTTCGACCTCCGGCACGGCGTCGAGCCCCTCGTCCCGGATCGCCGCCAGTGCCGCCGACATCACCCGGTGACGCCGAAGCTTCAAAAACGCCGCCCGGATGCCCACCACGCCCTCGCGCGAGACGCCCGCCCGCCGGCAGCCGACGGCATTGTACCCCTTGAGCCTTCCGTACCGCATGGCCGCGAACGGCGGCACGTCCTGCGTGGCGATCTCGCCGCCGCCGACCATCGCCAGCCGGCCGACGTTCACGAACTGGTGGAACCCCGCCATCCCGCCGAGGAATGCCCGCCGGCCGACCGTCACGTGACCCGCCAGCAGCACGGCGTTGGCCATCGTTACCTCCGCCTCGAGCACACAGTCGTGCCCCACGTGGCTGCAGGCCATGAGAAAGCAACCGTCGCCGACGCGCGTCGCATTCTCGATGCCCGGCTTGCTCGCCCGGTTGATGGTCACACACTCGCGCACGGTGACGTCATCGCCGAGCACGCAATGGCCGACGGTGTGGTCCGCTTTCTGGTGCTGTGCCGGCGTGCCGACGAACGCCCCGGGCCCGATGACGCACCGCCGCCCGATGACCGTCGTGCCCGCCTCGCCCGCCTCGATATGCGACCGCTCGCCGACGACCGTACCCTCCCCGATGGTCACGGCCCCGGTCACAATCGCCAATGCCCGCACCTGAGCACCCTGGGCGAGTGACGCACGCGGATCGACAAAGGCAGTCGGGTGTATCTCGGGCATGCCGTGCAGCTTATCCGCCGGCCGTACGGAGTCCCAAGCGGGTCGGGAAGCGTCGAATCGGCGTCCCACCAAGCCGGTCACCCCCGGGACCTTCCCGCCCCCGCCTGTTCGGCGCAAGGAAACGCCCGCCAGCACTTCACCACAAAGCGCCTGCGGGCGAATGGACCCGAGCGGGATCGAACCGCTAACCCCTGCCTTGCAAAGGCAGTGCTCTCCCAATTGAGCTACGGGCCCGGAGTTTTAACCGACTGCGGCGTAACGGTAGTCGCCTCGGCCGGGCTCTGCAAGCGGCGGAGTCTGCTTTGGAGCCGCCCAGGCCTGACTCACCGGGCGACGGCATTGCCGACTTTCTGGCCGATCCGCCAAGTGTAGTCCGCGTTGCTGACCAGCTTTCCCCGGAGGAACGTCGGCGGCTTGACCGAAAGGTGCTCGAAGAAGGCCCAGCGGCTCGTCTGTACAGTCAGCGGCTGTCGGACGGCGTTCTCGGCGTCCCGGTCGACGACGGTTCGGCGAAGGATCCGCCCGGCGTCGTCGGTGACGAAGCGGACAGGTTCGTGCATTGCCAGGCCCGGGTTCGCTTCGACGGCTTTGAGCAGGTCGGGCACCTTGGAGGCGTCCTGCCCGAACTCCGCCAGGACGGTGCAGTTGCCGTGGTGGTTGGGGGTCCGCAGCACTTGCAGGTGGCAACTCTCTTCATGAACGCCCAGGCGGATCTGCGCGGGGTTGCTTCGCAGGTGCAGGAAGCGGCTGCCGGCGACATGGACGCGTCGGCGGTCGCCGTCGTTTCGAATGTAGAGCAGTCCCTTTTCCGGCTCGCCGTCGGCTCGAGGCACCTGCACGCGCAGCCTGTAGGCCACGTGGTGGTAACGTACGCCCAGCGGCCGAGGCACACCGACTGGCCGCAGTTTCTCAATGCGGGCCGCTATGATGTTCCAGAGTGCAAATCCCTCGATGCAGACCGGTTCCACCCCCGCCGGCAGCAGCGGCCTGACGTCCTCCGCGCGCGTGGCGTACTCCAGAACGATGCACGGCTTCATTCGCCCGGTCACTAGCACGAACGTGCCTCCCTTCGGCACGCTCCATGCTAGCGTGCGGGCAAGAGGTCACAAGGCAGGCGTATCGTGAAGCAGCGGCACCGGTTCTCAGGCATGCCAGACGGGCATTCGGGCGCGAGGCTTCTCCTGCTGTCGGCCGTCGCGATGCTGTGCGGCGTGCCGCTGGTATGGGCGGTCGGGCATCTGCTTGCGCTGCCGCAGACGCTGGCGTACGCACCCGCGGGGCTTGCAGGCATCGTGCTCCGGACGCTGGCTTACAACGCGGGCACCGCCACGCTCGCGTTACTGCTGGCCTGGCCGGCGGCGCGGCTGATTGCCGGCGGCTCCCGGTCGGCGTGGCTTCTGCTGCCGTTGCCGTTGTTGTTGCCCTCGATCGTACTGGGGTACGCCTGGCGGAACGCGCTGCTGCTGGCAGGGCTCTCGCCGGAGCCGCAGAGCGCTTTGGACGTGCTGCGGTGCATCGTGAGCGTGGCGACATGGCTCTGGCCGGCCGCAGCGGTTGTGGTGGGGCTGTCGATGCGCCGCCTCGACCCGGACGTGCTGGCCGCCGCCCGACTCGACGGCGGCGAGGGGCGTGTCCGTCGTCGGCAGCTTGCCGGCCCCGTGGCCGCGGCGTGGCTGGCGTGCATGGTGCTCGCCGCCGGGGAATTCTTCGTCTACGAAATGACCGGCATCTCGACCGTCAGCACGGAGGTGAGGACGGCGTTCGACATCGGCGGTTACGTGGGCATGGACACGTTCTTCGGCACCAGTCTGTCGGCCCGGTACGCGGCCGCGACCGCCGTGGGCCTGCCGATGAGCCTCGTGACGCTGCTGCTCGCCTCGGGCGTGGTGTGGCTGCTGTTGCGGTCACCGGGGCAGGCGAGTGAGACGCGTCTGCCGGCCGGGCCGGCCGTGCGGCTCACCGGTTGGGGGTTGATGCTCCTGACGTCCGGCGGGGCGGCCGTGGCATTGCTGGCGGCCGGCCGCTGGCAGACCGACCTGGCTGCGGCATTGATGGAAAACTGGCCCCAGGTACTGACCAGCCTGCTCCTGGCGTCGACCGTAGGCGGGGGCGTGTTTCTGCTGGGGTTGCTGGCCGCGGCGGCGGGACGTCGGGCCGGCGTTTGTGCCGCGGCGTCGCTGGTGGCGTTCCTCTTCGGCGGGCAGATGCTCGCGCTGGCCGTGCTGCAGGTCTGGGCCTGGTTGCGTCTGCAGGATTTGTCGGTGGACATTGCGTTCGTGCAGACGGCGTGGGTGCATTTGGCGTTGTACGCGTGGCTCGGGGTGGCGGCGGGCCTGTGGGTGAACCGGGCGACGGCGACGCTGCGCGCGATGGCGGCGGTGGACGGCGCGACCGGCTGGCAGGTGGCCCGGCTGGTCGCCTGGCCGCTGGGTTGGCCGTTGTTCGCCACAGCGGCGGTACTAGGTTTCGCATTGTCGCTGACGGAAGTGCCCGCGGCCGTGCTGCTTTCTCCGAATACGCTGATGTCGCTGATGATGTCGTGGGTACACTTGCTGCGTTGGGGCCCGATGATTGACGTCTCACTGCTCATTCTCTGTGCCGCCGTCTGCTGCACGCTGCTGCTGACGCTGCTGGTGAGCCTGCACGCCCGGCGGTCGGGGGCGGCCGGGGGGCTGGTGCTGATGCTGCCGCTGCTTCTGGTCATGGGTTGCCCGTCGACTGACGAGCCGCAGGCCGTCTGGCTCGAAACCGGCCGGGGAGACGGGCAGGTGGTCTACCCGCGCGCGATCGCCTACTCCGCGGCGGAGGACGCGTTCTTCGTCGTCGACCGTGTGGCCCACGTGCAGAAGATTGACAGTAAAGGCAACCACATGCTCGGCTGGGTCATGCCGGCGTTCGAGAGTGGCAAGCCGGTCGGGCTGAGTGTGGACGAGGCGGGCAACCTCTGGATCGCCGACACGCACTACGGGCGGGTGTCGGTTTACTCCTCGGTCGGGGCGTTTTTGTTCAGCTTCGGGGAGTTCGGCGAGGGGCCCGGGCAGTTCCGGCTTACCACCGATGTCGCCTTCGCCGGCGACGAGGTCTTCGTGGCGGAGTACGGCGGGAACGACCGCATCTCCGTGTTCGACCGCACCGGGGCGTACAAGCGCAGCTTCGGCAGCTTCGGAACGGGCGACGGGCAGTTCGACAGGCCGCAGAGCATCACGGTGATCGGGCAGGAGCTGTTCGTGGCGGATGCATGCAACCACCGGCTGGTGGTGTTCGGGCTGGACGGGTCGTTCAGGCGGAACCTCGGTCAGGTCGGGGGCGGGCCGGGCGAGTTCCGGTTTCCGTACGGCCTGACGGGCACGCCCGCCGGCACACTGCTCGTGACGGAGTTCGGCAACAACCGCATCCAGGAGATCGACCCGCAGACCGGCGGTTCGCTGGGCGCTTGGGGCTCGGCCGGCAGCGGGGCGGGGCAGCTGCGGTACCCGTGGGCCACTGCCGTCGACGCCGCCGGGCGGGCCGTGGTGGTGGACTCCGGCAACAACCGCCTGCAGGTGGTGCCACTGCCCTTACCTTAGTGCGGAGGAAGTCGCGCGTGTCTCTGTTGCCGTCGGCGGGTATCCTGCCGGGCAAAGAGGGGTTCGTTCGCATTCATGACAGCCGTCGCCGCCATCCCGCTATCGCTCGAGTACCTGGCGTGGTGGCAGGCCGGGCTGCTGTTTGCGGCACTGGCGCTGCCGACGCTGCTGCTGGGCCTGCGGTCGATGGCGGCCGTGGAACCCGTGCGGCGTTACACGGCCATCGGCGTGCGCCTCGTGGTGCTGGCGCTGCTGGTGGTCCTGCTCGGCGGGCCGCACTGGCAGCGGACGGGCGAGGACGTCGAGGTCATCGTCCTGCGGGACGTCTCGGCGTCGGCCCGGCTCGTCGACCTGGGCCCGGCAGGTGACGTCGTCTCCGCCACCGAGGCGTTCCTCGACGCGAGCCTCGACAGGCCCGACAGCCAGAAGAAGCCCGACGACCGCATCGGCGTCATCAGCTTCGACGAGCGGCCGTACATTGATGCACTGCCCAACCGCCAGTTGCAGCGCGGCGCGATCGCGCTGCACGGCGACGGCGAGGGGACCAACGTCGCCGAGGCGGTTCAACTGGCGCTGGCCAGCTTCAGCGAGGGTGCCAAGCGTCGGCTGCTGCTGGTTTGGGACGGCAATCAGACCGCCGGCGACCTGGACGCGGCCATCGCCACCGCCGTGGAGCAGGGCGTGCCGATCGACGTGATGCCGCTCTCCTACCGCGTGACCAACGAGGTGCTGGTGGACCGCCTCGTCACGCCGACCCGAAGGCGCGAGAACGAGCCGTTCGAGATCGACGTCATCCTGCGGAACACGAACGCCCGCGCCGTCACCGGCGAGCTGACGGTGCTCATGCAGGGCCGCCCGATGGACCTGGAGCCGAGCCTCCCCGGCGAGCAGACCACCCGCCCCGTGACCCTGCAGCCGGGCGCCAACCGCCAGACGGTACGCGTCCCCGCGATCGACACGGCGGGCGTGCTGCAGTTCGAAGCGGTGTTCGACACGGCCGGGGCACAGGGCGTCGATACGCTCGCGGCGAACAACACCGCCGGCGGGTTCACGTTCCTCAGCGGGCGCAGCCGCACGCTGTTTGTCGACGGCTCGTCGGCCACGCCGGATGCGCCCGGCGGGCAGGGGGCGTTGCTGGCCGAGGCGCTCCGCAACGAGGGCATCAACGTCGGCGAGCGGGTGGACGTCTCGGGCTTCCCGCGGAGCCTGCTGGAGTTGCAGGGGTACGACGCGGTGATTCTGTACAACGTGCCTCGCGGTGCCGCCGGCATCGGCGAGGACCAGGACCGCATCCTGGCGGACTATGTGCACGAAACCGGCGGCGGGCTGGTGATGGTGGGCGGGGAGAACGCCTTCGGCGCCGGCGGGTGGAACGGCAGCCGGACGGAGGAAGTGCTGCCGGTGATGATGCAGATCCCGAGCAAGCGCATCATCCACAAGGGCGCACTGCAGTTGATCATGCACTCGACGGAGATGCCCGAGGGCAACTACTGGGGCGAGCAGGCGGCCATCAAGGCGATCGAAACACTCTCCCGCCGCGACGAGGTCGGCGTCATCAGTTTCGCGTGGCAGGGCGTCAACGGCGGGGCCGGCAGCCAGTACGACTTCCCGCTCCAGGAAAAGGGCGACGGCACCCGCGCCGTCGCCGCCGTGAAGAACATGGAACTCGGCGACATGCCCTCGTTCGTCGACGCGATGGAGGTCGCACTCAACGGCCTGAACGGCCAGCCGGGGCTTCTTCAGAGCAACGCGCGTCAGAAGCACGTCGTCATCATCTCCGACGGCGACCCGAGCCCGCCGAGCGACGCGACGATCCAGACGTTCGCCGACAACAGGATCAGCATCTCCACGATCACCGTCACGCCGCACCCCGGCAGCGACTACTCCATCATGCAGACGCTGGCCGACCGCACCGGCGGCACGGCCTACCCGGTCGTCAGCGGGAACTTCAAGCAGATCCCGCAGATCTTCATCAAGGAGGCGACCGTCATCCGGCGGACGCTGATCGTCGAGGACCCCGAGGGCATCCCCGTCAGCGGCACGCTGGCCGGCGGGGAGCTGATCCGGGGCATCGACACGATTCCGCCCGTCGGCGGCATGGTGCTCACCGGCCGACGCGACGACCCGACCGTGCAGATGCCCCTGACCGCCGGCGAGGAGGCCGACCCGCTGCTGGCCTGGTGGCAAAGCGGCCTGGGCAAGGCGGCCGTCTTCACCAGCGACGCCCACAACCGCTGGGGCGTCAACTTCGTGAACAGTGCCGATTACGACAAGTTCTGGGCGCAAGTCGTCCGCGGCGTGGGCCGGGCGGCTCAGAGCACGGACTTTGACGTCACGCTGAACGTCGATGACGGGCAGGGGCGGGTCGTCGTCGAGGCGTTCGACAAGGAGGACGCGTTCCGCAACGCGTTGAGCATCGCCGGGTCGGTCATCGGGCCCGACGGCACGAACCTGCCCGTGAACCTCCGCCAGACCGGGGCCGGGCGGTACGAGGCCACCTTCCCGGCGGCCGGCTCGGGCAACTACGTCGCGAGCATGCAGTTCAGCGGCGAAAGCGGCGAGGCGGGGCAACTCCTCGGCGGCGTGGCCGTGAACGCCTCGGCCGAGCTGCAGCGCCTCAGCAGCGACGAGGCGATGTTGCGTGAAGTCGCCCGGCGGACCGGCGGGCGGTTCATCGACACCCCCTTCGACCCGCAGGCCGTCGAGCTCTTCGACCGTGAAGGCCTCCGCGACCGCATCGCCCGGCTGCCGGTCTGGCATATCCTGCTGCCGTGGCTGCTGGGGCTGATGCTGGTGGACGTGGCGGTGCGGCGCATCGCCTGGGACCAGCACACCCCCGCGCGGCTGGCCGGGCGGCTCAAGGGGGCGGTGCTGGCCTACACGAGCGTCGCCAGAGGGCGCGAAGGGGGCGGGCAGACGGTGGACGCCCTCCGCGGCGTGCGCGAGAAGCCCAAGGCCGAGCAGGCAACGCCCGAACGACCGGCACCCGACACCACGCCGAAGCCGAGCTTCCGCTTCGAAGCCGCCGAAGACGCCCCGGCCGGCGACCTGACGCAGGCGGTGGGCGGAGCGACCGACAAGCCCGTCGGCCCGGCCGTCGGCAAGGCGACGACGCCCAAGGGCTTAGGCGCGGAGAAGCCCGGCGAGGGCGGCATGGGCAACCTCCTCGAAGCCAAACGCCGCGCCCGCGAGCAGATGGAGAAGAAGCAGCGGGGTGAGGGATGAGTGAGGCCGACCCGCCGGAGATTCCGTCGTTTACGAACCCGACGAAACTGGAACGGCAGATGGTCCAGCGCGGGTGGACGAAGGCCATGATTGCCGAGGCACTTTGCACACCGCCCGAAACGTGTACTGGTAAGCTCGGCCCCGCGTTACGCTACACGCACCCGAGCGGGAGAAGGCTGATGGTCGATGCCAGAACCGGCGAGATCTTCCACCTCGGCAAGGAGGGCTACCGCTATGACGACTGAACAGGTTTTCGTCGCGCTGCTCGACGAGGGTACCGACGTCTGGCGGCCGGTGCCGGCCCACCGCGTCGGGCCGGACGCGTTCGTATTGCTCCGCCCGGACGACTACGACCCGGACGACGAGACGTGGCAGTTCACACCCGGCAGTGTCGTCCGCTGCCGGCCCCGCAGGATCGGCAACGCGGACCTGCCCGCCGCCGTCGAGCGGCTCAAACTTCAAGAGAAACGCACCGCCTGAAGCAGCACCAAGGAGCACCCATGACAGCCGCAGACGTAGAACAATCCGCCGACGTCCAGGCGCTGGCCGACGCCTTCCGCCGAGACTACAAGGCCGTCCGCGACGAGATCGGCAAGGCCATCGTCGGCCACGGCGAGATCGTCGACGGCGTCCTCACCTGCCTCTTCACCGGCGGCCACGCGCTGCTCGAAGGCGTGCCGGGCCTCGGCAAGACCGCACTCATCCGCTCCCTGGCCGAGGCGCTGCACCTGAAGTTTTCCCGCATCCAGTTCACCCCCGACCTCATGCCCGCCGACGTCATCGGCACCAACGTCATCATGGAGGACGAGGCCGGCCGGCGTCACTTCACCTTCATGGCCGGGCCGATCTTCGCCCAGATCGTCCTCGCCGACGAGATCAACCGCGCCACCCCCAAGACCCAGTCGGCCATGCTCGAGGCCATGCAGGAGAAGCAGGTGACCGCCGGCGGCGAGGTCCGGCCGCTGGAACAGCCCTTCTTCGTCATGGCCACCCAGAACCCCCTCGAACAGGAAGGCACCTACCCGCTGCCCGAGGCACAACTCGACCGCTTCTTCTTCAAGCTCATCGTCAACTACTCCGACCGGGCCGAGCTCGCCGAGATCCTCAACCGCACCACCGCCGGCATCACGCCCAGGCTCCAGCCCGTGCTGGACGCCGAGCGCATCAAAAGCCACCAGAAGCTGATCCGCCGCGTCGTCGTCGCCCCGCACGTGCAGGACTACGCGATCCGCTGCGTGCTGGCGAGCCACCCCGGCGGGGAGTTCGCCGTCAACAGCGTCAACCAGTTCGTCCGCGTGGGGGCAAGCCCGCGTGCGGCCCAGGCCATCACGCTGGCGGCGAAGGTCCGTGCCCTGCTCGACGGCCGCTTTCACTGCAGCTTCGACGACATCAAGTCCGTCGTCGTCCCGGCGATGCGCCACCGGGTCATCCTCAACTTCGAAGGGGACGCCGAGGGCATCACCACGGACATGGTGCTGGAGAAGGTGCTGGCGGAGACGCCGGTGGAGGGGGGGGAGGTGAGGAGTCAGAAGTCAGAAGTCAGAAGTCAGAAGTGAGAAGTAATGAGTAATGAGTAATGAGTAATGTGTAAGAAGTAATGAATCGGGGGGGCACGTCTAGAGGCTGGCGGTTGGGTGCGTGGGGGGGGCGGCGGCTTGCAGATACGATGAAGTATGAGCGATGGAGACGTCTCCCATGGGCCCGGGGCGGCCGGGCGGTTGTGGGGTGGTTCGGCCGTTTGAGGTCATCCTGTTTTTCACTCTGTGGTCTCCTTATCTCTGGGGTCTCTGTGTCGTCTTCACCCGCCGTACGTCGTCAGCGCGACGTGACGGCGCGGCGGAACGGCGGCGATGCGCGGCGGGGTCGTTCGGGCGCGCGGCGGCAGGGCACGGGCGCGCGGCAAGGGCGCTCGGGCGCGCGGCAAAATGGTTTTGTCACGACGCAGCGGGGCACCGGCGGCCGCCGGCGGGTCCGATACGGGGGCGGCGGGGCCTGAAACTTCAGTCGCGGCTGTTCCCGGCCGATGACAGGGGCATGCGAACCGTGCCGCGTAACAAGCTGCCGCAGTTGATCTTCTTCGAGACCCACCTGCCGACGTGGGAGGACAACGCCGCGGCGCTGGGGCTCGACCCCGACCGGCTCGCGGCGCTGGCGGCGCGGGTCGCGGCGGCGCGGGCCGCCTGTCTGGCGCAGGAGGCGGCCCTGGAACGGGCCCGGGCCGAGACGCTCGCGGTGAAGCTGGCCATGCGGGCGATGCGGCGTGACGGGGCGGTGCTGATCGAGCAGATCCGCCTGCGAGCCGCCACCCTCGGGAACCGGGCGTACGTGCTGGGCCAGGTGCCGGCACCCGCCGACGGCGGCCCGCTGCCGCCGCCGGGCGAGCCGTACGCCTTCACCTCGGACCTGAAACCGTCCGGCGCGCTCCTGCTCGGCTGGAAGTGCGACAACCCGCCGGGCGCGCGCGGCACGACGTACCACCTGAGCCGACGGACCGACACCGGGGCGGGATTGGGCGACTACACGTTCATCGGCATCGCCGGCCGGAAGCGGTTCACGGACGCGACGCTCCCGCCGGGGGTCCGCCAGGTGACCTACCGCGTGCAGGCGATCCGCTCGACCTCCGCCGGCCCGGCCGCCGTGCACCAGCACCGCTTCGGCACCACCGACCCGGTCGACCGCCGTGATGCGGGGGTGCTGCAGTTGGCGGCTTGAGGGGGTGGGGGGCAATGATTAATGAGTAAGAAGGAATGAATCATTCGTAGCAGGGGTTGCCCTGTGATCCGGCGGCTGTCGGGTCTGTTCCCCAGAGCAGGACACATGACCTGTGGCCCGTTGCTCATTGCTTATTGCTCATTGCTCATTGCTCATGACCTGTTACTCATGACTTATGATGCATCCCCCACACCCGCCGGCGGGTACAACAGGCGGGTCATGCGGGACCTGAAGCTCGTCATCACGCGGACCAAGCGGCTGGAGTCGATGCTCGCACGCATGGGCGCCACCGGCCGGGGGCTGCATGAGAAGGCGAGTTCCGTCTCGGGCCGGCTGCCGCCGGGGACGCTCAAGAGGCTGCGGTTCATCGCCACGGTGCGGAACAAGCTGCTGCATGACGACGGGTACGACCGCCTGGATGACAAGGCGGGTTTTGTTCGTGCCGCCGCCGAGGCGGAGAAGGAGTTGCGGGCCATGATCGGAAAGAAACAACTCGTGCCGCGGTGGGTCGGCTGGGTCGTGGCGGTGCTGCTGCTGATGCTGCTGTCGCTGGGCATGGCCAGGTACCTGGAGGCACTGTAACCATGGGCCGGCTGTTCGAAGACATGCTCGAAGCCCTGCGGACGTATGCCCAGATGCTCGACCTGCCGGTCGGGCCGCTGCTGTTCGTGCTCGGGCTGCTCCTGCTCGCCACCGTGGGTTCGGCGGCTTATGCGTTCGTGACGCTGTTTCTTAAGGAGATGCGCAAGCACCTCGGGGGGAGGCGGTAGCGTGGTCGTAGAGGAGGTTTTTACGGTCGATCTCGTGGGGCTGTTCGTCATCGGCCTGTTCGTGTTGATGATGCTCAAGTTCTTCACGGCCCGCGCGATTCGGACGAGGCCGCCAGTTGCCCCGGTCGATGTAGCGCCTCGACCCGAGCCGGACGTCGACGCCTTCGAGTGGGATGAAGCGGGCGAGTTCGACGCCGTCGATGGCGAAGCGGTCCCTGGCGAAGCCTTACAGTCGCGGCACATTCCGTCGGCGTACGTCCGCCTGCCGCAAGAGAGCGAGCGGATGGCCCTGCTCGTGCGTTCGACTGACCGGTCGTTCCTGGACGTCCTGCGCGTGAGCCTCGAGGCCGAGGGGCATCCACGCCTGCCTGACGGGCGACACGGCCCTCGTCGGCTACATGCTCATGCCGCTGATGCTGCACGTGCCGGAGAATGACCTGCAAGACGCCCGCCGCATCATGGACGCGATGGACGCGGTGGACCGCCGCCCGTAGAACGTAACCTGCCATGACCCAAGCCGCACTCCCTTCGCTCCTGGACCCCGGCTTCATGGCGCGGCTCGACCGGCTGGACCTCGTCAGCCGGAAGATCCTGGCCGGGAAGATGAAGGGCGAACGCCGCAGCAAGCGGCGGGGCAGCAGCGTGGAGTTCGCCGACTTCCGGAATTACGTCGTCGGCGACGACCTGCGGTTCATCGACTGGAACATCTACGCACGCCTGGACCGGCTGTTCCTCAAGCTGTTCCTCGAGGAGGAGGACCTGGCGCTCTACGTCCTGTGCGACACGAGCCGCAGCATGGACTACGGCACGCCGTCCAAGGCGCGGTATGCCAGGCAGGTCGCCGCGGCGCTGGGGTACATCGGGCTGGTGAACTACAACCGGGTCGTGGTGGCGGGCCTGGCGGACGAGGTCGTGGCCGACACCGGCCCCCTGCGCGGCCGGACCCGCGTGCCGCAGATGCTCCGCTTCCTGGACAACCTGCCCACCGCCGGCACGAGTGACTTCGCCTCGGCCTGCAAGCGGTTCGCGCTGGCGCACCGGGCGCGGGGCGTCTGCGTCGTCGTCTCCGACTTCTACGACAAGTCCGGCTTCGAGAACGGCCTGCGGTACCTGGCCGGCGGCCGGTACGACCTCTACTGCGTGCAGGTGCTGAGCCCCCAGGAGATCGACCCAACCCTCGCCGGCGACCTGAAACTCGTCGACCTCGAGGACGGCGACGAGGCCGAGGTCACCATCAGTCAGCCGCTGGTCAAACGCTACAAGGCCAACCTGAACGCCTACTGCCTCTCGCTGAAGGACTACGTCACGAAGCGCGGCGGCACGTATCTGTTCTCAAGCACCGAAGTCGGCTTCGACACCCTGGTGCTCAACTACCTGCGCGAACGCGGCCTGGTCGGTTGAACTGCAGCTTGAGGAAGTCGGCACAGAGGCCACAGAGATCAAGAGGACACAGAGCGTGCAGTTGGATTGATGCGCGATGTGTCGCTCACTCCGAGAACCACAAAGAGCATGTCCCTCTGTGATCTCCCTATCTCTGTGCCCTCTGTGCTTGTATTCAAACAAGGTTCGCCGGCCGAGCCGGGTCACAGTGCTGCGAAGACGTGGCTGTAGGTTGCGCCGTCGTAGTAGCTGTAGACGATGCCGTCGGGGCCGGTGGTGCCCTGGATGAACTTGCCGCCGCCGGCGTGCAGGACGGAGGTTTGCCAGGAGGCTTCGTCGCCGGGGATGCCGACGGCGATGCGGAGGTTGTTGCCCTTGCGTTCGTAGAAGAGGACGAAGACGCCGCTGAACCCCGGCTGGGTGAAGACGCGGCTGTAGTGGCCTTGCGGGCCGCGGGTTGCCACACGGTCGCGGAGCCAGCCGGTGGCGCCGGCACGTTCAAGGTCCACGGCGGAGGCGGTGCTCGAGACGGGCACGGCCACGACCAGGTCCGCCGGCCAGGCGTCGAAGTAGCTGACGGTGGGGCGGTTCTGTGCGTCGAAGGCGACGCTGATGAAGTCCACGCCGCGGGTCGTGTCGTCGATGGTCTCGGCGTTCCAGCGGTTCGTATCGGCGTCGAAGCCGGCGAAGCGGATGTGCCCGGTGCTGCTCTGGGCGTAGGCGACGGCGAAGTTGCCGTCCGGGTCCACGGCCAGGTCGCCGCTTCGGCCGACGACGCCGGCGTCGTCCACCACGCCGTAGGTCCAGGTGTTGGCCGTGTCGCCCCGGGCGTCCATGCGTGCCCAGCGCATCAGCCCGCCGGTCTTGTAGAAGTAGGTGAGCATCGGGCGGTCGTCGGCGTCAAAGGCGATCTGCGGGTAGAGGCCGACGCTGAACTTCGAGTCGGGGCTTTCGATCGCCCAGCCGTCCGTGCCAAGCTCGGCGTACATCAGGTCCCCGTGGAAGCCGCCGAAGTAGGCGATGCTCGGCCGGCCGAAGCTGTCCAGGGCGATGTCCACGAACTGGCCCATGTACGGCAGCGAGTTATCGACGACCTGCGCATCGCTCCAAAGCCCGGCCGTGTTGCGCGTGGCGTACTTGAGCGTCAGCTCGCCCACGTCGTAGTAGACAAAGTGCAGCACGCCCTGGTCGTCGATGGCGCTGGCGCCATAGTTGCCGAACTTGCCCACTTCGGCGTCGGGCTCGACACGGCGGGTGGAGGCGTGCGTGAGCAGGCCCGGCAGGTCCAGCCGCGGCACGACGGGGCCGGCGTCGCCGAAGATCGTCGTGTCGACGACGCGCTCCCCGGCGGTGCGAAGCAGGCTGCGGACGTCGTCCAGCGCGAGCGTCGGTTCGATCTGCCGGGCCAGTGCGATCGCCCCGGCGACGAGGGGAGCGGCGAAGCTTGTGCCGGTGACGGTGGCGATGTTGTTGCCGGTCCAAGGGGCCTTGATGCTCTGGCCCGGTGCCAGCACGTCCAGGTAGTCGGACCGCTGGCTGAAGGCGGTGAAGGTGTCGGTGTTGTCGACGGCGGCGACGCTGATCGTGTCCGGGTGGGCGGCGGGGAAGTTCATCCCTCTGTCCGAATCCACGCCGTTGTTCCCGCTGGCTGCGACGACAATGACCCCGGCGTCACTCAAGCGGCTGATCTCGTCGCCGAAGCGTCGGCCGGAGAACGGCTCGTCGTACGAGCCGAAGCCGTAACTGATGTTGACGACGCCGATGTTGTATTGGTTTCGGTTCGCCTCGACCCACTGCAGTGCCTCTTCGAGGCGGGAGTCGGGAACGCTCTCGCCGCCGCGGTCGATGCGCAGGGCGATGAGCTTGGCGTCCGGTGCGATGCCCTGGTAGGTGGTGCCGGCGGCGGCGTAGGGGTCCGCGGCGATGAGGCCGGCGACGGCGGTCCCGTGGCCGTAGGTGTCCATCGGGTCGGCGTCGTTATCGACGAAGTCCCATCCGGCGATGACCTTGTAGCCCGGCCCGAAGCCGCCGCCCATGGCCGGGTGGTCGTAGTTAATGCCCGAGTCGATGACGACGACGGTCTGCCCGACGCCGGTGACGTAGCCGAAGTGGTCCGCGGCGACGTCCTGGCGGATGAGCTGGGCCTCGTCGCTCCAAGCGGCCAGGAGGCGTCGGGGCTCGAGTGGTTCGAGTTGCATCACGACGAAGGACGGGGGGGCCGAAGGGATTGGCGGCGGGGTGGCCGGGGGATTCGCCTGGGCGTCGGTTCGTGGCTGCATGTCGATCCTCATGATGGACTGCGGCGGGCGTCCGGTAAGCGATTGATTAGGTGCGAAGTCTACCGGCATGTGCCGGGGTGTCGACCACTAATCGGGTCGTGGCGGTCGATTTCACGTATGCAGACGCATCCAACCGGCTTCGAGCGGCCCGGCGGCGGCTTTACCGCGGCTCCCGCAGGCGGTAGCGTGAACCGACTTTGACGGGACCGACGCTCATCACCGGCGGGGCAGGGTTTATCGGCTCACATCTGGCCCGGCGGCTTCTGGCGGCTGGGCAGAGTGTACGCATCATCGACGACCTCTCGACCGGCCGGCTCGAAAACATCCGCCCGCTGCTGGACCAGGGGCTGAACTTCATCGAGGGCAGTGTGACCGACCCGACGGCGATGGTCCGGGCGATGGCGGACGTCACGGCGGTGTACCACCTGGCGGCGGCGGTGGGGGTGCAGTTGGTCGTCGAGAGGCCGATACATACGATTCGGACGACGGTCGGCGGGACGGAGGCGGTGCTCGAGCAGGCCGCGGCCGCGGGCGTGCCGGTGCTCATCACCAGCAGCAGCGAGGTGTACGGCAAGGGGAGCCGGGTGCCGTTCGCCGAGTCGGACGACATCGTCATGGGCCCGACCGAGCACAGCCGTTGGTGCTACGCGTACGCCAAGGGGATCGACGAGTTCCTGGGGCTGGCCTACCACCGGGAGCGGCAACTGCCGGTGCGCATCGTGCGGCTGTTTAACACCGTCGGCCCCGGGCAGGTCGGGCAGTACGGCATGGTGCTGCCGCGGTTCGTGGAGGCGGCGCTGGCAGGGCGGCCGTTGCGTGTCTTCGGCGACGGCAGGCAGACCCGCTGCTTCTGCCACGTCTCGGACGTGACAGGGGCGATGGTGAAGCTGATGGCCAGTGACCGGGCGGCCGGGCAGGTCTTTAACCTCGGCAGCGACGAAGAGGTGAGCATCGACGAGCTTGCCCGGCGTGTGATCCGGCTGACGAACTCGGCGAGTGGGGTGGAGTACGTCGATTATGCCGAGGCGTACGGCCAGCCCTTCGACGACCTGCCCCGCCGCGTGCCGGACCTGAGGCGCATCCGCACCGCGATCGACTTCCGCCCGGAGCACGACCTGGACGCGATCGTCCGTTCAGTCGTCGCGTCGTTCGAAGCGTAAACACAAGTCAAACCAAGCTTTGTTGGACGGATCGGCAACCGCGGGTTAGCTTGCAAGGGCGGCGGAAGTTCGTGCCCCGGCCGCGTTGGCAATTCCCATGATGTTCACGCAGCACCTGGCAACATTCTCCACCGACGACGTGCTGTCGCCCTACATCTGGGTGTTTTACGCCAGTTTCCTCACGGCCTTCCTCTTCACGCCGATCATGCGGCGGGTCGCCACGTACTACGGCGTGGTGGACGCCCCCGGCGGGCGGAAGGTGCACAAACTGCCGACGGCCTACCTCGGCGGCGTGGCGGTCTTCGTCGGCTTCCTGCTCTCCCTGGCCATCTCCCAGCTGCTGCCTGTTCACTGGAGCACTGAACTCGACTCGCCGCTGATGCGCATCTGGCTCGGCGGGCAGGTTGTCATCCCGCTGACGGTCGCCTTCGCCGCGATCTGCGTCGTGAGCCTCGGGCTGTGGGACGACATCGCGGGCATTACGCCGAAGATCAAAATCCTCGGCCAGGTGTTCGCGGCCGGGCTGCTGCTCTACGCGGGCATCGGCACGACGCTCACCGAGCCGTTCACCGTCAACTTCTTCGAGCGGTTCAGCAACTACACCGGCTTTATCGTGCCCGAGGCCCTGCTGCACTGGGTGACGCTCACCACCAGTTGCGGGCTGACCATCGCGATCATTGTCTTCTGCTGCAACGCCAGCAACCTGATGGACGGGCTGGACGGCCTGTGCGGCGGCGTGACGGCCATCATCGCCGTCGGGCTTTGCATATTGGCCGTCTACATCGCCAAGTACCCGACCCTCACGCCGGAGTTCCTTCAGGAGCTGTCCCGCTTCGACGCCGCCCACGTGAACATGGCGGGCGTGCGGGTCGTCATCGCGCTGGCGCTGCTCGGCGGGGTGCTCGGGTTTGTGCCGTACAACTTCAACCCTGCCAGCATCTTCATGGGCGACGCCGGGAGCCTCTTCCTGGGCTTCACATGCGGGCTGCTCATCGTGCTGATGGGTGAAGTCGAGGCCAAATGGCTGCTAGCCGCATTGGTGATGTTCAGCCTGCCGGTGCTGGACACGGCGCTGGCGTTCGCACGGCGGTACCTGGCCGGCCGGCCAGTCTTTTCGGCGGACAAGCACCACTTCCACCACCAGCTGATCGCCCGGGGGCTTTCGGTGAAGCAGGCGGTGCTGCTGGCGTACGGGCTGGCGATCTTCTTCGTGCTGTGCGGGCTGACCATCATCATGTTGCGGACGCGTTACGCCGCGGCGTTCTACATGGTGCTGTTCTGCTCGATCATCGTGGCGGCGTACAAGATCGGGATGATCCACGAGCGCGTGAAGGTGGACGGCCAGGACGCCGCCCCGGGCGAAGGGGCCCTGGAAGCTTCCAACCGTGTGGCCGACGCCCGCGACGAGGAAACGCTCAACGAACTCGAAGAAACGGACGCCGCCGACGGGCCGCCCGATGCCGGCCGGGTCCGCCCGTCGCACGCCTCGGGCGAGGCGGGCTCGGCTACGGCCACGTCGTCCGTTTGATTTTGCCGTCTTGCTGAGAACTGCCCTCGAACCGCGATTTCGGCGGTGGCGGGCGGTGCCGGGCGGTGCCGGGCGGTGCGGGCGGTGCGGGCGCAGGCTGGCGTATGACAGGCGGGCTGACTGGAAAGCGCACGACAGAGGCCGCGGCAGCCGATGGCTGCCGCGGCCTTGTTCTGCGGGTCTTTGCCGGTCGCCCGGGCGTTGATTAATCGCGGGGGATTTCGAAGATCGACTGGGTCTTCATGACCATCTGGGTGTCGTCGAACAGGTGGAAGCTCTGGACGAGCAGTTCACGTGCCCGGCGTTCGATGTCCAGCACGCTGAGCACGCCGCCGGCCTCGGGGGTGGCCTTGGTGTTCACGGTCAGCAGCTCACGCTTGGCGGCGTAAGCGGCGATTTCGTGCTTGGTGGCGTCGAAGAGCGTTTGGGAGAGTTGCTCTTCCTGGGTGCTGATCATGTAGCGCACATTGCCCTGGGCCGTCATTTCGTGATACTTCTCGCCACGGCAGGGGATTGACTGCACGAGCCCGCGGTCGGTCATCGGGTCACCCTGGGTGATGACGACCTCGGTGAGCGTGTGCCCGTTGGCATTGAAGGCGACGACGTGCCCGCCCTCGACGAGCCAGATATCCGCGTCGTAGCTACGGCGGGAAACCTGTTCGGTGGCAAGGATGCGGAAAAGCTCCGGGTGGAGGCTGCGCTGGTAAAGCAGCAGCATGAGCCCGTTGGAACGACGCTGTTTGGTACGATGACTCATGGCGTCCATGCACTTTCTGAAGGACACGGCCTTCAAAGCGTGGAGAATCGAGACTGCAGGGCGTTGTCGCCGGGCATACGTCCTGGCCGGCGAGAGTCGCTCGTTCTCCGAGACCTAAAAACACCCTTCGGGAAGCCCCGACCGTCATCCATGACGATCTCCATGCCCGAGGGTAATCCGCCTTCAATCAACTCCCGCTTGCCTAATTCGCAGGCAATCGAGCCTTGAGTGCCCGCCATCGCGGCGGGAAGTTCGGGGATTATAGTGCTGCGTCGCGTAGTGCAAAGAAAAATCCGCCCTATGACAACGGTCTTTGTGCGACCAGAACGATCATCACATCGTAAGCAGCGTGACTTCCGGCCGTCACACCAAATCCCCGGGCAATAAACAGCCACCCGAACCACACGCCGGCCAACGCACGAAAGCTGAAGGCCCTCCAGTTCCACGGCTCGGGACCGAGGTGGTGGTACGCTGAGAAAGCCACCGCCGAAATGAGAATCGAAATAACCGCCGCCCGCTTCGCGCTCACCCCCAGCACGTCCTCGAAGAGGCAGACCAGTGCCGTCAGTCCGATCAGGCGGAAGACCAGCTCCTCATAGATTCCCGCTCCTATGGCCAGGACCAGCAGGCTCTTGGCGTCCTGGCCGGTGAACGGGGCTGCTATAGGCAGGTACTGGTTCATCACCCAACCGAGAAACACCAGCGGAATGGCAAGGAGCACGCTTTCAAGCAGCATGCCCAACGGCACGCCCGGCGTCAGGTGCCACCGGTCCTGACGCATCAGGTGCCAGGCAAGCAGGATGGCGACGACCGCCGCGGCCGGCAGGAAGCGGCCGTGGGCACCGAACAGGGCGAAAAACCCGGACAGCAGGTTGAATGCGATGATGCGTTGCTGCGTGTGGGCGGCCGGATCGGTTGCGAACCAGACGGTCCCCAACTCATAGAAGACGACGAACGGTGCCAGGAACACCAACGCCGCCAGCGGGCGCTCGCTCGCGTTGAAGTAGACGGCAAGTGGCCCGGCGTCCGAGGCGGCTTCGGTCGGGGCTGCCGCGGCCGAGCTTGCGCTGCGGCGGCTCACTTACTTGCCTCCGACGCCGGCGGGCTGCTCGGGCGTGAGCCCGGCGGGCACCAGGTCCAGCACCTCTACCGGCAGCACTCGCGTCATGCGCAGCGACCGGTTGCCCCGGAACTGCCCGACCTGGGCCTTGAACTTCTCGATACCCTCGACCTGCACGCTCACGTGGCCGGTCACGGGCTTGTCTGTCGTGATCACGTCGCCGGCCGAGAGGCTCAGCAGGTCGTTGAGGCTGATGCGTGTCTGGGCGAGCACCGCGCGAAGCTCGACCGAGGCGCCCATCACGTTCTTTTCCAGCCGCTTCATGTGCCCGTCGGTCATGCCGCGCTTCTGCTGGTAGCTGAACCAGTTCTGGGCCGCCAGCTGCCCCATGATCGGCTCGATGACGTTGTACGGGATGCACAGGCTCATGGTTCCGGCCCGGTTGCCCATTTTCAGCTCGAAGCCGATGACCACGACGGTCTCGTTCGGCGGGACGATCTGCACCAACTGCGGGTTGGACTCGAAGTCATCGACCTTGAACGTGACGGGCGTCAGGTTGCTCCACTCCTCGGAAAGCGTCTGCGTCGCCCGGTCGGTGATCCGCTGCACGAGCCGCTGCTCGATCTGTGTCAACGGCCGCTGCGGGATGAACAGGTCGGCGTTGCTCCCGCCCAACAGGCGGTCGATGATCGGGTAGATGATCAGCGGGCTGATCTCCAGGCACAGCTGCCCGTCGAGCTGCTCGGCCTGGAGCAGGTTGAAGCAGGTCGGGTTCGGCAGGGAGTGGATGAACTCGCTGAAGGTCAGCTGCTCGATATGGGCGACGCCGACTTCGACGATGGTGCGGAGGTAGCCCGAGAGGGCCGCACCGAAGTTGCGGCCGAAGCCCTCGTGCAGGGCCTCCAGGGCGCGCATCTGGTCCTTTGAGACGCGTTCGGGGCGTTTGAAGTCGTAGACCTGGACTTCTTCGTTGGCGTTGCCGCGGGAGCTGAAGACCTGGGAGGAACGCTCCCTCTCCTCGACGTCGGGCGTGCCGACTTCCCCGCTGTCGACGGCGGCGAGCAGCGCATCCACCTCAGACTGGTCGAGCATGTCCGTCACTGGATGACCTCCGTGCCACTTCTCGGCGAAGGCGAGACGTCCTGTCTTGCCTGTTTCGTTATCGGACGGCCGAGGGGAATTTCAAGAGCCCGATACGGCGGCGGCGAATCTCCGGCACGGCCGACGGAGCGTTCCTCAGCCCGCGGAGGCGACGCGCCCGCCCGAGTCCCGGCTCAGCAGGTGCTTGCCGATCTCGAGTTTCTCGATCAGCGCGTCCATGTCCGCCGGGCGTTTGCTCTGGCTGGTGGCGATGGACTGCATGATCATGTTGCTGACGACGGGCGGCACGGCCGGGTTCAGGTCCTGGGGGGTCTTGAACAGGTCGTCGGACAGGATCGCGTTGCCGCCCTTTTTCTTGACGGTGTACATCGTCGGGATGTGGCGCCCGGTGACGGCCCAGTAGAGCGTCGCGCCGAGGTTGAACACGTCCGTCTGCACGCTGATGGGCTTGCGGTTGACCTGCTCGGGGGCGATGTAGTCGGGCGTGCCCTGGATGCGCTCCTTGATCGTCCCGATTCGGCAGGACTGGCCAAAGTCGATGACCTTCACCCGTCCGCTGTGGTCCCGCAGAATGTTGTTCGGCTTGATGTCGCAGTGGGCCCAGTCCATCTGATGCATGGCCTTGAGGCCCTGGGCGGCCTGGATGAAGGTGTCGAAGATCTCAACGAGGGTCTCGGGCAGCTCCACGTCGAGGGCCATGCCGTCGAAAAGCTCCATGAACAGGAAGGCCTCGTTGACCTTCAGCAGCATGCTCTTGTTGATTTTGAGCTGGAAGCTTCGGCGTAGGTTGGGGTGGCTGAAGCGGCGTGAGACTTCGTACTCCGTCTCCATCTGTTCGATGAAGCGGATGTCTTTCTGGTCTTTACGTTCGACGTGCTTGAGGGCGAAGATCTGGCCCGTGTTGGGGTCCTGGACCTTGTAGATGAAGCTGCGAGCCCCCTCGCCGAGACGCTCCAGAACTTTGTAATGGAGGAGTTTGTCGGGCATGAATCACTGCCGCCACCAACATGGCCACGTTTCCGCCGGCGGGCGTGGTGGCAGACAACGCCGGGAAAGCTCCGGAACCTTCTATTCCGCCGAAGGACGACCCGGCGAAACACAGGCCGGAGCCCGTTTCGAGCCCCGCCCTGAATGCCTTACGCTCGGGCGACCCGAATGTTGCGGCAAGCGAGGACTCGGCCTGATGCAAAAGTACGGCGATTTAGACCGGCAAGCAAGCACCGTTTCAATGGGTCTGCCTCCTGTCGCAGCGCCGCCCCTCACGGAAGAAGCTGCGAGCGGAGTTCGGCGACCTCAAAGTAACGCCCCACCCCCGCCGGGGAGGCCGGCAGGTCACTGAACAGCAGCACATTCTCCCCGGGAATTCGCAGCCTTGACTGCAAAGCCCCCACGAGCTCCAGCAGTCGACGCTCCTGAAGCCGAGTCGGGCGGGAACGGTCAAAATCTCCGACCAGGCAGATGCTGATAATCTTTGGTGCGTCCTGCGTAACGAAGCTCACGCCTATGGGTGCGACAGCAGGCTGCTGTTGTGCCCAACGGTGCCCGATCACGATCTCGCCGTCCGAAAGCCCCTGCCCGTTGCCGATGACGAAGTGGTCGTCCAGCCCGCCCGTGGCACCGGCCAGCTGCGTCACGTCGCCGGACGTCGTCAGGCTGTGACGCACATAAATGTATTGCCAACGGTCACCCGCGAACGGTGCGGGGGTGTCAAAGAGCCGGTCCTGGCTTTCCACCGTCTCGATGCCCATCAGGCTGCCGACGGCCGACGGCACCAGCGGCTGGGGCGCCAGCAGTTTGAGCAGCCCGATCGTCAAGACCGAGACGCCGACCAGCGCGAAGGTGACGACGGCCTTCCGCGGCACCTGTGCTGCGGGCGGTTTGGCGGCGACGGCTTTGGCGGCGACGCCTTTGGTGCCGGCAGGCTTGCTCCGGGGTTTACGGGCGGCGGGGCTACGGCTTGCGTTCGTCATCCTGACGATCCTTCTTGGCTGGTGTGCCGCGGGATCCTTCCCGCACTCGACTCGGCGAAACCGACTTGGTTGACTCCGATGCGTCCTGCTACCTCAATGCATCGGACGGGCGTCCGTCCCGGATACATGAATTGCGCCGCCGACACTTCTCGGACCCGCGGTTTGTGTTCGCTACAACTGCTACGACCGCCCGCGACGCCACAACTTAAGGTCTCAGCACGCCCGCCGCCAGATCCGGAACGTGCCGATAGACCCCTCCGGTCGCCTCGGCCAGTCGGCGAAGGTGATCGTTATCGGGCTCGTCGCCTAGAGCCACCACGTGGATTCGCGTCGTCCCGACGCCGCGGGCCTCCAGCACACGGTCCGAGAACCCAGGCTCCAGCTGCCAGCCTTTTCCGGTCGCGATCAGCAGCTCGTCCGGCGAGCCGGCCAGGGCCATCGACAGCGCCTTCCACGGCTCACTGCTGAAAACCGCGCCCACATTCCGGATGCGCTCGCGGGCGAGTTCCACGTCCGCCGGGCTGCTGCTGAGCCACGCTTCGCCGGTGCCTTCGACGTCGCCCACCCGCCCGTCGATCGAGCGGGCGTCGGCCCAGAAGAGGATCTTGAAGGTGTCTTCGGCGTCGAGTTGTCCGGCGGCGGCAAGGGCCGAATCCCGGAGGGCGTTGATCTGCCCGGCGGTGGCCGTCCCGCGGTCCAGCAGGAAGACGACCCTGGGCCCGTCCAGCGGCACGCCGGCGAAGCTGGCGGGCGTAGCCGGCTCACCGGCCGGCAGGGCGAAGAACAGCACCGCGACGACCGCGACGAGCAGCAACGCTGTCGCCGCGGCAGTTATCAGCCATTTGCCACGTGATGCGGCGGCCAAGCCCGTTGAGGCCTTACGAAGCCGCGAGCCGCCCAGCCCGCTGCTGGCGACGACGTCGGCCAATTCGTCCAGGCTCTCCCCGGCTCGGGGGCCGGCCCGAAACAGCGGCTTGCTGCGACCTCCGCCCGGTGCCCCCGAGGCACCGGCGGAGCCGGGCACAGTCTGGATGGTGCCGCACGCATTGCACCGGCAGACGCCGCCGGCGAAGCCGTCGTCAATCTGAAGCCGGTTGCGACATTGGGTGCAAGTCAGCTCGATCATGGTTCACGTCCCGACGAAGCCTATGGCCGGTACATCGGCCGGCCGGGTTCAAGGCCGCCAGATATAGTAAAAGCCTGCCGGTAAGGGCGAAACAGCCTCCGGCAAAGAAACCTGCCATGCACTCGGCTGGACGCCGTGCCGGGCGTAATACGATCCGCTGGCCTCGTAGGATCGTCGGTAAATGATGACGGACGCGTCGCTTAAGCCCGCCAGCCGCCGGGCGGCCGCCACCGCGTCATCCAGCGTGCCGACGGCGTCGATGAGCTTCAGTTCCAGCGCCTGCTCGCCGGTGAAGACGCGCCCGTCGGTGGCATTCGGCAGGTCCGCCGAGGCGAGGTCGCGGTGGCGGAGGACAGTTTCGACAAAGCGGGCGAAGTAGGCGTCGATCATGCCCTGCGTGATCTGGCGTTCGTCCTCAGTGACCGGTGTGAGTGGAGAGCCCATGTCCTTCATCCGCCCGGATTTGATGTTCTCCACACGCGCCCCGACGAGTCCCAGCGTCTGGCTGACGTCGATGCGGGTGAAGATGACGCCGACGGAGCCGACGACCGCCGTCGGCTGCGACCAGATCTCGTCCGCCGCGAGCGAAACGTAGTACCCGCCGCTGGCGGCGACCTCCTGCACACTGGCGACGACGGGTTTTCCGGTTTCCTGCTTGAACTGGCGGACCAGGGCATACATCGTGTCCGAGCCGGTGACCGTCCCGCCGGGGCTGTTGACCCGCAGCACGACGGCCCGGACGGCCCGGTCGCGTGCGGCCTTGTCCAGCTCCTGCTTAAAGAGGTCAATTTTGTTCACGCCCGGCTGCAGGGGGTTCCCGCCGGTCGTGGCGTTGACGATCAGCCCCTCGACGCCGATCACGGCGATCTTGGCGTGCCTCGGCCCGGGCTCAACGCGCACCTCGTCCAGGTCCCGGGCGTTGAAGACTGGCGTCAGCAGGATGCTCGGCGGCGAGCAGCCCGCCGCGGCGAGCACCACGCCCAACAATAAGGCCAGCTGCAGCGCAGAACGTACGGTCGCTCGGGTGGAGGGCATGGCGTAAGCTTAAGCGGGTGTCGGCGGGCGTCGAGTGCCGGCCGCCGGTTCAAAGCGGGAGTTTTCTCGGACGTCGCCATGCCTTTTGAAGTCTCCCGGAACCGATTCGCCAAGCTGGTCGAGCAGGCGCTGGCCGAGCTGCCCGGGCCGATCCGGCAGGTGCTCGACGAGGTGTCCGTCGAGATCCGCGACCGCCCGACTCGCCGGGAGCTCAAGGACGTCGGGCTGGAGGAGGACGAGCTGCTGCTGGGCCTGTACGTCGGCCGGCCGCTGACGGAGCGGAGCGTCCTTGACCCGCCGACGATCCCCGACGCGGTCTTTATCTTCCAGGAGGACGTGCAGGAGGTCAGCAACTCCGCCGAGGACCTGGTGCGGGAAGTCCGCACGACGGTGCTGCACGAACTGGGGCACCACCTGGGGATGGACGAGGACGACCTTGCCGAGCTCGGGTACGAGTGACCGTGGTCGGTTCCCACGGCTGTCACGGCTTCCTCGCCGCCGGAACGCCTGCGGGCCGAAGCTCACGAAACGCTAACCCGGTGCGGGGGAACCGGCTGACAGAAACCTCGTAGGGTATGGCAGGGACTGGCGGACGGCAGGTGCGGCATAAGTTGCCCGACCGACCACCCGGGCCCGCCCGCGGTGTATTCTTCTTCAGCCCGTCGCCGGCATTTCGGTTACATTGCGGCGCGTGAACCCTTATTTTGACGCCTGATAGGGTGGACCTCCCCATGAAACGACACAGACCCCTGACCGCCGTCCCGAAGCCCGCCCGCCTGTCTGCCGCCCTTGCTGCCGCTCTGGCCACTGCCTTGGCCGTGGCGGGCGTGGGCTGGGCGCCGAACGTCTTGCTCGCTGCCGAGCCGAGTGCCTCGAGCGGCTACGTCCCGGGGCAGTCGGGCCGGGTGGTCACCGGCTTTGCGATGCCCGACGCCCGCCCGCGCCTGAGCTTCGACCGCACGGGCACGATCAAGGACATCTTTGTGGAGAAGGGCCAGCAGGTCGCCGAGGGTGATCCCATCGCCGTGCTGGACGACCTGGAAGAGCAGGAGCGGCTCAACATCCTGGACAAGGAACTCAACGCCGCCCAGAAGCGCATCGAAGCCTCGAAGATGGAGCTGGCCCAGGCCCAGGTCGAACTGAAGCGCAAGGAGCGTGTCGCCGCCGAGCGGCCCGGTGCCATCAACACGGAGGAGCTTGAGCGTGCCCGGCTCGATGCCGAACTGGGTGCCGTCCGCGTGGAAATCGCCGAGGCGGAACTCGCCAAGGTCGAGGCCGAGAAGCGGGCCCAGGTCGCCAGGATCGGCAAGATGACCCTCCGCAGCACGATCAACGGCACGGTCGAAGACGTGGCCTACGAGAAGGGCGAGGCGTACGTCGACATTGATAGGCCGGTGGCGTTCCTCGTAAACAACAACCCGGTCAAGGTCGAGGTCAAGAGCCTGGACCGCGATGTCATCCGCCGGCTGAACCTCGGCGACGAACTGGCCGTCCGCTTCCGCCCGGACGAGCCGTGGACCCCGGCCCGCATCACCTTCATCGCCAGCCTCGGCGACCCGCGGAGCAACACCAGCCAGATGGAACTGCAGATGCCCAATCCGAACAACCGGCCCACCGGCCAGACGGTCGAAGTGCTCATCCCCAGCCCCGAATGACCCGACCAGGCAGCCACCGACGCCACGACGATTCCGCCGCACCGCTCTGAACCTCCGACAGGCCCCGGGCCACTGACGACGCAAACGCCATGACGCAACTGATCACCACCGAACGCGACCAGCAGCAGAAGCAGGAGTTGCAGCAGGAGCAGGCACAGCGTGCCGCCCTCGTGCAGAAGCTGCTGGCACCGCACCCGGACCTGCCGTCGTTCATGCACGAACTGCTCCGCTGCCAGGCGCACGTCGTGGCCGGGACGGAGGCGGCCGGCTTCGTCCTTGAAACCGCCACCGACGACGAGGGCAAGCCCCGGGCGAACCTCAAGCTGATCGACCACCTCCGCCCGGACGGCGCGCCCGAGGACGTACGCCGTCAGGCGATCCAGGCATTCCGTGAGATCGTCGGGCCGTGCCTGCAGCAGAAGAAAGACGGGGCGATCGCCGTCGGTGCCGCCCAGCAGGAGTCCGAGCCGCAGTTCTGCCTGGTGACGCTGCTCTGGGCGGAGAACCGCGTGGTGGCCGCGACCGCCGTGATCTGCCGCTGCCGCGACGAACGTCGCGCGCGGGACCGCCTGCGGAGCATGCAGCTCGTCGCCGGTTACTTCGACTTTTACATGCTTCGCCGCTCCTCGGAGCACACGAAGCTCATGGCCGCGGCCCACCAGGACGTGCTGCAGTTCTCCAGCGCCGTCGCCACCGCCGAGGGCTTCCAGAACGCCACCGCCAACCTCTGCAACGAGATGGCCACCCGCTTCGGTGCCGACCGCGTGTCGCTCGGCTGGGTCAAAGGTGCCCGCGGCGGCCGGGGGGCCAAGTGCAAGCTCATGGCCCTGTCCCACACCGAGGAGTTCGACAGACGCCAGGAGCTCTCCACGCAGATCGTGGCGGTGATGGAGGAGTCGGCCGACCAGGACGAAGTCGTTCAGTACGACCCGAAGGGCAACTCTACCGCGAACATCACGCGTGAAGCCCAGCGCCTCTCGATCATGGAAGGCAACAAGCGCGTCACGAGCATGCCGCTGCGGAACATGGGCGAAGTCATCGGCGTGGTGACGCTGGAGTTCCCCGAGACCAGGCCCAGCACGCCGCAGGAGACGACGAGCATCGCCGTGGCGACGGAGTTGCTCGCCCCGCAGTTGTATGACCGCCACGAGGCCGACCGCTGGCTGGTGATGCGGGCCGGTTCGAGTTTGAAGAAGGGCGCCGGCAAGGTCGTCGGGCCGCAGTACATGCTGGCGAAGCTGATTACGGTCGCGGTGATCGGGCTGCTGGCGTTCCTGACGTTCTACACGCCGATGTACCAGGTGAAGGCCCCGTTCACGCTCGTGCCGGCGATGCAGCGTGAGCTTTCGGCGCCGATCAGCGGGACGATTCTGGAAGTGCTCGTCGAGCCGGGTGATAGGGTGGAGTCCGGCACGCCTTTGCTGCGGTTTGACACCTCCGACCTGCGCACGCAACTCGATGAAGCGATCAAGCAGCGCGAGGTGGCCCGGCGAGAAGCCCTCGCCGCTGAGGGCGAGAACAAGGTGGCCGAAGGCCTCATCGCCCAGAAGCGGATGGAAGCGGCCCAGGCGAGCATTGTCTTTTTCGAGAGCCAGATCGCCAAGGCGACGATCACGAGCCCGATCGACGGCGTGGTGCTCCAGGGCAACCTCGAAGACCGCATCGGCGACACGGTCCAGGCCGGCGAAAACCTGTTCGTGATCGGCGATCCGGCGACGCTCTTCGCCGAGCTACGCGTGCCGGAGAAAGACATTCAGGAGATCAGCCTCGCGAGCGTGGGCGAGCTGGCCACGAGCACCCGCCCTGGGGACAAGTACCCGATCGCGGTGATGCGCATCACGCCGATGGGCCAGGCCGTCGAGGGCAAGAACGTCTTCGCCGTGCGGGCCGAGCTCGACAAGCCGGTCGAAGGCGGCTTCCCAGGCGTACAGGGCACCGCCCGCATCGACGTGGAAGAACGCCCGCTCATCGTGCAATGGACCCGCCCGCTGATCGACTGGGTGCGGCTTCAGCTGTGGCTGTAAGGGTTGGGGTGGTCGCCGGCCACGCGTGGCGACCCGACTCTGCTCGACCAGCAACTAGCGACTAGTACTCAGCAACTAGAAACCGACAACCGCCCATGACCCTCCAACTCCGACCGACATTCTCCGAGAGCTGGTATCGCGTGGTGGGCCTGAAGCCGCGCCTGCGGACGACCGCGCAGATCAGCCGGCAGTTCTACCGCGGCGAGAAGTGGTACGTCGTGCGCGACCCGGCCGGGAACCAGTACCACCGCCTCTCCGAGGCGGCGTACAAGTTCGTCGGGCTGCTGGACGGCACGCGGACCGTCGGCGAGGCTTGGGAGCACGTCGGCGGGCAACTGGCCGATGATGCGCCGACGCAGCCGGAAGTCATTCAGATTCTCAGCCAGCTCTACGCCGCGAACCTGATCGAAACGAACATCAGCCCGGACGCGAAGGTGCTCTTCCGCCGGGCCAAGAAGCAGCGGCAAAAGAAGTGGCAGCAGCGGATGATGAACGTGGTCTTCCCGCGCATCCCGCTGCTGGACCCGGACCAGATGCTCAAGACCTGGATGCCGCTGGCCCGGCCGATTCTCAGCAAAGTGGGCGTGCTCGTCTGGCTCGCCGTGGTCGCCGTGGCCGTGGCGATGCTGCTGCCGAACCTCGGCAAGTTTACCGAACAGACGTCGGCCCTGTTGAACGACGGCGGCATGCTCTGGTGGCTGCTGCTGGGGCTGTCGTTCATCGTCATCAAGGCGATCCATGAGGCAGGGCACGCCTTCGCCTGCCGCCGCTTCGGCGGGGAGTGCCACGAAGTGGGCATCATGTTCCTGGTGCTCATGCCGTGCCCCTACGTGGACGCCTCCAGCGCATGGGGCTTCCCCAGCAAGTGGCAGCGCATCTTCGTGGGCGCCGCCGGCATGATCTTCGAGCTGTTCGTCACCGCGATCCTCGTGTTCGTGTTCCTCAACACCAACCCCGAAAGCTGGACGAACAAGCTGGCGTTCAACGGCATCCTGATAGCCGGCATCAGCACGATCCTCTTCAACGCCAACCCGCTGCTTCGCTACGACGGCTACTACATCCTCTCGGACCTGCTGGAGATCCCCAACCTCCAGATGAAGAGCCGGGAGTACACGCTCGGCCTCGTGAAGCGGTATATCTTCCGAGTCAAGCAGACGCAGCCACTACCGGAGCGCAGCCAGCGCAAGTGGCTGGTCGTTTACTGGATCACCAGCGGCATCTACCGCATGTTCATCGGCGTGGCCATCGTGCTGATGGTGCTCTACGCACTCCCGCCGCAGTTGAAGCCGGTGGGCATGCTGCTGGGTGCCGCGACGATCGCGACGTTCTTCGTCGTGCCGACGTTCAAGCTGTTCAAGTACCTCACCGTCGAGCCGGAGCTTCACCGCAAGCGCGGGCGGGCCTGGGCGTTCACGCTCGGCGTCACGGCGCTGGTCGTTTACGGGGTGGGCATGTGGCAGTTCCCGGTCTACGTGCGGGCCGAGGGGATCGTCGAGCCGATCGGCAAGCAGGCGCTGTTCATCCGCACGCCCGGCGAGGTGGTCAGTGTGCCGGTCCGCAACGGCGACCACGTGCAGGCCGGCGACCTGATCCTGCAGGCCCGCAACGAGGAACTGGAGTCGCAGCTCGTCCGCAAGCAGTCGCGGATCGAGGAGGTGCAGCTGCAGATGTCCCAGGCCGCCTTCGACGACCCGGCCGGGGAGCAGCAGCTGGCCGAGACCCTCAACTACGAGCGCCGCGAGCTGGCCCTGCTGCAGAAGCGGCAGGAGGAGCTGACGATCCGTGCGAGCATCGACGGCATCCTGGTGGCCCCGGGCATCGAGGACCGGCAGGGCCAGTACGTGCAGCGTGGCGACGACCTTGGCCGCGTCCAGGAGACGGGCCGACTTGAAGTGGTCGCGGTGATCGACGAGCGGGACCAGCAGTTGATCAACGAGGCCCGCCAGAAGCTGCGGGAGTACGAAGAGCTGCCCGTCGAGGTTCGGATGGAGAGCGACGTGGAGACCGTCCTTCGGGCGTTGAGCCTGGACATCCGCCCGGCCGCGACGCGGGAGATGCCCTCGCAGGCGTTGATGATGAGCGGCGGCGGGCAGGTCACGCCGGACATGCAGGCCGCCCAGGACGGCAGGCCGATGGCCGCCAGCAACCAACTGCAGATGCGTGTCGGCCTGGCCAATGAACTGGCCTACGTGCCGGGGCAGCGGGCGTACGTCCGCATCGAGCTGGAGGAGGCCCCGCTCATCGCCAAGTGGTACCGTCGCGGCCTGCAGATGATCAGCAATTCCGGCGGGTAGGTGGTGGTGGGACCAGTTGCTGGTTGCTAGTTACTACTTCACGAGGACGCGTCGCCGTCGGAAGACCAGCAACCCGCAACCCGCAACCACCAACCAGTAACCCCCAACCAGCAACCAGCAACCAGCAACCCATGTCCACCTTCAGCCCCGATCTTGCCGCCCGCGAAGTCTTCGCCGTGTTCGACGCACGGCGTGTGAAGTCGCCGGAGCTGAAGAACATCGACACCGCCGCCCACGCCATCCGCGGGTGGGTGAAAAACCGCACGCCCATCCTTCCGCGGCTCAGGAAGCTGGTGAAGCGGGTCAACGCGCTGGAGCCGGAGGTGCAGAAGCTCTCGGATGCGCGGTTCGCCGAAGAGGTCGAGCGGCTGCGGCAACTGGGCCGGCTCAACCGGCTCCACGGCCCGGACCTGGACAAGGCCTACGCCATCGCCCGCGAGGCGGCGTGGCGCACCCTGCAGAAGCGCCCCTTCGACGTGCAGATCATGGGTGCCGCCGCAATGACCGAAGGCTACATCGCCGAGATGGCCACCGGCGAGGGCAAGACGATGACGGCCGCCGTCGCCGCCAGCATCTGGGCGTGGGCCGGCAAGCCGGTGCACGTCATCACCGTGAACGACTACCTCGTCTCCCGCGACGCCGAGCTGAACGAGCCGCTCTACCGCATGCTCGGCCACCGGGTGGGGCACGTGGTGCACGAAACCACGCCGCAACAGCGGCTGGACATGTACCGCCGCAACGTGGTCTACGTCACGAGCAAGGAACTCGTCGCCGACTTCCTCCGCGACCAGATCGCCTTCGGTGAACTCCGTACAAGCACGCAGACGGCCATCGGCCTGCTCAACGGCGTGGCGCTCTCGCGGCCGGCGCTGGTGCCGGGGCTGTTCAAGGTCATCGTCGACGAGGCCGACAGCCTGCTGATCGACGAGGCCGTCACGCCGTTGATCATCTCCAGTTCCCCCGGCGAGGAGAACCCGAACCTGGAGCTTTACCAGAAGGCCCACGAACTGGCCAAGCAGCTCAAGCCGGGGCGGGACTTCAAGATCGACCGGCCCGTCCGCCAGTGCGAACTCAACGGCGGCGGCCAGCGCCGCCTGGCCGCCCTGGCCGAGGCCGACGAGACGCACCGCGGCTTCTGGCAGGGGGCCCGCCGGCGCGAGGAGCTGGTGGTACAGGCGCTGAACGCGTTGTACTGCTTCAACCTCGACGAGCACTACCTGATCACGCCGGACAAGAAAATCGTGATTGTGGATGAAAACACCGGCCGCGTGATGGCCGACCGAAGCTGGCGCAGCGGCCTGCACCAGGCCGTCGAAATCAAGGAGGGCGTGCCGGTCACCAGCGACAAGGAGAACCTGGCGCGGCTCAGCTTCCAGCGGTTCTTCCGGCAGTACCCGATCATGGCGGGCATGACCGGCACGGCCTGGGAGAGCGGCAGCGAGCTGTGGGGCATCTTCCACCGCCCGGTCGCCCGCGTGCCGACGAACAAACGGTGTGTCCGCCGGCTCCTGCCGACGCGTATGTTCACCACCGGCGAGCAGAAGTGGGAGGCCGTGGTCGCCCGCGTGTGCGAGTTGAACGACCGTGGCATCCCAGTGCTTGTGGGCACGCGCAGCGTGTGGGCGAGTGAGGAAGTGAGCCGCCGCCTGACGGCCGCGGGCCGCCAGCACGAGGTGCTCAACGCCCGCCAGGACTCGCAGGAGGCGTCGATCGTCTCGCAGGCGGGGCAGGCCGGTCGGATCACGGTCGCGACGAACATGGCCGGCCGCGGCACGGACATTCACATCAACGACGAGGTGAAGAAGCTCGGCGGGTTGCACGTGATCGCGACGGAGCCGCACGGCAGCGCGCGGGTGGACCGCCAGCTCTTCGGCCGGGCCGCCCGGCAGGGGGACCCGGGGTGCGCGCAGCTGTTTGCCAGTTGCGACGACGACCTGTTCAAGCGGCACGCGAAGTTCGTCCGCCGGGTCTGGCGGCTATGGGGCGCCGACCGCACCATCCGCTGGGCCCAGGCCAAAGCCGAGCGCCTGGCGCGGTTCAACCGCAAACAGGTCCTGCGTAGCGACGACTGGATGGACCAGCAGCTGCCATTTTAGCTCAATACGTCGAACCACTGTGCGATATGCGTCGGTGCCGGCCGATGTGGCGAGGCTCCAGAACGTACGGTCGGGTTGCAGGTGCAGGTGGAGAGTCCGGTCTGGCGGCGGCGGGTCACATGATGGGGCGTATGCAATGCAACGACGAGGCCGCGGGGGATCCCGCGGCCTCTGTCGGAAGTGGGTGTCGCTCACTCAAGGTGATTCAGCGACGGCGGCGACCCATCGCCAGCGCGAGCATGCCCATGCCCAGGCCGAGCGAAGTCGGCTCCGGAATCGGGACGACGGCGGCGAAGGTCGTGCCCAGCCGCGGCTCGTCGATGCTCACGGCCTTGGAGTAATCCAGCCCGGCGAGCGTGAGCTGCGCCAGGTCGCTGCTTGATGCCATGGTGAAGCTGCTGAAAGTCGTGGGCGTCACGCTGGCCGAGGCCGCGGCTTCAGAGGTCAGGTCGGCAGCATTGACCCACGCGGTGATGAGGTCCGAACCGAACTCGTTTACCTGGAGCTTCAGCACGACGTGGTAGATGCCCTGCCCGTCGGCCCCGGCGCCGACGATATTGGTGGCAATCACATCGTCGCTCGCGCCGTAGACTGCCACGCCGCCGCCGTCGACGCCGGTCTGGTCGCGGTGCCGCACGACCAGGTCGGTGGTGCCGTTGAGGTTGGCTCGCGGCCCGACGAGGACGCCGCGCAGGCCGTCGACGCCCCCGATCTGCAGCTTGGCATCGTTCCCGCCGCCGGAGAGGTCGTTGGTGAAGCCGACGCCGACGAAGCCGTCGTTGTCGGTGTCACCAAGTGCGGCCTGAAGGATAACGGACATGTAGTAGGAGTTGGAGGCGGTGTAGGGCGAGAGGGGTCGTTGCACGCGGCGGTCGAAGTTGTCAACGCCGGCAAACCGAGCCCGGCCGCCGGTGACCCAGGGCAAGGCGGACGCGATGCTCGCTTCCTCGGCGGTCCATTGGGCGACGGTTCCGGTCGCATTGAAAACGTTACCCGTCCATGGCCCGGAGAAGCCCGCGACGGTCGGGTCCTGACCTGCACCGTTGGTGTTGCTGCGTCGGAACTGCGTAAGCTCATACTCGCCGGCGGCGGCGTCGGCCGGATTCCCGGCCAGGAATGACTCCGCGGCGATCAGCGAGGCGTGAGCTACCGAGCCGGCGGTAAATGCCGTCGTGGCGACAACCGCGGCGAGTAGAACAGTTCCGCCGTGAACTCGGCGTGTAAACGAAGCATTAGAATTGGCAATACTGAACATCTTTCCTCCTCGAAATGGGCCGCGAGTCGTTGCATCGGCGAGGCGATCGCCCACAGGGATTCCGCGGGTTAAATCCCGGTTACATTCTGCCTCAGGTATGGTCAGCGGCAATGTCAGGTTGCGCAAATGCCTTGCGCGAAGCCGTCTCGGCCGGTCGCACCCCGGGCCTAGTTGCTCTGGCTGCTGAGGTAAAAGATCGTTTCACGGGTAAACGTCATGAAATCGCCGGCGTCGGAGTAGGGCTTGGTGGGGTACTGCTCGACGTGGCCGTCGAAAAACGCCATGTTCGCCTCGGCGTCGCGGCCGTCGCTGCTGACGTCTCCGTGGCGGCCGGCAATGTATCTGGGCTGCAGGCCGAATTGAGCTTCGCTGCCGTCCATGAACAGGACGACTTCCGAACTGCTTTTGACCGCGGACAACTTGCGCGTGAAGCGGCTGTCTCTGAGGTCGGTGCTCGGGTCGCGGCCCAGCTGGGTTGTAAAGATGAGGAACGGCGTATCCCTGGCGTTGCCGAGCATGGTGACGGTCGCCGTCGGCTTGGCCGCGGGCATGTACCAGGTGGCGACGGTTATCCGGTCCGGGTCGCGGTAGAACCGGGACGAGAGGTTGTTAAGGCCGTCAGTCGGGTACTGGGCGTTGCTCGAGCGGAGTGCCGCCGAGGTGTAAGGGTCGATCTCCTGAATGCCGGACGGGCAGTAAAACGCGCTGTTATTGGTCAGCAGTCGGCCGCTGGCGTCGTCGCTGGAGGGGGTGGGAATGTAATTCTGGCGGGCCAGTTCGTTGGGCCAGAAGAACCCGTCGGCATAATCGGTACCGCCGTCCGTGATGCGGCCCGGAATGATGTGGTAGCGGTTGGCGTTCGTGTACATCGTCAGCGCCAGGCTCAGTTGCCGCAGGTTACTCTGGCACTTGACGCTGTCGGCGGCGGCCCGGGCTTTTGAGAGGCTCGGCAGAAGTATGGAGATGAGCAGGGCAATAATTGCGACAACGACCAATAACTCCACCAGCGTGAAGCCGCCTGAGCGTGTGCCGTGATTGCCGAGCTGCGTGCGCCGAGTGATCATATGAGCCTCCTCATCGTTTCGTTGAAACGCGATTCCTCAAATCGCACTATCGGGTCGATCCACCGGTCGGCCGAAGCAGCCGGACTGCAGAATTCCGAGACATGAGCTTTGCCTGCTTGCCGCAGCATCACAATGGCCAATCGCGCAAAAGGATTGCCTGTTCTAGCTGCCGCCGTTGCGCGGGGCGTACGGGGAACGAGCCCGTCGCTCTGGCGCAACGGGTTTGTCCATTCGAGCGTACATCGTTACCTTCCGTTCGGCAGGAGGTGGAGGATCGATGGTTCCTGAAACACGCATCGCCCTGATCGTCGACAAGGACGCCGCACCCTGGCGGGCGATTTTGGGCGGCGTGCTGGAGTTTTCGCGTTCTCAGCCGGCGTGGATTCTTCACAGTGTGCGGCGGCTCGACGAAGCACGGTTGGAGATCCTGCGTCGCTGGCGGCCTGCGGGGGTGATCGCGCGGGTCGAGTCGGCCGAGGTCGAGTCCGCCCTGATGGGCCTGGGCGTGCCGGTGGTCTGCTTCTCCTCGTCCCTGACGCAGATGCGTCTGCCGTTAGTCCGCGTGGACGACCACGCCATCGGCCGGATGATCGGCGATCACTTTCTCACGTACGGGTTGCGACATTTCACCTATTTCGGCCCGGAAAACCCGGCCGGCCTCGAGCAACGCGCCGGGTTTCTTCAAGCGATCGAAGAGGCCGGCATCAGCGAAGGCCTCCAACCGGCACCGTCGTGGACGAGCCTGGACATGAGCCAGGCGTGGACCTCCTCGGATCAGGTGCTGGGCCAATGGTTGCACAAGCTGCCGCGGCCGTTCGGACTGATGCTGCACAACGACGAGTGGGGGCTTTGGCTCACGCAGGTTTGCCGACAGGCGGGGCTTCGCGTGCCCGAGGACGTGGCGATCGTCGGCGTCAACGACGACGAGCTCAACTGCACACTGGCGACGCCGCCGCTTTCGAGTGTGCGGATCGCAACGCGTCGGATGGGCCACGCCGCCGCGTCTCTGCTGGAGCGGCTCCTGAGTGGCCGCACTGCACCGAGCGAGCCCATTCGCGTTGCGCCACTGGCGGTTACGGTCCGGCAGTCGTCGAGTGTGCTGGCGGTGGAGGACGCGGACGTGGCCGCGGCCGTGCACTTCATCGGGCAGGCGTCGGCCCAGCCGCTGTCGGTGGACGACGTGCTGAGGCATGTCCCGGTGGCCCGGCGGGTGCTCGAGCGGAAGTTCAAGGCCATGCTCGGGCGAACGCCGCTGCAGGAAATCCGCCGGGCCCACCTGAACCGCGCCAAGGAGCTCCTGGCCCGCACCGACCTGAAGCTCGACCGCGTCGCGGCACGCTCGGGGTTCGGGTCGATGTACCATCTCTGTCGAATCTTTAAGCGCGAGACCTCTCAGACGCCGATGGAGTACCGCCGGCAATTCCGCCATCACGACTGAGCCAGGATCCCTCAGATCGGCTGTAACTCCGGGTTGCCACACAGAACAGGTTTGCCCGTCGGGTCGTACTCGAGCACCTGGCCGACGCCCAGCAGTTGGTCGCGCAGTGAGTCCCGCGGCACAGCCTGAACCGCGCAGTTCGTTTCCAGCGACAGGCATGCCGCGACCGCCGCAGACTGGCCCAGCACCATGAACACCGGCTCCATGCGAATGGAACCGAAGGCGATGTGACTGGCCGAGAGGCACACAGGCACCAGCAGGTTCTGGCACTGCTGCGGGTGGGGTGTGATCGCGCGGTAGCTCACCGGGTAAGGCTGGGCTGGGCGAACCTGCACGTCGCCCTCATTCCGCACAACGCCATGCTGCACGATGCGCTGGCAATTGTGCGAGTCCATGGTGTACGCCGCCATGCCGACGGCGTCGTTGCTGTCATACGGCGGCTGGCAGTCGGCCTCGGTCAGTACCACGGGGCCCACCATGCGGCGGGCCTCGCGGACGTAAAGCTGGTGCGGCCAGCCGCCGGTGTCCTCAAACTCGTCCCGGCACAGCTGCCATGTGGCCATCTCCGCGTTGAGTTCCTCAGGGATCTCGGTACTGGTCGCCAGGAAGTGGAGCAGGCCCCTGGTGTAGTCGAGGTGCTCGTGCCAGATTCGGCCGCGGGCGGCGTAGTCGGCGTCGGGATAGGCCCAGCTGCCGCCGATGAAGTCGGTCGAGAATGCGTTGCTGTTGTTGATGTCCGTCTTGCCGCCGGGCATCGGGGAGATGGCCATCACCAGCCGGTGCAGCCGCAGCGGCCGCTGACGCCGCGCTATGGCGCACAGGTAGCGGGCGAGCAGTTCGAAGCGCTTCGGGTCGTAACGGTCAGGCGGCTCGATCGGGTGCTGGTTGGCGGAGTTGCGGGTGAGGCACAGCCGGAAGTTGTAAGCCTGAACGAGCCGGTCGCCGGCGCCGGGCGTGCCGCCGGAACCCGGGCTGATGAGCGGGAGCAGCCCGCTTGCAGCGTCGCCGGGAACGACATACGGATCGACGGGCACGGCGAACTGGTGCTGAAGGGTCTCGTGGCGGACGCCGTTGTGCGGCTCGCCGTACTGTGCCTGTGCCTCGCGCCCGACGGTGAAACCCACGCCTGCCCGGGCCATCAGGTCACCCTCGTAGGACGTGTCGATGAACGCCCTGGCGATCAGCGGCACACGCCGTGCGGTGGCCGGGGCGGCGACGGGGGCGTTGATCTCGTCGGTCGGTACATGCTCGAAAACGATCCGCTCGATCCGGCCGGCCGTTTTCTCTACGCCGACCACGCGGTGGTTGCGCAGGACGATGATGTCGTGCTCGGAGACGAAGTCCTCGAAGACGCGCTCCGCGACGTGGGGCTCGAATGTCCAGGAGAGCGGCTGGCCGTAGTGGCGGCCGAGTCGCGCGTAGAACTCGCGGGAGAGGCCGCCGATGACATCGCGGTTGCCGAAGTCGGTGCAACCGAGCCCGCCGCTGCTCATGCCGCCCAGGTGTCGGCCGGGCTCGACGAGCGCGATACGCAAGCCGCGTCGGGCGGCCTCAACGGCGGCCGTCACTCCCGCAGAGGTCCCGCCATAGACACACAGATCGAAATGCTTCAAAAAACCTCCGGGGACAGGCGAACCGCCGCCAAGACGCGACGGAGAGTGAGGTCAAGCCTGCACGCCGATCTGTGATGCCGCAATGACGAATCGCGCACACCCGTTGCGTGTTCACGTCACCCGGGAGCCCGACGGCCGAGTGCGATAACGATCAATGCATTTGCGCGTTCTGGCATTGCCAATCACGCCCGGCGCGTCGATGGTTTGACGATGTAAGTTTGCCCGGCGGATCAGGGTGCATCATCGTACCCCTCGGTTTGCACTTCTGGTGGAGGAGCGTTCATCTCATGGTCGAAGCGATTACCAACGCATTGGCAGTTGTCGGGTTTGTCGCCGTCAGTTGCTTTCTATCCATGACTGCGCAGGCCCAGCAGGTGCCCGGGGAACAGCGGTATGACGTGATCGTGTACGGCGGGACTGCCGGGGGCGTTACGGCCGCCGTCGCCGCTGCGCGACAGGACGTTCGCGTCCTGCTCCTGGAGCCAGGCGAACACCTCGGCGGCATGGTCAGCGGCGGGCTCGGGGCCACCGACGTCGGCAACGAAAACGTCATCGGCGGCACCGCCCGTGAGTTCTTCGAGCGCATGGGTGCCCATTACGGCCTGCCGGGCGCGACCTGGCGTCATGAACCGCACGTCGCCGAGCAGACCTTCGTGCAGATGGCCCGCGAAGCAGGCGTCACCGTCAGGTTCAAGCAACGAATCCGCGAGCAGCAGGGCGTAGCCGTGCGGAACGGCCGCATCCAGTCCCTCACCACCGAGGCCGGAGACGTCTTCGCGGCCGACGTGTTCATCGACGCCACCTACGAAGGCGATCTCTTCGCGGCGGCGAATGTTTCTTATCACATCGGTCGCGAACCGCGTGGTGCCTATGATGAATCGCTCG
>JBHJOM010000011.1:0-5171 GCA_050329715.1 Phycisphaerae bacterium
CACCGGCTGATCGCCGACCCCACGATGCTCGCCGACTTTCCGCTGATCGGTTTCCCCGGGGGCTTTTCCTACGGGGACGACATCGCCGCCGGCCGGATCTTCGCGCAGCAGATCGTCCACCACCTGCACGATGCGGTACGGGACTTCGTGCACGCCGGCAAGCCGGTCATCGGCATCTGCAACGGCTTTCAGGTGCTCCTGCAGACGGGCCTGCTCCCCGGCGGCGCTTCGGAGGCCGGCTGCTGCACGCTGACGTACAACGTCGGCGGCTCATTCGTCAGCCGGTGGGTCGAAATGCGGTGCGACTCGGACAAGTGCGTCTGGACGCGCTCCCTTCAGAACGGCGGGAGAATTCGCATGCCGATGGCCCACGGCGAGGGCCGCTTCCTCACCCGCGACGCCGCGACCCTGGCGACGCTGAACGCCAACCACCAGGTCGTGCTGCGTTACGTCGCGCCGGACGTCAGCCCGGACATGCCGGCCAACCCCAACGGCAGCGAGGAGGACGTCGCCGGCATCTGCGACGAGACCGGCTTGGTCTTCGGGCTCATGCCCCACCCGGAGCGGTTCCTCTTCCCCGAAAACGACCCCGCCTGGACCCGCCGCGACGACCGCCCGGACCACGGCGACGGCCTGCAGATTTTTCAGAACGCGGTGGCGTACGTCGGCGGGGGCGTGGGCGCGAGGTAGGCGGGTTACGACGGCTCGCCTGCACGCGTTCGAGCGGTTTGGAAGCACAGAGGCCGCAGAGATTTGGAGATCACAGAGTGGAGATGGTGTGGCGGCCGTCGCGCCCGGGCATGACGCCTGGAACGGTGTAGCGGCACGCCTCAACCAGTATTTGGGAGGGCGAGACTCCAGTCGAGCCGGTATTCGGGAGGGCGAGGTTCCGGCCGAGCCGGTCGGCGCAGCCGACACGCGGTCCTGAGCCGCCTTCTCTTTGCGGGGCCGCCTCCAGGCCGGGGCAACGCTCGCGATGCAGCCCGGCCTTCGGCCACAACAGGTTGCAGCACTACGCCCGCATGCCGCAGCGCTGCGGACGTTTCCGGCAGCGCTGCCGAAGGTTCCGTCAGCACTGCATACGCTTCCGGTAGCGCTGCAGACGATCTCGTCAGCGCTGCAGATTTTCCCGTTAGCGATGCAGAATCCTCCGTTAGCGCTGTAACTCCGCCCTGCAGCGCTGCAACGTCGTCCTGCAGCGCTGAAACGTCGTCCTGCAGCGCTGCGACGTCGTTCTGCAGCGCTGCAACGTCGTCCTGCGGCGCTGCAACGCCGTTCTGCAGCGCTGCAACGTCGCTCTGCAGCGCTGCAGCGCTTCATTGCAGGGGGGTTATGGGAACTGCGACTCGGACGGCCTGCCCGACGACGGCCCGCGCATCTCGCCGGCGACGGTTTTTACAGGGCCGGGCGAAGACGGCGTGCCTGCACACGTTCGAGGGGTTTCAAAGCACTGAGGCCGCAGAGACAGGGAGATCGGGGAGTGAAGAGGGTGTGGCCACCCGTGCTGGACCGAAGCCGTCTGCAAGCTTGATGCGAGCGACGCCGAGAAACAGCTACGCCAGTATCGACTCTGATTCTCTGCGACCTCTGCGCTCTCTGCATTCTCTGCGTGTAGACCCCGGCCCAACACAAGAGCGTCCCGGCGTCAGGCAGGCCGCCGGTGCGAAAGCCTTCAATCCGGCCGGTCGGCGGCCGGGCGGTCAGGGTCATCCGGCGGCCCGGCCGGGGCGATGTCGGCGGCGGCGGTGGAGGTGGCGGAGGTGGCAGTGGAGGCGGAGGCGGGCGGGCCGTCGGCCGTCAGCGTCTCCAGCGAGCTCCAGCCCATCAGCTTCGAAAAGATGAACAGCGCCAGCGCCATGCCGGTGATCGCGCCGCTGAGGCTTACCGTCCGGACAATGTTCCCGCCGGTGACGGTGGTGAAGATCATGTAGCTGGCCACGTAGACCAGCACGAAGCCGAAGGCGAGCGTGAGCCACTCCTTCTTGAGCCACGGCTGCGTGACCAGCAGCGAGCCGAAGTAGCTGCCGACGAACATCCCCGGCGCGACGGTGAAGACGAACCGCCACTCGACGAAGCCCTCCTTGGCGTAGTTGTAGATGGCCGGGGCACTGAAGGGGGAGAGGATCATGCCCAGGCTCGTGCCGTGGGCCTCCTTCTGCCCGAGCCCGAAGACGAGCACCATGATCGGCACGATGATCGCGCCCCCGCCCAAACCCATGATGCCGCTGAAGATGCCGATGGCCAGCCCGAAGGCGAGCAGGAAGTAAATGTTGTCGGAAAGCTCTGCGGGCATGCCCGCGAGCCTAGTGGAAGCGCGGACGCCGTTGCAAGCCACCTGCTGCAAGCCACCCGGCATCCGCCCTTCCGGCACAGGCCACTGTGGACGAATTGGCGTGGGTACTAGAAATCCTCGACCTGCCGCGCCAGCCGGCTACCATCAGACGGAACGGATTCCGAACATGACGCTGGACGCACGGACGTGCACAACCTCCCTTCTGGACACCCTGCCGCGCTGCCGGTGGCACCTGCCGCCCGCCGACCCGCTCGCCGGCGACCTGGCCCGGGCTTTGGACATCCCCGCGTTGCTCGGGCAGTTGCTGGTGAACCGCGGCATCGCCGACGTCGAGGCCGGCCGGCAGTTTCTACAGCCCTCGCTCCGGCACCTTCACGACCCTGCGTGCATACCGAATGTCGAACAAGCCGCCGAACGCCTCGCCGAGGCGGTACGCCGGCGTGAGAAGGTCGTCGTCTTCGGCGACTACGACGTCGACGGCATCACGGCCGCGGGCATCCTCTGGCACGCCCTCACCCTCCTCGGCGGCGACGTGCGGTGCTACGTGCCCCACCGCGTGGAGGAAGGGTACGGCCTGAACACCCCGGCCATCGAGCAACTCTGCGACGAAGGGGCGCAGCTCATCGTCACCGTCGACTGCGGCATCACCGCGATCGGCCCCGCCGCCGCGGCCAAGGCACGCGGCGTCGACCTCATCGTCACGGACCACCACGAGTTCGCCACGCCAGAAGCAGGCGACAACACCGCCGGCCCGCATCTGCCGGACTGTTTCGCCGTCGTCCACCCGCGGCTGGCGGGCGACTGCCCCAACCCGCACCTGTGCGGCGCGGGCGTGGCGTTCAAACTCGCCTGGGAACTGGGCCGGGCGATGGCCGGCGGCGGCAAGGTCAGTGAGGCGTTCCGTGCCTTCCTCGTGGAAGCCACCGCGCTGGCGGCGCTGGGGACGATCGCCGACGTCGTGCCGCTGGTGGGCGAGAACCGCACCATCGCCCGGTACGGCCTGGGCGGGCTCAAAGAGAGCACACTCCGCGGCGTGCGGGCGCTGATTGCCTCGGCGGGGCTGGAAACCAAACGGCTGGACAGCTATCACGTCGGGTTCCTTTTGGCGCCGCGGCTCAACGCCGCCGGCCGCATGGGCCACGCCAAGCTGGCCGTGGAGATGTTCACCACCGCCGACGAGCCGCGTGCCGAGGAGATCGCCACGTACCTGGAAGAGCAGAACCGCGACCGCCAGGCGACGGAGCGGCAGATCGTCGCCGAGGCCGTGAAGCAGGTGGAACTCACCGGGCTGGACGACCCGTCGCACCACGCGATCGTCGTCGCGGGGGACGGTTGGCACGTGGGCGTCGTGGGCATCGTGGCCAGCCGGCTGGTGGACCGGTTCCACAAGCCGGCGGTCGTCATCGGCATGAACCAGGACGGGACCGGCGCCGGCTCGGCAAGGAGCATCCCCGGGTTCGACCTGGCCTCGGCCCTGGCCTGCTGCACGGAGCACCTGGCCTCGCACGGCGGGCACGAGATGGCCGCGGGCCTGAAGGTGCGCCGGGCGAACCTCATGGCATTTCAGGAGGCATTCTCGGCCGTGGCCGCCGAGCGGCTGGAGGCGCACCAGCTTGTACCGACACTCCGCGCCGACGCCGAGGCCGGACTGGACGACGTCACCGAGCCCCTCGTCACCGCGATAGACCGCCTGGGCCCCTTCGGCAACGCCAACCCCAAGCCGCTGCTGGTCGTCCGCGGCGTGAAGCTCACCGCCCCGGCCCGCAGCTGCGGCAAGACGAACGACCACCTTCAGCTGCGCATCAAACAGGGCCGCACGTTCATGAAGTGCATCGCCTTCGGCCTGGGGAACCTGGCCCGCCACCTGAACACCGGCGACGAGCTGGACCTGGCCGTCCGCCCGCAGATCAACGAGTGGAACGGCACCCGCAGCGTGGAACTGGAAGTGGTGGACCTGGCGGTGGTGGACGGGTCCTGCCGCTGAGCCCGATCGCCGGATCGCCGTGCTGCAGACCATCGAGGCGCTTCGCGCCTACGCCGCCGAGCACGGCCGCCTGCCGGAGACCCTCGCCGACGTGACCGACACCCCCGTGCTGGACGACCCGATCTTCGGCCGGCCGTTCGACTACACGCTCGACGGCGACACCGCCGTGCTGCGTGCCGAGGGCATGGGGAACTTGCTGCGTGGCGTGGAGTACACCATCCGTCTCAGGGAGCCGGAGTGAACTGGCGGCGCTTCCATACGGCCGGCGGTTACACGCGGTGAGAATTGCAATAATCGGTTGACCCACCCGGCCGGGTTCGATGTCATGACGCCATGAAGGCAAGTCGCTACTTCGTCGCCGCCGTGCTGGGATTGGCCGTGGTTCAACTCGGCGAACTGCCGGCGGCATTCGCCGAGGGCCAGGCCAACGCCGAGGCCGGCGAGCGGCCGGGTCAGGCGGCCGATGTCGCCCCGCTGCTGGAGCAACTGGCCGCGGACGCATGGGCGGACCGCGAGCGGGCGGAGCAGCAGTTGGTGGCGTTGGGCGAGGCGGCGGTCGGGCCGCTTCAGGCGGCGCTGGCCGCGGGCGGGCAGGACCTGGAGACCCGAAGCCGCGTCGAGGCGATTCTGCAGCAGATCGCCGAGAACAACCGGTTCGGCTCGAGTCGGATCAGTGTGAGCTTCGTCGGCACGCCGGCGGCCGTGGCGTTCGGGGAGGTCCTTCGGCAGGCGGGCGTGGAGTGGTTCCACGTGGAGCACTTTGCCTGGCGCGACGTGGACCCGGTGACGCTCGAGCTGGAGGGTGCCACCGTTTTCGAGGCGGCCGCCGCACTGGCCCGCCAGACCGGCCTGCACATTCGGCTGGACGACGCCAGGGGTGTTGTGGTCTCCCGG
>JBHJOM010000012.1:0-51750 GCA_050329715.1 Phycisphaerae bacterium
AGAAAGCCCCGCCCGTTGCCGGCGGAACCGAACTCGGCGTTCGTCGTGACCATGGCCGTGCCGCCGTCGAGCACGTTCATCCGCCCGACGGCACCGGCCGTGCCGTCGCCGACGAGCAGGCTGTCGGACATGAAGCTCGAGCCGGGGTCGCGTACGACGACGGTGCCGCGTGCGGCGTCGACATCGGCGACGATGACGTTGGCCGTGGGTGCCTCGAAGGTGCCGCCGTTGGTGATCGACAGCAGCGAGGGGGCGGCGTCGCTGCCGCCGCGGTAGCCGACGGAGACGTAGCCGGTGCCGCGGTAACTGAGCCGGCTGCCGGCGCCGTCGACGGTGGCCGAGGCGCCGTTCGCCCCGGTCTGAAGGCCGATGAGCAGCAGTTCACCCGGCACGTCCTGGGCCACCTCCACCACGCCGCCGTCCTCGATGGTCACGGTGCCGCCCCGGCCCTCGCCGATGTAGAAGAGGCCGTTGGTCGTCACCAGCGACGGCGTGCCGGCGTTGGTGCCGCTGACGCGCAGTGCCGCCACCGCGTTGGGGTCCGCGTTGGCGAGGTTGCCCAACACGATGCGCTCGGCCCGGACCTCGCCGCCGTCGAGCACCTCCATCTCGCCTCGGCCGTGCCAGCCGAGGCGGATGGTGTCGTTGGCCCCGCCGTCGTCGGCACTGAAGAGCGAGCCGGGCCCGGTCACGGTAACGAGGCCCCGGCTGGTGGCGTTGCCGCCGATGAAGATCTCGTTGACCAACGGGTCGAAGACCCGCCCGCCGTTGCGGACGATGAGCGTGCCCGTGCCGCCTGCCGCGGCCGTGTCGCCGCCGACGATGAGGTTGCCGGCGTTGTCCTCGCTGGCCTCGAGCACGGAGCCGGGCCCGTCGACGATGACGGTGCCGACGCTGTTGTCGCGGAAGCCGATCCACATCTCGTTGGTGGTGAGCCGCCCGCCGTCGGTGATCTCGAGCGTGCCGGTGCCCTGGAAGGCGACGATCGTATCGCCCGTGCCGACGCTGGCATCGATGATCGAGCCGGCACCGTCGATGCGGAGCACGCCGTCGCCGTTGGCCAGGTCGCCGACGCGGAGGAACTGCGCCTGCGCCCGGCCGCCGGCGAGCACCTGGGCGCTGCCCGGGCCGTTGTAGCCGATGTTGAGCGCATCCTGCACGAGCGCCAGCGACGCGACGGGCGTGCCGCCGTCGTCGGCCACGCCGGAGACGACCAGCTTGTTGTCCCCCGGCGTGCGTGTATCGCCTCCAAAGGTGTTGAAGCCGACGAAGAGGTTGTCCTCGACGAAGAGCCGGGCCCCGCCGGTGACGTTCACCTGTCCGCGGCCCGACTCGCCGAGGAACAGGTCGTCGAGCGACTCACCGACACGGCCGACGTTGTACCGCGTGCCGATGCCGTCGACGTTCAGCGTGCCGACCGCGGTGGAATCCATCCCGATGCGGGTGGCGCGGTCGGAGTCCCAGGTGGCACCGTTGTTTACCGTCAGCGCCCCGGTTCCGGCGACGCCGACCTCGGTCTCGAAGCCGACGAAGACCCGCGTCTGCGTGCCGGCCGCCGAGCCGATGCCCGAGACCAGCCCCGTGCCGGTGGCACCCGACAACTGACCGAAGCGCACCTCGTTCGAACTGCTGTTGAAGATGATGTTGCCGGCGGCGTCGAGGTTGGCGATCTGCAGGTAGGCGCCGTCGGCGACCAGCAGGTTCCCTGTGCCGGCCCCACCTAACTCCAGGGCGATCTCGCCGCGATACTGCGTGCCCTGGCCGGTAAGGTTGACGGTGCCGACGCCGCCGGCCTCTCTGCCGACGACGAAGCCCGAGGAGACGGCCGTGGCACCGTTACGCAGGGTGTAGCTGCCGGTTCCGCCGTTGCCGACGATGAGCTGGTTGCTGACGTTTAGCTGCCCCCACGTGGTGCCGGCCCCCTCGACGATGACCTCGCCGAAGCTGCCGGCGTTCACGCCGATGTACGTGCCGATGTGCCGCACGGCCGACTGGTTGGTGACCAGCAGCCGCCCCGCCCCGTCCTGCCCGATGCGGATGCTGTTGCCGCCCAGCGTGCCGCCCTGGCTGACCAGCGCCTCGAGCTGCGCCCGGTTGAAGACGGCCAGTGGGCCGTCGAGCAGCGTGGACGCCGACGGGTCGTCGACCAGCACGAGCCCGTCGGCCTCGAGGAACGCACCGGTACCGCCGGCGAAGGTCACCTCGCCGGCCGAGACGCTCACGTTGCGCGCGAGGCTGGTGCCGGTGGTCAGCAGCAGGCTGTAGTTGGCGTCGGCGGTGAAGAAGACGTCGTCAGCGAGCGTCGGCACCTGCGCGGGGTTCCAGTTGGCCGGGTCGTCGAAGAAGAAGAGCCCGGTGCTCGGCTGGTTCCACGTGAGGTCGGCGGCACGGGCGTGCCCGGCAAGGGAGGCGAGCGCGACCCCGGCCACCGCCAGCGGCAGGGCGTGCTTCAGGCGGCTGGGCCTGATGTTGGACTGACGACGCGGGTGGGCAAGGCGTGGCATACTCGGCTCCTCGTGATGGGACAGACGCACCGCAACGACAGCGGATGCTTCACAAGGGCCTAGGCCGAGCCCGGACGGATTGGACAAACAAAAAAGTCTCAGCGCCGAGGCGACGTCGAACGGCGTCTGTCGGTCAGTCGGCGGCTTCAAGCTGCTTCAGGGCGGCTTGCCGTTGCTCGCCGATCGACGTTTCCTCGGGCATGAGGTGGTCGCTCGCCTTGAGCGTCTCGTAGGCCTTTAGCGCGTGGCGAAAGTCGGCCGAGGCAAGGCGCCGGCGGTTCGCCGCGTCGTTGCCGAGGTCGGCGAGGCGCAGGTGCAGCCCGGCCATGCGCTTTCGGGCGTGCATGCGGTGGGCGGTCACGTCGGCCCCGTGGCCGTCGGCGTGGTCGCCGTCGGCCTCGAAGAGTGCGCTCTCCAGCGTAGCCGCGCGGTGCAGGGCGTCGGCGGCGTCTGGCAGGCGGGCAAGGTCCAGGTTCACTTCGGCGACGTCCAGCAGCAGGTTGCACGCGTTCCGCCGCATGAGCCACGGCTCCGGGTGACGGTCGAACAACGCCAGACGCAGGGCGATCGCCTCGTCGTAGTAGCTGAGTGCGTCCTCCGGCCGGCCGGCTTCACGGTGCAACTGCGCGAGTTTGAAGACGGCGAAAGCCTCGTACGCGGCCAGTTGCGCGTCGGCCGGGTCCTCGGCGGCCAGCCGCCGGCGGATTTCGCGCGTGCGGAGCAGATTGGGAATCGCCTCGGCCGGCCGGCCGGCTTCATGGTGGGCACGCCCCATGCGCTCCCAGCCCGTGGAGGCCAGGTCCAGAAAGTCCTTGCTGTCCGGGTCCTGGGTGAGCAGGGCGTCGGCGATGTCGGCAAACTCCCGGTAGGCGGTCATCGCGCCGGCCGGGTCCTTCAGGTCGATCCGCACGTCGCCGAGGCGCTGCAGCGCGATCGCCAGGTCACGCCGCAGGCGGGTGTCCAGCGGCGAGGCCTCGGCCAGCAGGCGCGTCTGAGCCAGCGAGTCTTCGATCAGCCGTTCGGCACGGGGCAAATCGTTCAAACGCTGGGCAACCTGCGCATGCTTGGCCAATGCTAGCGCCAGCCGCCGGCGGTAGTTGACGTTGTGCTCGAACGCGGCGATCAACTTCTGAACGATCGTCACGCAAGCGCTCAGGTGGGCGTCGGCCTCTTCGGGTGAGCCCAGTGCCAGGTCGATCAGCCCGAGGTGGTAGAGGGCGATTGCCTGGTCCTCGTGCGCCTGCGGGCGGTTCGGGGCGGCGGCGACGATCGCGTCGGCGATCTCGGCGGCGCGGGCGTAGTCTTCGGCGGCACCGGGCAGGTCACCGCCGGCCACCTTCATGCCGCCACGAACGACGTGCCCGACGTAGACGGCCCGGTGCGCGTCGGGCTGGCCGGGCCCGTCGGCCAGTGCCTCGGCACGGCGGACCCAGATCGCAAGCGCACGGTCAATCGCGGCCAGGGCCGCGGCCTGGTCCCCGGCGATCTCCAGGTTCGCAGCCAGCTTCCGAAGCGCATCGCCCTTGCGCAGCGCGACCTCGGGGTCGGCCTCGTCGAGGGGCTCGAGCAACTCCAGCGCGCGGGTGAATTGCTCGCGGGCCTCGCGGCTTCGGCCAAGGTGGGCGGCGGTGGGGTCACCCAGAATGTCGCCGACAAGAATGTACGCCCGGGCCAACTCGATCCGCAGCGTCGGGTCGTCGTCGGCCTGCAGGCTGGCGTCGAGTTTCGTGAGGTACTCCAGCGACGTGTCGACGAGCATCTTCACCGCCGCGGTGGAGCCGGCCAGCGGCTTGAGCTCCCGGTGCATGCGGAACATCCAGTCCGTGGCCAGCTCGCGCACGTCGTCGAACCGTGCCTCGGCCAGTACACGCTGACGCTCGGCCTCTGCCCGCTGCCGGTCGGCCTGCACGGCCATGAGCACCGTTCCCACCACGCCGGCGAGCACCGCCAACGCCACCGCCGCCGCCGCCGCGACCCCGCCGCGGTTGCGACGCGCGAACTTTTTCAGGCGATAAACGCGGCTTTCCGGCCCGGCCACCAGCGGGCGGCCGGCGAGGTAGTTCGCCACGTCGTCCCCCATCTCTGCGGCGGTGCGGTACCGCGCCTCGGGCTCGCGACGCATCGCCTTCAGCGGCAGCCACGCAAGCTCCCCGGCCAATTGACGGCGTAGCCTCGAAACGTCCGTCTGCCGGCACGCCGCGACACGTGACGCCTCCGCCGGCGCGAGCGTCGCCAGACGGACGCTGGGCCGCGGGGCGTCGGCGTTGCTCGGCTTGTCGAACGGCAGCGTGCCGGTGAGCAGCTCGTACAGCAGCACGCCCAGGGCGTAGACGTCCGTGCGGGTGTCGATGCCCTCGAGCCGGCCCTGGGCCTGCTCCGGGCTCATGTACTGCGGCGTGCCGACGACCTGCCCCTCGACCGTCATCAGCGAGTTCGCCTCCGCGTCCGGCTCCAGCGCGCGGGCCACGCCGAAGTCGATGACCTTCGCCTGCGGCCTGTCGCCGACGAGCGTCACCAGCACGTTGCTCGGCTTCAAATCCCGGTGAATCACCCCCTTGCCGTGCGCGTGCTGCACCGCCTGGCAGACCTGCAAAAACAGCTCTAAACGCTTGAAAGTCGGCCATTCGTGGCGGTCGCAGAACCGCGTGATCGGCTCGCCCTCCACCAGCTCCATCACGAAGAACGGCAGGTCCGCCTCGGTGCTGCCTGCGTCGAGAACGCGCGCCACACCCGGGTGGTTGAGCCGCGCGAGCGTCTGCCGCTCGGCTTCGAAACGGCGGACGACCGCGCGCGTGTCCATCCCCGGCTTGATGACCTTCAGCGCCACTTCCCGCCGGAGCGGCACCTCCTGCTCCGCCAGGTAAACCACGCCGAACCCGCCCTCGCCCAGCTGGCGGATGATGCGGTAAGGCCCGACGTAGTCAGGCGTTACGGGCCCGTAGACCGCGGCCGCCAGCCGGGCCAGGGCCGGCGTGTCGTCCTCGAGGCGGGTGGTGGGCGGTGGGTCGGTCATGTCGCCCGCGTGCCGAGGGTGAACGCCACCGGCTCCTCGTCGCGCAGCCTTCTTACGGCCTGGCGCAGCTCGGTCGAAATCCGCTGTTTTGCCTTGTAAATCCCCTCAATTCCCATCCCAAACTCCTCCGCCACCTCCGCCGGGCTGCGGGCCTGCAGCACCACCGCCTCGAAGGCCTGGCAGACCCGCGAGCCGGCGTGCCGGGCACGAATCTGCAACAAAGCCCGACGCAGCAGGTTCTCCTCCCGGGCTTCGTGCCAGGCGGTCTCCAGGGTCGCGGCGTTGCGGTCCAGTACGTCCGGGGCGGTGGCCACGGCACCGCCGGCCTGTTTTTGTCTCAGCCGGACCGCACGTACCGTGCAAACCTTCAAATACCCGCGAAACCGCCCCCGCCCCGCGTCGTACCGGAAGCCGGGCACACGCTTGAAAAACCCCAGTAAAACGTCCTGAACCACGTCGTCCACCTCCGCCCCGCGCACGCCCAGCCGCCGCGCGAACCCGGCGATCAGCGGCGCGTACCATGCGTGAAATTCCTCCCACGCCACCTCGCGCACCGCCGCCGCGTCGTCACTCAGACGCATCAACAGGCTCTGTCGCGTGGCGTTGTCGAAGGCGGCCGGCATCCTTCTGTTAGCTGCGCGGCTGCCGCGCACCCTGTCAAGTAAATTTGCAGAAGTGTCCACCCAACGTCACCGCCCGGCCACCCAAAGTCCCGCCGAATGCAACGCGCTGTCCAAAGAGTCCTGCACCATGTCCAAATTAGTCGAGTCCATGTCCAGCGAGTACGGCCGGCCTCGCCGGCGGCTCCGGCGGCCACGCCGTCGACCTCTCCGGCACCCCGTTCAGCGCCGCCAACACCGCCGCCACGTGGCGCGCCGTCGCGCCGCGCCCCTCGGCCACCGCCACCGCCGCCCGGCCGCCGACTGCCCGCCGCCCACTCTCGTCCGCCAGCCACCCGGCCAGCACCTCGGCGAGCTGCGCCTCGTCCGCCACCTCCGCAACCCCGCCGGCCGACTTCAACGCCGACACCGCCCCGGCGAAGTTGGTCGTGTACCGCCCCACCGCCACCGGCTTGCCCAGCGCCGCCGGCTCGATCATGTCGCTGCCGTGCTGGCTCGCGCCCAGGTCAACCAGGCTCCGCCCCACGAACACCACGTCCGCCAGCGCATACGCGTGGCGCAGCTCCCCGAGCGTGTCCACCAGCACCACCGGCTCCGGCCCGCCGGAGGCCGCGCCCACCCGCTGCCCGGCCTCCAGCATCGGCCGGCTCCGGCGGATCAGGTCGTGCCCCATCTCCTTCACCAGCTCGGCCACTTCATCAAACCGCTCGGGCTTGCGGGGCACCAGCACCAGCCGCAGCTTCGGCCAGCGGTTCAGCAGGTGGTCGTACACGCGCACCAGCACCGCCTCCTCGCCGGGGCCGGTGGAGCCGCACACCCACACCGGGTGCCCGCGGTCGAGGCCCATCGCGCCGGCGAGGCCGGCCGCGGCCGTTTCGTCCGGGCCGTGCGGCGCGGTGTCGAATTTCATGCTCCCCACGACCTTCGTCCGCTCGGGCCTTGTGCCCAGTGCCACGAACCGTTCCCGGTAGACCTCCTCCTGCACGAGCACGGTGTGCAGCGCCGCGAACATCGGCTTCACTGCCCGCCGGGCCGCGTGGTAGCGGGCGAAGCTCTTGCCCGTCAGTCGGCCGTTCGCCAGGATCACCGGGATGCCCCGCCGCCGGCACTCGGCGATGAAGTTGGGCCACACCTCCAGCTCCATCAGCACCACCACACTCGGCCGAAGCCGGCCCAGGCACCTTATTACGCAAACAGAAAAATCCAGCGGGTACCCGGCCACGGTGATGCGGTCGTCGGCGTCGAACAGCTCACGCGCCCGGGCCAAACCCGCGGCCGTCGTCGTCGTCAGCACCACGTGCAGCCCGGGCCGCTCGGCCAGCAACGCGGCGATCAGCGCGCGGGTCGCGTTCACCTCGCCGAGGCTCACCGCGTGAACGAGCACCGCCTCGTCCCGCCCGGCGGCGCCCCTCGGCCGCGAGGGCACATCGCCCGTCCGCTCGGCCAGCGTCCGCGCCACCTTCGCCCGCTGCCCGGGCCGAAGCAGCATCACCGGCGCGAGCGCACCGGCGGCCATGGCGTAAACAAGGTCCAGTGCGTTGGGCATGAACGTGCCAGTCTGCCCGAGGCAGGTCAGGGAGGGAAGCGTTCTGAATCGGGCTCGGGGAAGATGGCACAGAGGGCACGGAGGGCGGGAGGGCACAGAGAAGAAACAAACGCTGTCATCTTGAGTTGTCACGTGCCTTCGGCACACCCTCGGGGGATGAACAGGTCGCCCGCGGAGCAGCGTGTGAAAGTCGGCGGACATCGGCCGAAATGCCGTGCAACACAACGTCATTCGCCCCGGAGGGGCGGCGGGTTGTAGCCCGGGGTGGAGCGAGCGCCGCTGCGTAGCGGCCGCGAGCGCAACCCCTGGGAACGCCGACCCACGACCGCAAGCCCCGAAGGGGCGGCAGGAGCCTCGGGCGGCCCCGTCGCCCCTCTGGGGCTTTGTGCAATGTGGGCCGGACACCAGGGGTTCCGCTCGCCGCGGCTCGTTGCACTCGCAGCGGCTCGCTCCACCCCTGGCTACAGTCCGTCACCCCTTCGGGGTGAAGAAGGGGCGCTTCGGCAGTGACAAGTCGGAGATGTTCAGAACAGCGCAGCGAGTCGAAGGACCGCCAAACTTGACCAAGCACCTGAGTGTTCCCTGGGCATGAACGCACAGCCGCGGCATCGTGTTCACGTTTAGGGAACGCAGACGGGCTTTGTCGTCTCGGGAGGCCCTTCGACTCGCTGCGCTCGCTCAGGGTGACATGGATGTTGCGCTCGCTCGACATGTCCTGCCCGGCATTCACCCTCTGTGATCTCCCCATCTCTGCGGCTTTGGTGCTTCTGGCTCATTGCACGCGGCAGGCTCACATGAGTTCACCTGCGGCGGCCGCTGCGGGCGGTCTTACTCCAGCCAGCCGAAGTAGATTCGGAAGCCCGGCGGCGGGCCGGGCATCTGGCCTTCGGCGGCGCCGAGCCAGGCCCAGGCTCGGTCGAGCGGGGACTCGAGTCGGGCGATCCAGGTGTCCAGCGCGTGTCGCTCGGCCGGCGTGGTCGCGGCGCGACTCATGGCTTGAGCCATGACGCGGGCCACGTAGGGCACGATCATCGGCGAGGTCACCTCGGGCTGATCGTCGAACACGGCCCGGGCCCGCTCCAGGTCCCCGGCTTCGGCCAATGACCGGACGAGCCACATCCAGGCGAACTGGCGCTCGTCTTCGGGCAAGCGGGCGGCCCGGGCGACTGCTTCGTCCGGCCGGCCGGCCTCGACGAGTGCCTGGCATAGCATGCCGTGGTCGGGGAAGGCATGCGGTTCGGCGGCGGCGCGGTCGAAGAGGGTGAGGCCCCGCTCCACTTTGCCGAGACGCACGAGCAAGTCGCCCACGTCCAGCGCTCGTGAAGTCCGTTCGTGTGCCGGCAAGTTGCCGAGCCGGTCGGCCGCTCGGGCGGCGTAAGGGAGGGCGGCTTCCGCCTGGCCCCGCAGGAGCAGCCCTTGAGCGACGGCCTCGGCGACGGTGCCGTCGGGGTCGTCGGCCAGGCGTGGCTGGAGCACCTCCAGCATGGCCGCGGCGTCGGCCGGGCGACCTTCGGCGAGGGCGAGGCCGTAGCCGTCGACGGCGAGCGAGAGCGAGGTTTCGTTGTCGTCGAGGGTGCGGATAAGGCGAAGGGCATCCTGCGTGCGGCCGACCTGCAGGTACCAGCCGGCCATGACCCTGGTCGCGGCGGGGTCGGGGTGGGCTTGCTCGCTGAAGAGGCCCTCGGCCCGGGCGAGCAGTGCCGCGGCGACCGCGGGCGTGGCGAAGTCGGGCCGGTGTGTGCCGGGGTGCGGGTGCGGTCCGGCGGCACCCGGGTTCGGTTCGACCGTGGTTTCCGGCGGCTGTTCTGCGGCGAAGGCCATGATGCGCAGCTGCTGGGGGAGGGTCATGCGGTCCAGCAGGGGGGCGGCCAGCTCGGGCCGACCGGCGCGCAGGGCGGGAAACGTGGCGGCGCTCAACGCCATGCTTAACTCGATGTCGGCTGCGGGGTCAGCCTCTTCTGCCTCGTCGGGCGGTGTCAGGGCACGGGCGGCCTCGGTTGTGGCGATGAGGAGGCGGTCGGCCTCGGCGGCGGCGGGCACGTGGCCGGCGGCCGCGGCCAGGGCGTAGGCCGAGCTGGCCGACTGCAGGTAGAGCACGCGCTCGTAGGTGTCCGGGCCGTACGCCTCGCCGACGGCTTCGAGGTTGCGGGCGACGTCGAGGATCGGCCCGGGGCGGCCGGCCTCGGCGAAGATCCAGAGGGTGAGCTCCGCCGGCGATACCGCATCTGTGATGGGCTCGGCGGCAAACGGCCCGGCCTCGGCGAGGCTGCGGGCGGCTAAGTCGGCGGCGAGCTGGACGTTCCCGGCGGCGAGGTGCGCCGCGGCGCCCGCGGCAGGCCCGGCAGGCGCGGAAGGCGCGGATGACGTCGGCTCGGACGTCGGCTCGGCGGCAGGGGTGCCGTGCGGCGTGCCCGTCAGCAGGGTGATGGCGAGCAGGGCGATCCTCATTTGGGGTCACGCTACCGGCGGGTTGGTGCGGGCACAACGCACGGCCGCCGGGGCGAGTCTGCCCGGGCGTTGAGTCGGCGTCGGCGTGTGTCCGCTTCCAGAACGCATTCGATCTACCCCTGACAACTCAGAATGACATGGATGCTGCACTCGCACGACGTTCCCTACCCGGCATTCACCCTCCGTGATCTCCCCATCTCCGCGGCCTCTGTGTTTCAAACCCGTCCGAGCCGGCGGGGCGGGCCAAGGGCAGGACACGAAGTGGGGTGCTGAATTCGCAGTGGACTTGGGCCCGGATCGGTTGGACGGTTTAGGACCGTCAGCTGGAGGCCTTTTGCTTTCGCCGGCGGAGTTCGGCGTCGATGTACGGGTCGAGTTCGCCGCGGTCCAGGACGCTTTCGACGTTGCCGGTTTCGACGCCGGTGCGCAGGTCTTTGACGCGGCGGTCGTCCAGGACGTAGTTGCGGATCTGGTTGCCCCAGGCGATGGCGCCCTTGTCGCCGTAGATCTTCTTGAGTTCCTCGTCGCGCTTGGCCTGTTCGAGGAGTTCGATGCGGCCTTTGATGAGCGAAAGGGCCAGCCGGCGGTTCTGCTGCTGGCTCTTGTGGACGCTGGTGACGACCTGAATGCCGGTGGGCTTGTGCGTCATGCGGACTGCACTGGCGACCTTGTTGACGTTCTGCCCGCCGGGGCCCGAGGAGCGGGCAAAAGCTTCGATTTCAAGGTCAACTTCGGGGATTTCAAGGTCGCCTTCGTCCTCGAACTCCGGGATGACGTCGACACTGGCGAAGCTCGTCTGGCGTTTGCCCTGGGCGTTGAACGGGCTGATGCGGACCAGGCGGTGGACGCCGGCCTCGACCTTGAGGTAGCCGAAGGCGTACTCCCCCTTGACGTGCAGGGTGACGGACTTGATGCCGGCCTGCTCGCCGTCGACGCGGTCGGTCTCTTCGACCTGCCAGCCGCGGTTCTCGAAGAAGTAGAGGTACATGCGCAGGAGCATCTCGGCCCAGTCCTGGGCCTCGGTGCCGCCGGCGCCGGCGTTGATGGAAAAGAAGGCGCTGCGCGGGTCGTTGGGGTCGGAAAGCAGGGCCTGAAGCTCGACTTTTTCGGCCTTCTTCTCGAGTTTCGTCAGTTGCTGGTCGGCCTCGACGCGGGCGTCTTCGTCGTCGGCCTCCTCGGCCAGTTCGAGCAGCGCGCGGCAGTCGTCGATCTCGGCGATGAGGCTCTGGACGGGCTCGACCGTCACCTTGATGAGCTTCATCTCCTGGAGCACTTTCTGGGCGGCGTCGGGGTCGTCCCAGAAGGCGGTGTCGTTCATTTTGGCTTCGAGTTCGGCCCGTTTCTCAAGTTTGTTCGGGACGTCAAAGAGAGTCACGGATGTTTTGCATCCGTGCCGCAAGGTCCTCGAGGGACGCCGGTAGGTTTTCGTGAATCATCGTGGGGCACTGTAGCCGGGGTTGTCGAGGTTTTGAACTGCCGGGCTTAAAAAGCATGAAAAGCAGGGGTTCCCGCCCGTCTATCACGGCCGCAGGCTCACCCGCGGCACGACGCGCTCCGTCTCGTCGGTCAGCTCGAAGTAGTCTTCGGGTCCGAAGCCGAAGGCGCTGGCCACGAGGTTCGTCGGGAAGACCTGGCACATCTGGTTCATCTCGCGGACGTTGGCGTTGAAGAACCGCCTGGCCGCGGCGATGCGGTCTTCGGTGTCCGCCAGCATCTCCTGCAAAGCCAGGAACTGCCCGTCCGCCTTGAGTTGCGGGTACGCCTCTGCCACGGCGAAGAGCTGCCGCAGGCCGATCTGCAGGTGCTGCTCGTCGTTGGCCTGGCTGGCGGCCCCGGCGTGCGGGGCGGCCGCCTTGTTACGCAAGGCCACCACACGTTCCAGCGTTTCGCGCTCGTGCTTGGCGTAACCCTTCACCGTCTCGACGAGGTTGGGGATCAGGTCGTGGCGGCGTTTGAGTTCGACGTCAATATCCGCCCAGCTCTCGCGGATGTGCTGCCGCAAACGCGTCAGGCGGTTGAACATCGCCACGACCCACAGCAGCGGCAGCAGGACGACGACGGCCAGGAGGATGACCGGCACCGGGTTCACGCCGGCACCTCCGCCAGCCGCCGGGTGACGTGTTCCGGCCAGCGCTCGAAGAAGGCGGCGGCGAAGGCGAGGCAGCCCTCGAACTCGTGCGGCTCCCATCGCCTGGTGCCGTTTACCAGCAGGCAGCGGCCGTGCTCGATGTCGATGGTCGGCGGGCGGCCGGCCATGAGGTACTCCATCATGCGCGGCTCGATCACGTCGTAGGCGAAGCGCTTGTCGGAGGAGGAGACGAAGAACCGCCGGCTGAACTCGGCGGACTCGAAGTCGATGTCCTCGAAGCCGAGGAACCCGCCGATCTTGTCGAAGAAGCCCTCCTGTCGGATGAGCAGGCTCGGCACGCCGGCGAACGGCAGGTGGAGGATGCAGTAGCTGAGTGTGTAGGTGGTGGTGCGGCGGTTTTTGCCGCTGCCGCTGGTCTGCTTGTAGCGGAAGTCCCCCATGACGACGGGGTAGCGTCGGCCGTCGACTTCGGTGTCGCCGCGGAGGGTGTTGAAGGCCTTTCGCCCGTGGCCGCGGCGGAAGATTTCGAAGTGGCTGTATAGCTCGTCGTGTCCGTAGTCGTCGCCGGGGTGGAAGCTGAAGCCGAGGCGGCCGGCCAGCGCGTGCATGGCCTGGCGGCGTTTCTTCTCCTGCAGCCACGCGAGGTAGGCCACAAGGAAGAACACCCCGACCATGCCGATGACGATGAGAACCATCAGTTCGCCGGGCATGCTCCTCAGCATATCGGAGGCGGGCCGGGGTGTGAAAGCACGCGGCCGGCTTTGCCGCCGGGCCGAAAGCGCTATGCTTACACCGCGTCGGCCTTGGAACCACACGCGCCGCCGGGACCTTCTATGACTCCATACAAGCGTAATTTCATCGTGGGCGTGACCGTACTGGTAGCGCTGGTGGCGCTGGGCTGGCTGATCCTGCAGTTCGGCGGGCAGATCGCGATGCTGCCCTTCGGGGAGGAGAAGCTGACGGTCTACTTCCGGTCCGACTCGGCACCGGGGCTGAGCGAGGGGTCGGCCATTGAACTGGCCGGGCAGAGTGTCGGGCGGGTTACCAACGTCGAGGTCGTCTCCGATAACGGAGCCAAGCCGCAGGTGCTCGTCACCGGTGAGCTTCGCCCGGACCTGAACCTCCCACGGAACGTCACCGCGGCGATACGCATCTCGAACCTCATAGGCGGCGGCGCATCGCTCTCGCTGGAGTTCCCGCCGAACCCCATCGACGAACGCCTGGAGGAGGGTGACGTCATCCCGACGACCTTCGGCGGCAACGCACTCGTGCCCGAGCCGCTGGTCCGGCTGGCGGACCAGTTGAGCAACCTCGTGTCCGAGCTTCGATCTCAGGGCATTGTGGAGAACGTGGACCGGCAGGTGACGGAACTCGGCAAGCTCGTGGAGAACCTCAACGCCGTCGCCGGGGATTTGGACACGCAGACCGACGTGAAGCAGTCCGTCGCCAACTTCCGCCAGGCGAGCGCGCGTGCGGCGGAGATCGCCGAGGAGATGGCCGGGTTCGTCAAGCGGCTGGAGCAGGTGCGGACCGAGGCACTGGCGACGATCGACAGCGTGCAGAAGGCCGCCGACCAGGCCGCCGTGGCCGCCGGCACCGCCGACGAAACCCTCAAGGCCGCCCGCGGCGAGATCGAAAACACCGGGCAGTCCGTCAGCGAGCGGCTCGTGGAACTCTCCAAGGTGCTGAACAACGTCCAGGCGATTACCGCGAAGATCGACAAGGGCGAAGGCACCGCCGGCCGACTGGTGAACGACCAGCAGCTGTACCAGAGCCTGACACAAAGCACGCAGTTGCTGGCGGCGACGATCGAAGACCTGCAGCGGCTCATCCGGCAGTGGGAAGAAGAAGGCGTGACGCTGCGACTCAACTGAATGGGTTTTGGCCGCTCGGGGTGCCTTCGGCCGGAAGCTCCTGCCCCGGCGAGGGGCCTGCGACGGCGTACGGGCGGCGGCGGCAGGCTCGGGTGGCGTTGCACACTGCCGGGTAAGCTGCCGGCGGGCAGGCTGTGGCGGGCAGGCTGTGGCGGGCTACAGGCTCGTCAGGCCGAAGCCGCCGGTGAAGAGGAAGGTCGTCCAGACGGCCAGGTTGATGAACCCCAGGGCCAGCCCGACGGTGCCGGCGAGGCGGTCGCGGCGGGTGGCGGTGGTGTCCCTGAAGACGACGGCCCCGCAGGCGATTGCGATGAAGCCGGCGAGCCACGGGATGAGGATCAGCAGCCCGAAGATCAGCGATGCGGCCGCGACGGGGCTGAAGGTGTCCGAGCCGTCGTACCGCGGTGCCTCGTTGAAATCGCGGCGGGGCGTCGGTCGGGCGTAGTCCAGTTGGGGCGGGTCCTGTGGCATGGTCGCTCCATCATAGGTGTCGGCCGGGGCGAATGACGCTACTTCCCCTCCGCCCAGTTCGGGCCCCAGCCGGCCTCCACCTTCAGCGGCACATTGAGCTGCATCGCCTGCTGCATCGTCTGCACAATCCACGCGGCCTCGGCCTCGGCGGCGGCGGCGGGCGTCTCGAACACCAGCTCGTCGTGCACCTGAAGCAGCAGCCGCGACGGGCTGTTGGTTTCGATGAGCTTGCGATACACGTCGAGCATCGCCTGCTTGATCAGGTCGGCGGCCGAGCCCTGCACCACGCTGTTGATCGCCACCCGCTCCGCCTGGCCGCGCACGGACTGGATGCGGCTGTCGATCTCCCGCACCGGCCGGCGGCGGCCCATGATCGTCTCGACGTACCCGTGCTCCGTCGCCTGCTGCACGCACGCCTCGAGGAACGCCCGGATTCCGGGGAAGCGGCGGTTGTAGCTGTCGATCAGGTCCTTGGCGGCGCTGACGGAAAGCCCCTCGATCCGCCGGGCCAGGCCGAAGGGCGTGACGCCGTAGATGATGCCGAAGTTGATCGTCTTGGCCTTGCCGCGCATCTCACGGGTGACGTCCGCCGGCGGCACGCCGAACACCTCGGCGGCGACGGCGGCGTGGATGTCCTGGTCCTCGGCGAAGGCCTTCACCAGTGCCGGCTCCTCGGTGAAGTGGGCCAGCACGCGCAGCTCCACCTGGCTGTAGTCGGCCGTCAGCAGCACCTGCTCGGCGGGCCTGCCGGGGACGAACGCGAGCCGGATGCGTCGGCCTTCGTCGGTTCTGATGGGAATATTCTGCAGGTTGGGGTCGGAGCTGGAAAGCCGGCCGGTGCTGGCACCCGTCTGGTTGAAGCTGGTGTGAATACGGCCGGTTTTCTGGCTGATTTCATTCCCCAGCGCGTCCAGGTACGTGCCCTTGAGCTTCACCAGTGAGCGGTACTCCAGGATCAGCCGGGGCACGGCGTGCTCGGCGGCGAGCTTCTCCAGCACCTCGATGTCGGTGCTGTAACCCGTCTTGGTCCGCTTCTGCGTGGGGAGCTTCAGCGTGGTGAAGAGCACCTCGGCAAGCTGTTTGGGGCTGTCCGGGTTGAACTCGATGCCGGCGGCTTTAAAGATCTCACCACGCAGCGTCTCGATCCGTTCGCCCAGCACGCGGCTCTGCTCGGTGAGCACGGCCGGGTCCACGGCCACGCCGTTGAACTCCATCTCCGCCAGCACATCAATCAGCGGCACCTCCAGCTCCGCATTCAGCTTCGCCAGCGAGGGGTACTCGGCCAGCTTCGGCTCCAGCGCATCAGCGAGGCGCAGGGCGATGTCGGCGTCCTCCGCGGCATAGCGGGTGATCTGGGCCAGGTCCACGCGGTCCATCTTGAGCTGGTTCTTCCCCTTGCCGATGAGGTCGGCCGTGGGAATCTTGCGGAAGTTGAGCAGGTCCAGCGCCAGCCGGTCGATGCCGTACTGCATGCGGCTGGCGTCGAGCACGAAGGCGGCGAGCATGGTGTCTGTGGTAATCCCACGCAGTTTCACGCCGGCGGTCCGCATCACCTGCATGTCGTACTTGAGGTTGTGGCCGACTTTGGCCAGTTTCGGGTCCTCCAGCAGCGGCTTGAGTTCGGCCAGCACAGCCTCGGCCGGGAGGTGGCGGCTGCCGAGCGGGCCGCGTACCGGCACGTACCAGCCGCAACCCGGGCGGGTTGCGAAAGACAGCCCCACCAGCCTCGCGTCCACGGCGCGGAGTGCATCGGTTTCGGTGTCGAAGGCGAACCGCCCGGCAGCTTTGAGTTCCGCGACGAGCTCGGCCAGCGACTCGGCCGTGTCGGCCAGGCGGTAATCGCACGCGGCGGAGTCGGCGGAGGTGGAGGTGGCGGCTTGCACCTCGGCGGCCGGGTCGGCGGCCGGGTCGGCGGCCGGGTCGACACCCGTGGCGGCGGCTTGCGTTGCGGTGTTGTCGGCCGGCTGGTCGAACAACCCCCCGGCCAGCGGCTGGTACTTCGCCGGCTGCTGAGCGTTTCCCGCCTGCTGCGTGGCGGCGTGACGGCGCACGCCCGCCGCCGGGGCGTTGATCCGGTCCAGCAGCGAGTTGAACCCCAAATCCCGCAGGTGCTCGGCCAGGCGGTCGGTGTTGAAGCCGGCGAACGCGCACGCCTCGGCCGACCAGTCGAACGGCACATCATCCCGCAGCCGCACCAACTGCCGGTTGAGCTTGAGGCGGTCCATCGTGTCGTCGGCGGTGAGGTTCTCCACCAGCTTCTTCTTGCTTTTGATTGCGTCGAGATGTTCGTAGAGCCCCTCGATGCTCCCGTACTGGCTGATGAGCATCGCCGCGGTCTTCTCGCCCACACCGGGTATGCCCTTCACGTTGTCGATCGCGTCGCCCATCAGTGCCTGCACGTCCACGGCGTGTTCGGGGCGGAAGCCGAGCTTCTTTTCGAGTTCCTCTGGCCCGAAGTCGGCGTCGGTCTGCGGGTCGTACATCTTCGTGCGCTCGTCGAGGATCTGCCGCAGGTCCTTGTCCTTGGAGACGAGGCGCACGTCGAAGCCGTCGGCGGCCAGCTTGCGGGCCATCGTGGCGATGAGGTCGTCCGCCTCGAAGCCGGGCTTGACGAAGATGGGCACGCCGGCGTCCTTCACGATCTGGATGATGCGTTGCTCCTGCGGGTGAAAGTCGTCCGGCGGGGGCTCGCGGTTGGCTTTGTAGGTGGGGTCGAGTTGCTTGCGGAAGACGGTTTCATCGCCGGAGTCGATGACCATGGCCAGGTAGTCGGGGCGGCGCTGGTCCACGAGGTTCAGCAGCATCTGTGTGAAGACGTAGGTGGCCTTGACGGGCTCGCCTGTGGGGCTGGTCAGGTCGCGGAAGGGGGCGAAGTAGGCCCGGTAGATGTGGGCGTGGCCGTCGATGATGTAGAAGCTCTTGGCGGGCATGCCCGGATGGTACGCGCTGGCGGCGGTGTGGAGGGGTTCGGCGGCCGGCAAGCGACCGATAATCCCGCACACGACAGTGTGGCCGGTCGGCTGCTTGCCGGCGGTGAACGGGATGGTTAGTCTGGCCGTACACAAGAAGTATGCCCCGGCCACGGGGCGGCTGGACGCACACCCTGGATCGCACAACCGGAGGCCGCATGCCCCCTTCCAATCAAGGTTCCAAGTCGACCCTGGTCGTATGGGTCGTTCTTACGAGTGTTCTGTTTTTCACGGCGTTGGGCGTTGCGCTGTTCCAGTACACCAACGCCGCCAAGGCGCAGGAAGACCTGGCCCTGCTGGAGGAGCGTTACCGCGAGATCATCCCGGACCCGAACGCGCCGGTCGTGGGTGAACTGCGCACGGTTCGCTCCAACCGCGAGGACATCTCGGCGAACACGCCGCTGCTACAGGTCGCCGTGCAGCTTCGCGACGAAGCCAAGCAGATGATCGGCGGGCCGAATGAAGACCTCGCGGCGCTCCAGGCGTCGTTCGCCGCGGCCCAGACCCGCGTGAGCAACGTCGCCGGCACCGGTGCCCAGACGGGTACGCTGCTGGCGATGGTCGAGAGCCTCGCAGGCCGGGCCGGCAACCTTCAGACCGAGGTCGCGACCGCCAAGCGTACGGCCGAGCAGGAGGCCCAGCGGCTGCAGCGGAGCATTGAAGAGGGCAAGGGTCGCGAAGCGGCCCTTTCGGCCGCCCGCGACGCCGCGGTGAGCGCCCAGGAGGCCGCCGAGCTGGCCCTGAACGCTGCACGTGACGCGACGAGCAGCGAGGTGGAGTCCTTGAGTTCGCAGGTCTCGGTGCTTGCCCGCGAGAAGCAGGAGGCGCAGGTCGGGCAGTCGGACCGGATCCAGGAGCTTGAAACGGCGAATGCCGCCTTACAGGCTTCGGTGCGTCAGCTTCAAGCGGAGCTGGCCCGCAACCGCCTTCCCGTCGACGCGATTGCCAACCAGGTTGACGGCCGCGTGCTCCGCGTGAGCGGGCAGAACGTCGTCTTCATCGACCTCGGCCGCGGCGACCAGATTTCGCCGGGCATCACCTTCGAGGTTTTCGACCGGAACCGCCCCATCCCGAACCCTGCCCGTGGCGGCGGCAACGCCAGTGATTTCCGCGGCAAGGCGAGCATCGAGGTCGTCCGCGTGCAGCCGGGCAGTGCCGAGGCCCGCATCATCCGCCAGGATGACGCCGACCCGATTCGCGAGGGGGATGCCCTGGTCAACCTCGTCTTCGACAAGAACACCAGGAACATCTTCGTCGTCTACGGCGACTTCGACCTCGACCAGGACGGCAACCCCTCCGCCGCCGACAACGACGTCGTCCGCGACCTGGTCCGCCAGTGGGGCGGCGCCGTCTCTGACAGCGTGAGCGTGGAGACCGACTTCCTCGTCCTCGGGCAGGAGCCGGTCGTGCCCGAGTACTCCCAGCAGGAGCTGCAAAACCCCCTCACCCGCGCCCGCTATGACTTTGCCGTGCAGGAACTGCAGCGGTACAACCAGGTCCGCGAGCGGGCCGAGGCGCTTTCGGTGCCCATCCTCAACCAGGACCGCTTCCTCTACTTCGTCGGCTACTTCGAGCAGGCCCAGCGCTAACCCGGCCTCCGCCCGACAGCATGAGATCGAGCATCCGAACCCCGGGCACCGCCCGGGGTTTTTTGCTGCGCCACGCGGCCTGCCTGTTAAGCTCCTGCGATGCAAGACCGCTCACCCGTCCGGGTCGTGTGTCGGCTGTTGCTGCTGTTGCTGCCGTGGCTGGTGGTTCCGTCGGCCGAGGCTCAACAGACGCAGCCGGCGGCCGAGGCCAAGGTGCCGCCCGTCGAGCGGGCCCAACGCTTCCGCGGACACGACGACATCGCCCTCTCCGGCCGGCTCACCCTGCCGACGGACGCCGCCGGCGAGATCCTTCCCGGCCGGCACCCGGGCGTGCTGCTCGTCGCCGGCTCCGGCCCGACGGACCTGGACGGCAACCAGGCCGCCCTCCGCCCGGACCTGCTCAAGCTGCTCGCCCAAGATCTGGCCGGCCGGGGCTACGTCGTCCTCCGGTTCGACAAACGCGGCGTCGGCCAGAGCCAGCCGCCCCCGCTCAATTACAAGGGCCTGGCCCGCTTCACCGAGTGGCCCAACTACGCCGGCGACCTCGCCGCCGCCTTCGCCACACTGGCCGAGCAGCCGGAGGTCGACCCGGCCCGGCTGGCCGTCGTCGGCCACTCCGAGGGCGGGTACCTCGCGCTGGAAGCGTGGGACGTGCTCGACCCCAAGCCCGCGGCCGTCGTGCTGCTGGCCACCCCCGCCGAGTCGTACGACCAGGTCATCCTCCGGCAGCTTCGCGGCAGCGCCCAGCAACTGCGGGCCTCGGGCCACGCCCAGGCGGACCTGGCCGAGCGCCTCGTCACCGAGGCCGAGCGGGCCTTCGCCGCGGTGAAGGAGACCGGCGAGATGCCCGAAAACCTCGTGCCGCAGCTTCGCCCCCTGCTGCCGAAGTACCTGGGCCCCTTCTTCCGCGGCGCGATGGCGCTGGACCCCCCGGCCGAGGCCCGCGCCATGCAGTTCGCCGGCGTGCCCGTCCTCGTGCTCGTCGGCACCGCCGACCGGCAGGTGGACGCCCAGCTCACCCAGGAGGCCTACGCCGAGGCGTTCAAGGACGACGTGGGTACCCCCGCCCGGATCGTGACCCCAGAGAACGTCAGCCACAACCTGAAGGACGTGACCGCCGCCGGGCCCGCCGGGATGCGCGGCCCCGTGGCCGAGCAGGCGATCGAGCCACTGGCCGCCTTCCTCGCCGAGTTCCTGCAGCCGGCCGAGTAGCACCCGCACCCGGCGGCCGTTGTTGCGGCCTGCCCGCCCGCCGGTAGAGTCGGTTGACGCCATGTCCAGCACGCCTTACGAGATCATGGGCCGTCGCACCGCGCCGGACGACGCCGCCGCGACGCCCGCAACTGCTCCCGGCCCGCACGCCGGTGAATCACCCCGGCCGCGACGCCTCACCCTGGCCTGGGCCCGCCGCCTGTCGCTCTCCCAGACGGCCTTCACCTACCTCGTGCTAGCCGCGCTCACGCTCCTCGGCGGGCTGCTCCGCCTCACGTGGCTCGACCACCCGACGATCTGGGGTGACGAGGCCCTGACCTTCTCCCGCATCTGCGGCAGCGCACAGGAGATGTACGACGTCCTTCGGACCGACCGCTTCGCCCCGCTGCACTACCAGCTCTACTGGTGGATCGCCCAGGGCCTGCCGATGCCCGGGTTCCTCGGCGGCCGACCGCTGCTCGGCGGGCCCGTGCTCATGACGCCGCACGTCATGCGGCTGGTGCCGGCCGTGGCGGGCACGCTGTTCGTCCCGGCGGTCTTTTTCCTCGCGCGGCAGTTCACCACGCGCCCGCGGAGCCTGCTGGCGGCAGGGCTGGCGGCCGTCTCGGCGTACGCGATCGTCTACAGCCGCGACGCCAAGATGTACATGCACTTCTGGCTCGCCTGCACCCTCTTTGCCGCCTGCCTGCTGGCCTGGGTGCGCACCGGCAGGCCGCTGCTGTACCTCGGGTGGGTGACCGCCGGCGTCGCCATGACCGGCCTGCACCTGCTGGGCTTCATGGTGCTGGGCGTGATGGCCCTTTCGCTTCCGCTGGTGGTCTGGCGGCGATGGGGCACGCTCGGCGTGACGCTGCTGATGCTGCCGTGGATGGCGGTGAGCCTCGTGGCGGCGGCCGCGGCGGCGGCGGTCGCGCTGCTTTGCGCGCTGGCTACCGTCTTCGTCGCGCCGGTGGTGGCGGTGCTCTGGTTCATGCCGGAGCGGCGCGAAACTGCCCGCCGATTGCTGCAGGCCGTCTGGCGGCCGGCACGGCTGACGTTCAACGCCCGCGACGACCTGGCCCGAGGCCGGGCCGGGCGGTACTTCCAGCGGCACGGCGGGCCGGCGGCGCGCGGGGTGCTCACGCTCGTGCTGGCGGCCGGCGGGTTGGCACTCGTCTCGCTCGTGCCCCTGCACTACCTGTGGTACTTCAACCCGACGATCGGCGGGGCGGTCGAGCCGAACGCGTGGAGCATCAGCGACGCCGACGTCGGCCGGGCCGGCATTCAGTGGGTCGCGGCGTACAACCAGGGCCGCACCGGCGGCGAGTTGCTGCTCTTCACCGCCAGCGCCTACCTCACCGGCTGGGAGTGGCCGCAGGAACTCTGGCAACTGGGCGTCGACCCGCGCACGCTCAAGCTCATGAAGTTCGTGACGGTGGTGCTGATCGCGGCCTTGGCGGCGGGGCTGGTGGCGTGGCGGCGGCCGAGCCTCAGCGGCGTCGGGCCGAGCCTGCCGCCGTGGCGCGGCACACTCGTGATGGCGGCGTGGCTGCTCCTGCCGACGTACGGCCTCTACCTGTTCAGCGTGCCGCAGGACCGCGCCGCGCCGGCGGAGATTCTCGTGGGCCTCTTCGCCGAGAACGTGCCCGAGGCCGACTGGCCGCACTGGCCCGTCGCCGACGAGGCAGCCGAAGCAGCCGAGGCGTCCGCCGGCACGGCCGAGGCGTCCGCCGGGCCCGGCGTGGTCTCGACGGCCACGACGCTCGTTGGCGAGACCGCGGCCTCGGCCGCCGCGTTCGTCGACGGGCTGTCGGGCGTCCGCTGGCACCCGTGGCGCCTGGCGGCGTTGGCGTTGGCGTTGTGCGTGGCCGCGTGGTTCTGCGACCGAACGCTGCTCGGGCGGCTCAAGAAGGCGGGGGTGACGCTGGCGGTGGTGGTGCTGATTCTGCTGGCCGCCCAACTGGCGTGGGTGGCCGTGGCCGAGCCGGCCGAGAAGAACATCTGGATGCCGCGGTACCTGGGCGTGGTCTTCCCCGGCGTGCTGGTGGCGGCGGCCGTGCTGATCTGCCGGCTGCCGACCTGGCCGCTGCGCACCGCGGTGGTGGCGGTCTTCGTGGCGGTGAACCTCGGGCAGTTCGCCGCCCGGACGTTCGGGCCGAGCGAGCCGCCGACGCACCTGATCGCCGCCGACGCCCTGGCCGGCAGCGGGCCGGAGGCGACGCAGGCGACCTTCATCGGCATCCGTACGATCGGTGCCGAACCGGGCCGCGGCACGTTCTGGGCGCACCAGGGTCGGTACTTCCTGGCGATCCAGGCGGGCTATGAAACCACGCCGCGTGAATTCCGCCGAGGCTGGGGCGGCCGCAGCCCGATCAACGAGGCATTGGTGGACGGCTACGTCGGCGTCCGCAGCACGCAGCAGCTTCAGCAACGCATGCAGCGCCTGGAACGCAGCCGGCCGGGGCTGAACAAGGTCGTCGTGTGGGACGAAATCCCCGCCGGCGGCCACGACCACGCCGACCGCACCCTCGACGCCCTGGGCGAAGGCTGGCGCCGCGTGGAGGAAGAGACGTTCCTGGCGCACGACCACTGGACCTGGCGCGACCTCTTCGAGCTGCGGCGAAGGGTGTACGAGCGACGGTGAGGCCAGGTCATCGGGCCGTTGGAAACCCATCCCGGCATGTCATCCCGAGCGAGCGCAGCGAGCCGAGGGACCTCCCGAGACGACCACGCCGGTGCGCGTTTCCTCGAGAGGAAGACGATGCCGCGGCGATGCGTTCATGCCCAGGGAACACTCAAGTGCTTGTTCAAGCGTGGAGGTCCTTCGACTCGCTGCGCTCGCTCAGGATGACATCTACATTGCGCTCGGCGTGGTCGGGGCGTCGAGGATCCGGCCAATCTGTGTTTCTGCTGGCATCACACTGCATGCATCTCTCCCCGATCTCCCGCGCTCTGCGGCCTCTGCGTCGTTGCGGCCCGTTCGCCTGACGGCACGACAACCGTTTACCGCCCCTGCTTCGCGTACCACGCCCACGTCGCGGCCAGGCCGGCTTCGAAGTCCACCAGCAGCTTGTAGCCCAGTTCCTGCTGCGCGCGGGCCAGGTCGGCCAGGCTGTGGGTCACGTCGCCGGGGCGTTCGGGCTTGTGCTCGGGCGTCAGGTCGCCCCGGCCGGCGAGGCGGGCCATGGCCCGGGCAAGCTCCAGCACCGTCCGACGCTCGCCCGTCGCAACGTTGACCACCTCGCCACCGAAGTCGGCCTCGCGCTTCGCGGCCAGCAGGTTGGCGTGCACGGCGTTCTCCACGAACGTGAAGTCGCGGCTGGCCTGCCCGTCGCCGTAAACGGCCGGGCGCTCCCCGGCCAGCAGCCGACGCGCGAACGCCGCCACCACGCCGGCGTAGGCGCTGTCGGCCTTCTGCCGCGGGCCGAAGATATTGAAGTACCGCAGGCTCACCGCGTCCATGTCGTAGCAGCTTGCCCAGGCGCGGACGTACTGCTCCCCGGCGAGTTTGGTGGCGGCGTAGGGGCTTCGCGGCCGCTCGGGCATCGCCTCGTGCTTGGGCAGTTGCGGCGTGTCGCCGTAGGCGCTGCTGCTGGCGGAGTAGATCACCCGGCTCACCCGCGCCGCCCGCGCCGCCTGAAGCACCTGGAACGTGCCGCCGGCATTGATGCGGTGGTAGTCGGCCGGCATCTCCACGCTGCGGGGCACGCTGACCAGTGCCGCCAGGTGGAAGACGACCTGCACGCCGGCCACCGCCCGCTGCATGGCCGCCTCGTCGTGGATGGACCCCTGGATGAGCTTGCAGCCCGTCGGCAGGTTGGCCGCCTCGCCGGCCGAGAGGTCGTCCAGCACCGCAACCCGCGCCCCGAGGGTTTTCAACGCCGCGACCAGGTGCGAGCCGATGAACCCCGCCCCGCCCGTAACGAGCACGGGCATCTCGGCAAACGCACTGCCGTGAACGGCCGGCCAGTCGGTGAGCGGGTGGTCCATCGGTCGCGATGATGCTCGCACATGCCGCGCCGGGCAAGCCGGCAAGCGGCCTGCTTTACTGCGTGAGCTTCACGAAGCGGTCGTCACCCGGGATGACGCCGGCACCGTCGGGCGTGGGCATCCGCCCGGCGAGGATGTCCTCAAAGTGCGGGTTTACCGCGGGAATCTTCGCCTCGACCTCGTCGCGCCACGCCACGAGCAGCGCGTGCAGGCGGCTTGTGACGTCGGGCAGGTTCTGGCTGAGGTCGCGCGTCTCGGCCGGGTCCGTCGGGAGGTCGTAGAGTTCGAGACGGCCGTCCTCGAAGTATTCGATGAGCTTGTACGCCCCGCTGCGGACGGCGCACGCCGGCCGGCCGCCCTGGTTGGAGTAGTGCGGGTAGTGCCAGAAGATCGCCTCGCGGCCAACCTCGCCGGTGCCGGTAAGGGCGGGCATGAGCGAGACGCCGTCGACGTGCAGGTCCGGCCGGGGCGGCAGGCCGGCGGCCTCCAGGAACGTCGGGAAAAAGTCCGTGCCCGTGACGGGCGTGGCCGAGGTGCTGCCGGCGGCGACGCGGCCGGGCCAGCGGAAGATCAACGGCACGCGCACGCCGCCGTCCTGCATCCAGCCCTTGCCCTCGGCCAGCGGCAGGTTGCACGTGGGGGACCCCTCCTGCGTGCTGAGCCCGCCGTTGTCCGACGTGAAGACGACGATCGTCTCCTCCTCGATGTTCAGCCGCGCCAACGTCTGAAGCAGCCGGCCGACGTTCGTGTCGATGCTCTCGATCATCGCGGCGTACGTCGGGTCCGACTGGATCATCCGCCGGACGACGTGCTGCTTGTGCTTGTGCAGGCATGTGAGAGATTCACCCTGCACGAGGGGGTCGATCTGGTCGAGGCCCAGGCGTTTGGCCTTCCGGCGGTACTTTTCGACGAGCGGCTCGGGCGCCTGGATGGGCGTGTGCGGGGCGTAGTGGCACAGGTGCATGAAGAACGGCCGGCCGCGGTCGGCGTTCTCGATGAGGCGAATCGCCTCGTCCGTCAGCCGGTCGGTCATGTACTCGCCGTCGGGGCCTTCGGCGAGTTTGGGGTTCTTGTACGGCGAGAAGTACCCGTGCTGCGGCAGGCCCCAGCCGTTGCCGGCGACGTTCACGTCGAAGCCGAACTCCTCGGCCAGGTGCCGTCGGCCGACGTGCCACTTGCCGACGTGGAACGTCTGGTACCCCGCCTCCTTGAGCACCTGCGCGACGGTCACGTGGTGTGTCGGCAGTTGCTCGAAGTAGGGCACGCCCATCAGCTTGCCGCAGGCGTTGCCGGGGATGAAATTCGTGATGCCCACGCGGGCCGGGTACTGCCCGGTGAGGATGCTGGCGCGGCTCGGCGAGCAGACGGGGCACGAGGCGTACGCGTCGCTGAACTGCATGCCGGCCCGGGCCAAAGCGTCCAGGTGCGGCGTCTCGTAGAAGCTGCTGCCGGAGCAACCCAGGTCGCGCCAGCCCAGGTCGTCGCACAGGATGAACAGCACATTCGGTGGGCGTTTCATGGTGTTCGGAGCCTACTGCGCCGCCGGCACGCGGGCCAGCAGGTTGCCCTCACGCAGCAACGCATCCACCGCCTCGGCCGAGGGCAGGTGCACCAGTCGCCGGCCGATCCAGTACAGCTCGTACCGCGGCTGAATCTCCTTGATCACCCTCCACACGTCGCCCGGCGTATGCCCCGCGGCGCGGGCGGTCACGGGGTTGTGCTCAATCACCATCGCCGGCGGGCTCTCGCCGGCGAGCCACGCGGCCATGCCGCGAATCGCCGGCAGCTCGGCACCTTCCACGTCCAACTTCACCACGTCCGGCGTGCGGGTGATGACGGCGTCGGCCCGCACGACCTCGACCTCGAACCGCTGGCCCCCGGGGGCGAGTTCTGCCAGCAGGCTCGCCTGCCCGTGGTTTTGCCCGTCGCCGGCCGGGTGGTGCAGGGTGAGCCGCTCGGGCTTCTCGCCGAGTGCCAGCGGGTGCACGTGCACCTGACCGCCCACGCCGTTGAGCGAGATGTGGGCTTCGAGGGCGGCGCGGTTGAGCGGGTCCGGCTCGAAGGCGTCGACGCGGCCGGCCCCGCCGCCTGTTCCGCCGCCTGTTCCGCCGCCGACGAGCCCGGCCGCCAGCAGCGTGAAGTAGCCCAGGTTCGCCCCGCCGTCGACAAAGTGCCCGCCGGGGCGAAGCAGCTTGCGGAGCAGGCGTTCGGTGTCCAGTTCGAACAGGCCCACGGCCATGCAGCAGTCGGGGTAGGTGCCCAGGTCCAGGTTCAGCCGCATCCCGGGGCGGGGGGCGAAGGTGCCGGCCCACTGGCTCCGCGGCAGCAGGCCCCGGGCCGTGCGGGCCAGCCGGTACCCGCCACGCTGCGTCGGCGCGATGCGGCCATAACCACGAAGCAACGAAAGCGCGAGCCGGCCGAGAGGCATGCCAAGAAGGTAGCCGAGCCGGCCGACCGATTCGAGTATCGCACCAAACACCATGACCTCAGCGGATTCAGCCGGCGGGGAAGCTCGATCAACGCAGAGGACGCAAAGATGGGGAGATCGCAGAGAGAAAGAGCTTCTATTTACTACATTCACTCTCTTGGGCCTCTGAATCTCTGCGCTCTCTGCGTCTCTGCGGTGCCAACACCGGTAGATGCAAACCGGCAGGTATCAATGACCCGACGCCTCGGCGCCTGATTCGTTCAAGCTGTCGCAGGCCGCATTGCCGCCTGCGTTGTCGCGCGTTTGCCACTACGCTGCTTGTATGGCATTCGCACTCGTCGTGTTGGTCGTGGCGGTGGCGCTGGTGGCGTTGGCCGGGTTGCTGGGCCTGTTGCCGCGGCTGGGCGGGCCTGGCAGGGCGGCGGCCGACGCCTTGATCCGCGCGCCGGGGCTCGACCTGGTCGTCTTCACGCTCACGACCCTCCCCCCCGTCGCCGCGGCGGCGGTGCTGGGCTTCACCCGCCCCGGCGGCTGGGCGGGCGTCATCGGCGGGGCGGCCGCGGCGATGCTCGGGCAGGGCGTCGCGCTCGTCGTCTGGTCGAAGCTCCACGAGCTCGGCCACGGCAAACGGTCGGGCATCAACCGGACGCTCAGTTCCATCGTCGGCACCGTGCGAAACCACTTGGCACTGTGGTTGACCCTGGTGGCATTGCCCGGCTTTCTCATCGTTCGGCTGGCCGAGTGGGTCGTCTACCCGCCACTGACCTGGCTGGTGGCGCTGCCGCGTTACCGGCATGCGGAGTGGGTGAATGTGAGCCGCCAGAAGTTCGAGGGGCTGGTGGGTTACGACCTGATCTGGTGCTTGTATTGCGATTGGATGACGGGCATCTGGTCCCTCGGCACGGAGATGCTGCGGAACGTCGAGAGCTTCTGGTGCCCGATACGTTTCTCGGACAAAACCAAATGCGAAAAGTGCGTGCACGAGTTCCCCGACGTGGCCGAGGCGTGGGTGCCGGCCGACGGCACGATGGCCCAGGTGGAGCAGACCCTGCACGACCGCTACCCCGGCCCCGCCGGCCAGAACGCCTGGTTCGGCCACCCCGTACGCCTGACTGTGCACGGCAAGTCCGCCTCACAAAACGCGGACATACCCAGGCAACCAACCCCGCCGACACCCCCGCCGACACTCCCGCCGACAACCCGGCCGACACCCGTTCCGAGGCCGGACGACAACCCGAAGTGATGCCCCGCCGAAGCTGACCCGCTCGCGGCCGGAGTGGGCGCGCTACCGCGCCCACTCCGGCCGACGGTTCGCCGAAAACGCCTCGGTGATCACCCGCTGGCGGGCCGTCGGCTCCTCGGCCGGGCGCGGCGCGTTCATCGGCCCGGCGTGTTCCACGCTCCAGCCGTGCCACTCGCGGTAGGCGTGGAACGTCCAGTCCCAGCCCAGGTCCTCAAAGATCGCGATCGCATCCGCAAGGTACCTCGCCGCAGAGTCACCCGGGGCCGTGCGAATCGCCCCGAACTCCCCGACGTACATGTGCACCCGGTACCGCTCGGCGAAGTCAACGTACGGCTGCAGCGCCTCGCGCAGCACGGCCTTGTCCCAGTGCTTGCCGTCCACCTCGCCCGGCCAATGCACGCCGGTGGCACTCGTCACGCCCGGCACGTTCTGGTGCGTGAAGTTCAGCGGGTCGTACACGTGTACGCTGTAGACGCACCGCGGGACCGTCAGCGGGCGAAAGTGCTCCACCCCCGATGCCCCGTACGCGAACTCCACGATCAGCGTGCGGTCCGGCTCGATCTGGCGAATCGCCTCGGCCGCCTTCTGGGCGAGCTGGTTCCAGTCCAACGCCCCTTCGCCGAGCATGGTGTCGTTCGGCTCGTTCATCAGGTCGTAACCCCAGATGACGTCGTTGCCCTTGTACCGCTCGGCGATCTTCCGCCACGTGTCGATGAACATCGCCTGCGCCGTCGGGTCCTGAAAGATTAGGCCGTAACTGCTGATGTACCCCCCGCCGCGGGCCACGTAGCCGCCGGGCGGGGAGTGCAGGTCCACCACCACCAGCACGCCGTACTCACGGCACCAGGCCAGCACGCGGTCCAGGTACTTCAGTTCTTCTTCGAGCCACGCGTCGTAGGTTTCCAACGGCCGCGGCGTCTGCGAGACCTCCGTCAACTGCCAGCGGAGCACGTTGCCGTTCCACGCCTCGGCGAAGTGGCGCACGTCCGCCTCGGTCAGGCGGTGGCCGGCCATCGCGCCGCGCAGCCGCGGCAGGTCGTGCCCCTTGTAGACCGGCTGCTGGGGGTCGGCGGCCGGGGCACGGGCAAGGCTCCGCCGCTGCTTGACGGAGACGTTGTCGAACCACACCTCGCCGGTGACCTCCTCGAGGCCCAGCACCAGGTGGGCGGCCGTCGCGTCGGCCGGGACATTCGCCACGGCCGCGAACCGACCCCAGCCGAACGTCCCCACCGGCACGTCCGGCTGCGGGTAGAGCGTGCCGGAGGGCGTCTGAATGACGAGCATCACCTTCACGCCGTTCCAGTGGTTGGGTTTACGACTGACACCCTGCCCGCGGAGGTCCGCGCCGACCCAAACGCTGTTGCCCCGCATCGGCCCGACGTCCAGCGGAATGGTTGCCGCCACCCGCCCCGGCCCCCCGGCCGCCGCCCGCACATGCAACACCCGCCCCCGCCCGGCCTCCTCATGGCCCTGGCCCTCCTCATGAAGCACCGCCTCGCCGAGGTCGACAGAAGCCGGCAGGGGCTCGTCAAAGTCCGATTCGAAGTAAGCCGTCCCCGGCTGCGGTGCCAAACCCAAAGCCACATTCCCGAGGGCGGCGATGGCAAAGACGACGACGAGAGCGAGCAGGAGGTGAAGTGCCTTCATGCCGGTAGATTAACCGCTTCATTCAACGGAAGCATCCATCTATTAGAGCTTCCAACGGCGGCCGCCGGGAACGCGGTATGGTGCATCCGTCTCGACCTGAAGCCCTGCCCTGTCGTGAAGAAGGCCCGGCCCGAATGATCCCGCTGAGGTAGGGGTAAAGCCGCTCGGCGAGTTCAGGCGTAATCCACGGCGTACGGTCTTTGGTGGCGAAGACGACGTGAAGGAGGATCTGGGAGAACGTACCAGGCATCAACACCGCTCCTTTGCGACGAGGGAGCCGTCGGAGCGGGGGAGCATAATCGACACGCCAGCCAGCCGGCGAACGACCTGCGATTGCCCCTCCCCAGGCCCCGGCGGGGCCGTGAGGTTGTAGCCAGGGGTGCAGCGCAGCGGAACCCCTGGAAAGACGCCCCACCGCGGCCCGCCCCGTCAGGGGCGGAGGGGGTGAGCGGGCGGGATGGTGCCCGCGTTCGGCCTGACGAACCTATGCGACGTTGGCCCGGCATGCACCTGCCGCCCCTCCGGGGCTTGGGTTGGTGGGGCGACGTCTCCAGGGGTTCCGCTCGCGGCCGCTGCTTGGCGGCGCTCGCTCCACCCTTGGCTATAGTCCGCCGCCCCTCCGGGGCGAGGGATGATGTTCAGAGCAGCGAGCCGAGCGAGTCGAGGGAGCTCCAGGCGCGAACAGGCACTTGAGCGTTCCCCGGGCCTGACCGCACCGCCGCGGCATCATCATCCCGCCCAGGGAACGCGCACCGGGTTCGTCGCGTCTGGAGGTCCTTCGACTCGCTGCGCTCAGATCGCGTGGATCCGCGTTAACCGTCATTACGCCAGTCTTGGTAGTTCTGCAGGGCCACGTCCACGGCGGTTTCGAGCATTTCCTCGTCGCGGGTGATGTACGCGTCGTTCCGCAGTTCGGAGACGGCGCCTTCCCGCAGTTCCAGGAAGCGTTGCCGCTGGAGGGTGTCGCGGATTTCCTGTTGGACGGCAGGGTCGTCGAACGGGCGGTTCACGGCCGGGGTCTTGTCTTCCATCCAGGCGACGTACACCTGCTGGCCGACGGTGATCGGGTCGGTCACCTGGCCCTCTTCGAGTTGCCAGACGGCCTCGTCGACCTTCGGGACTGCGAAGGTGCCCTTCTGCATGGCCCCTCCGAGTCGGCCGGCGGTGTCGCGTAGCAGTGGGTGGTCGTTCTCCTGCTCGGCGATGGTGCCAAAGTCGTGGCCCGCGCGGACGCGGGCGACGACGTCGTCGGCCTTGGCCAGGGCGGCTTCGAGCGAGCCGTGCTTCTCGGCGTCAAGCCGGATGACGCGGAACGTGGCCTGGGCCGGCTTGGCGAACTGCGGCTCGCGGTTGCGGTCGTAATACGCCCGCAGCTCCGTGGCCGTCACGCTCACCCGCGGGACCAGCCGGTTGTTGAAGTAGAGCTGCGTGACGAACACCCGGTTCTGCTCGGTGAGCACCTGCTCGAAGCTCATGCCGGTGGCCTCGCGGGCGCGTCGGCGGGCGGCCTCGGCGGAGCCGCCGGCCTGCGTGATCTGCTGCTCCCGCCAACGCGACGTCATGAAGTCGGCCATCTTCATCTCGCGCGACGTCAGGTTCCGCTCGGCTGCGGCAAAGAGCAGCTCGCCCTCGATGCGCTGTTCCAGCTCCCGCCGGACCTCAGCACGCACGACGTTCGTGAAGTCGTCCAGGTCCAGTTCCCGCGCCCGGGCCGCCAGAACCGGCTCGATCCGCTCGAGCACGTCGTCGGTGTAGATCGGCCGGCCGTTGACCCGCGCGATGACCCCGCCGACGGTGAAGAAAACGCCCGGGTTCCTCGGCTCCTCCGGCTCGATGTACTGCGTTGCGTCGACGGTATCGACGGCGTCGGTCCTCAGCTGCGCGTCCTGCTGCTCGGCGAAGGTGGGGCCCTCCTGGCGGATGAAGCCCGCCTCGTCCCGAACGTTGGCACCGCGGGCGTCGATCGGGCCGATGCCGGAGGCCGGCTCCTCGTAGAACGCCCGGACCTGCAGGGCCTCGGGATCCGCCTGCCGGCAGCCGGCCGAGCCGGGCAGAAACCCAACGCCGGCACCGAGCATAAGGGCAGTCAGGATGGCGAATCGCTTGGGCATGGCCAAAGTCTACCCGCGGGGATGTGCCAAGACGAACCCCCGGCCGCGACTTAACCCGCCCGTCAGTTCACCCGTCACAGCCGCGGGAAAAGCTGGTACAGCATCAGATAGACGATGACGCCGGTGACGCTGACGTAGAACCAGATCGCCCACGTCGGCCTGGCGATGCGCTTGTGCTTCTCGAACTGCCGCGTCGACGCCCGCCAGATCGTCGCGCCGATCATCGGCAGCATCACGATCGCCAGGATCACGTGCGGGATCAGCACGATGTAGAGGTAGATGAACCGAAGCCACGGCGGGATGAAGCCAATCTCCTCCAGCGACCGGCTGCCGAAGGTGAAGTTCGAGTACAGGTAGCTGACGAGGAAGACCGCGCTGATCCCCAGTGTCGTGAGCATCAGCACGGCGTGGGCTTTCCACCGCTTCCGCCGGATCATCACGAGGCCCGCGACGAGCGTGCAGGTCGCCAGCAGGTTCAACCCGGCGTTCAGGGCGGCGAAGAACTCCTTGTCGAGCATGGGAGCGGTTCCGGCGAGAGGGGGCAGGGGGTTAGTTGGTCAGCCGGCGGATGTCGGAAAGGAGGTTGGCCATCTCCTCCTCGGCCAGCCCGTCGTACGTGCCGCGGACGTTACCGTGGCCGTCCACCAGCAGAAACGTGTTGCCGTGGGTTGGCAGCTCATCCCCGACGCGTCGGCCCGCGGCGATGCGGAACCCGCCGATGACCTCGAAGACTTCGTCCGTCTCGCCGGTGAGCAGGTGAAGCCTGCCCGGATCGGCCGCGGTGGCTTTGGCATACCCGGCCAGCCGCTCGGGGGTGTCGAACTCGGGATCGACGGTGATGCGGACGATCCGCGCCGGCGACTCTCCCAGGGCTTTTTGCACGTACTGCAGGTGCTCGGTGAGCATGGGGCAGGCGTCGCCGCAGGTGCTGAAGAAGAGGCCCATCACGTACGGCTGCCCGGCGAGGGTCTTGTTCGTGACCTCCTGGCCGTACTGGTTCGTCAGGGAGAACGGCGGGACGGCGAAGTACGTCTGGGGCGCGGCGGCCTGGGCGGTCGCTTCGTTCTGCGCCACCTTCAGCAGCACAAACCCGGTCAGGGACGCCAGTGCAATGAGCCACAACACGCCGAGCAGGATCTTCTGGGGTTTTCTCATCGGTACGGGAGTTTAGCTAGGCCTGCACACGTCGGCCTGCGACAAGGTACGCCACCGCCAGGCAGGCGACGGCAAAGAGCGTCGTCACCACGAAGCTGACGGCCAGATGCGGCTCGGCGTCGGAGAGATGTTCGCCGGAAAGCCCCCACCGGATGCCCGAAAGGGCGTACGTCAGCGGGTTGGCGAGCATGACCCACTTCATCGGGCCGAACATGCCCTCACGCAGCGGGAAGAGCGCCCCGGAGAGGAACCACGCCGGCATGAGCACCAGGTTCATGATGGCGTGGAACCCGGCCGTGCTGCTGCTGGGCCAGGCGACGCAGAACCCGACGGCCGCAAGCGCGAAGCTCACCAGCACGATGAGCACCAGCGCGACGAGCAGCCCCACGAAGCTCGGGATGAACCCGACCGCCGGGGCCAGCACCAGGAACAGCACCGCCTGCCCGGCCGCCAGGAGCGTCGCGCCCAGGACCTTGCCGCCGACCACCGCCGACCGCCCGGCCGGGGAGATCAGCACGGACTGCAAAAACCCCTCTCGGCGGTCCTCGATGAGGCTGATCGTCGAGAAGATGGCCGTGAACAGCACGATCATCAGCACCGTTCCGGGGAAGAAGAACCGCGTGTAGCCGATCTCCTCGGCCCCGGGTGCCCGGAAGGAATCCCCCACGCCCGTGCCGATGAGCAGCCAGAAGACGACAGGCGTCAGAAGCGCGCCGATCACACGGTTGCGCTGCCGGAGGAAGCGAACCATCTCGCGGGTCGTTAACGATAAGGCTGGGGACATGGCGGGCCGACGATTGACTAGAAGCGGAGCGTGACCACGACCGGGTAATGGTCGCTGGCGACCTTGCTCATCGGCTCAGTGTACACGCTCACGTCGCCAACGGCCTCGGCGAGGTCGTTGGTCACCACGGCGTGGTCGATGAAACTGCGGTACCTCGGCGAGCTGTAGCCGCCGAAGGTCACCGCGCCGGCCTCGGCCAGTTCCCGCGTGATCAGCACGGTGCCGGGGCCGTCGAGGGTTTCGATCGCGTCGATGCCCAGCTCGGTTTCGTACTCGTCCATGCCGAGGGAGTCGTTCATGTCCCCGGCCAGAAGGACGCCGTCGCCGGTCCGTTCCTGCAGGTCGATCATGATGCCGTACGTCGCCTCCCCCTCGGCGATGCGCCACTGCGTCGCCTCGAGGCTGTTGCCACTCTTGGACTTCTGGTGCGTCGTGCCGGCCCAGAAGCGTCGGCCGGCGGGGGTCTCCACGTGAACGAAGGCCGGGCCGCGGGCAAAGAGCTTGTCACTCCGGGGGTTGGCGTCGTTGCGGTCGGGCACGTCGTACGTCTCGACGGTCTCGAGGACCTTGAAGCCGGGTTTGAGCATCACGGCCAGCGTCTGCACGCGGGTGGTGTTCGTCTTGAAGACCTGAACCGTCTCGTACATGCCGTCGAGCCATTCGCGGTTGAAGTATTCCAGGTCCGACTGCCCCGGGCCTTCCTGGATGAGCAGGACGTCGGCGTCCATGTCCTTCACGACGAGGCTCACCTCCCAGTTGTCCTCCCGGTTGGACGAACGGAGGCTCCAGAGCAGGTCATCCATGGCCGGGGCGGACGGCTGGGTGCTGGCCGGCTCCAACCGCGTGAATTTGTGGTGATTAAAGTGCCTTCGCCAGTTTTCGACGTTGTAGGTGGCGATGCGGACGTCCTCCGCCGTGCCGGTCGTGCCACAGCCACCGAGCATGCCGACGGCAATGACCAGCAACAGCACCGCACCGAGAGGTCGATTCAGGTTTCGCATGGGCGGGGAGTGTAATCGGGCAGTGTGAGGATCATGCAAACGCCGCGACGGCCGACGCTTGCGCACGCCGGCGGTGCCGTGCCCTTTGCCGGGCCGGTCATTTCCGGGCGGAATTTTCACTTTTTGCCTCGCCTGTCGCACGGGCGGGTGTCTCGGGTGGCTGAGTTTTCGCCGCACGGGTGCCCTCGGGCGTGTATGGTTGGGACTTATGTCGCAAGGTTCGCGCGTCGCGATCGCCATCTTCTGCGTTCTGCTCGCCGCCGCCGGGATGTTCCTGCCGGGCCTGGGCTGGGGCCTCTACCGCGCCGAGGCCGACGCCTACCTCTTCGGCGACCAGCCCCCCTGGGCCGGCGAGCAGATCCTCGAGGCAGCCACCCCCGCTGAGCCCGCCGCCGAGCCCGCCGCCGAGCCGGCAGTCGGGGCCGACGTCGACGCCAACCCCCTGGACGCCGACGCCGTCGTCCTGAACCTGAACGCCGACGACGCCGCCCGCGCCGAGATCGCCCGCCGGTACCGCCTCTTCACCGCCCAGCCGGACGAGATGATCACCCTCATGTCCCTCGCCAGGATGAACCCCGGCGAGTTGGATCTGGACCCGCGGCTGTACCAGTACGGCGGGCTGTGGATCTACCCGGTGGGCGGGCTGCTCAAACTCGCCGAGGTCGCAGGGTTCATCACCCTCACCACGGACATGGCCCACTACCTGAACCGCCCCGAGGACTTCGCCCGCATGTACCTCGTGGCGCGGGGGTACTCGGCGTTTTTCGGGCTCGTCGGTGCGATCGCCTGCTTCATGCTCGGCTGGCAGATGACCCGCTCCCTTCTGGCGGCGGCGGGGGCGGGCGTCGGCTTCTGCATGCTCCCGGCCGTCGTGGCGATGGCCCACGAGGCCAAACCTCACCTGGCCGGCGTGGCGCTGACTCTCTGGGCGGTGTGGGCGGCGGTGCGGGCGATTCAGTTTTCGTCCAAGGCGTGGGCGGCCGCGGCCGGGGCGTTGGCCGGGGCGGCCGTAGGCATGGTGCTGACGGGCGTGCTCGCCCTGGCCGTGGTGCCGCTGGTCGGGCTGCTGGGGGAGACGAGCAAGAACCGCCGGCTGAAGCTCATCCTGCTGGCCGGGCTTTGTGCCGCGGGCGTTTACGGCGTGAGCAACCCTTACGTCGTGAAGCACGCCTTCGCCAGCCCCGTGGCCGCCGAGGCCAGCCCGCTGGGCAGCAACCTGGGCAACACCGAAGCGATGTACACCCCCGGCCGGTTCGCCGAGGGGTTCCGGGCGGCGACGGGTTACCTCATCGAGGCCACCAGCCCGGTGCTGACGCTCTTTGCCGCCCTGGCCGTGGTCGTCGGGTTCTTCGTCTGGCTCCTGCGGGACCGGTCGGGCGTCGGCGTGCACGCCTCGGCCGCCACGCGCCGTGCGGCGTTGCTGCTGGGCATCCCGGTGGTGCTGATGCTGTCGGTCATGGTGGCGGTGGGGGCGGGAAAACCGGCGGAATTCGGGCGTTTTGCGCTGCTCCCGGCCGCGGGGCTCATGCTGGCGAGCGTCGTGGGAATTTACCGGCTGGGCCTGGCCGGGCGGCTGGGCGTGCTGGCCCTTACGCCGGCGATCGTCGCGGCACCCTTCGGCATGCGGTACGTGAACGCCTTCCGTGCCGACGCCGGGCCGGATAACACCCGCATCGCCGCCGCCGAGGTCATCGAGACCTACCGCGCCGCCGGGGCCTATGCCATCGAACTCAACGCCGAGCCTGCCCCGTACAGCATGCCCCCGGTGGACCTGGCGGCGTGGGAATTGCTGCTCAACCGTCGGCCGAACGAGCCGGCCGGGGCGGAGCTGGTCGTCCGCCCCGTGGATGACCCGGACACCTCGACCGCGGTGCCCGGCTACCGACGCGAGCACGTCCTGGCCCGGCGACAACTGACCCCGATCACCTGGGCGAGCAAGCCGTTCGAAGTCTGGGTACGCGACGACGTGTCACGTCCGTAAAAAAGCCGCTTTTTCAGGCCTGATCGGCGGTAAGCTGGAACGCGGCGTTGAGATACCGCCGATAACGCTCGCCGGTTCAGCCGTGCCACGAACAGGCCGATATTGCGCAGGGTAGGGTTCTCCTCGGAAGCAGGTGCCACCATGACGCCGATATCCCCCACGGTTAACAGCATTCTGGCCTCCCCCGAGGCCCAACGGCAGGCGGAGATCGCCCGCGCCGCCGAGCTGCGACGCAAAGACCGCCTCCGCCGAAACGCCGCGGCCCGCACCGAGGAAGAGGACGGCACCACCGTCGACGGCGTCCACGAAATCAACGCCGCCGACAACGACTTTCGAAACGTCCACGTCGAACGCCTCGCCCGGCACGTTCCCCACGACCGCCGCAGCGAGGACCGCCAGCCGCTGGACGTCACCGGCTAGCTGAAGCCTTGACCTCCCGCCGACACCACCTAGACTCCAGACGGAAAATCAATCACGGGCGATTTGATCCGCAGCTTGCGGCCCGGGCTTCACGCCGAACAGCTAAAACGCGGCGAGCAACCCCGTCAACCTGACGGGCCTCGCCCCGATTGCTGACCTCCCTCGGCCACGCCCACCGGCGTGGCCGTTCGCGTTACTGCGTCCACTTTTTGCCCAGAACTGTCCAGCAGAACCGCACGAGGATCCACCCAATGTCCACCCAAAACTCGCACGTGTCCGACGAAACCGCTCAAAAGTCCACTCAAACCACTCGGCTGTCCCAGGAGCAGGTCCAACGCTACAAGCGACACCTCATCCTCCCGGAAGTCGGCATGGCCGGGCAAAAGAAATTGCTAAACGCCAGGGTCCTCGTCATCGGTGCCGGCGGCCTCGGCTGTCCCATCGCCCTCTACCTCGCCGCCGCCGGCGTCGGCACCCTGGGCCTCGCCGACGTCGACGTCGTCTCGCCCAGCAACCTTCAGCGGCAGGTCCTCTTCGGCACCGCGCAGGTCGGGCAGGACAAGGTCGCCGCCGCCGCCGACCGCATCGCCGGCCTCAACCCCGACGTGACCGTCCGCCAGCACAAAACCATCGTCCGCTCGGACAACGTCCTGGACCTCATCGCCGATTACGACATCGTCATCGACGGCACCGACAACTTCCCCACCCGCTACTGCGTCGGCGACGCCTGCGTGCTGGCCGGCAAGCCCAACGTCTACGGCTCCATCTTCCGCTTCGACGGCATGGTCACCGTCTTCGACCCCACACGCCCCAACGTCAACCGCCCCGACGAGGCCGGCCCCTGCTACCGCTGCATGTACCCCGAGCCGCCGGACCCCGGCACCGTCCCCAGCTGCGCCGAAGGCGGCGTGCTCGGCGTCCTGCCGGGCATCATCGGTACGCTCCAGGCCAACGAGGTGCTCAAGCTCATCTGCGGCTTCGGCAAGCCGGCCGTGGGCAAGCTCGTCACCTTCAACGCCCTCGATCTGGAGTTTCGCACCTTCAAACTCCGCCGCGACCCCACCTGCCCCGTCTGTGGTGACAACCCGACTGTAAAAGAACCCATCGACTATGAAATGTTCTGCGGCCAGCCGACGCTGAACCCAATTAGCGTCGCCGAAACACAAGCTGAAGTGAAGAAGGCCACCGGCACCGCCGCCGCCAGCAACCTGGACGACCGCGGCCTGCCGCTGGGCTACAACTACAACCCCCAACTGGAAATCACCCCGCGGGAACTCAAAGCCAAACTCGACGCCGGCGACGACCTGCTCCTGATCGACTGCCGCACCGAAACCGAACGCCAGATCACCGACATCGGCGGCCAGCTCATCCCCCTGCAGGACCTGCCCCGCCATATGGACACGTTGGAAGCCGCCAGAGACAAGCCCACCTACATCTACTGCCGCAGCGGCCCGCGCTCCCTGCAAATGGCCGAATACCTCAAACGCCAGGGCTGGCCCGAAGCCAAAAGCCTCGCCGGCGGCATCCTCCTGTGGAACACCGACATCACCCCCGGCGGCCCGCAATACTAAACCGCCGGAACGGTAGCAAGCCGATTGCGGCACAGAGACCACAGAGGGCGGGAGATCGAGGAGAGATGCATAGGGTGTAAAAACATCAGACATCATGACTAGCGCAACATGTATGTCATTCTGAGCGATCGCAGCGAGTCGAAGGACCTCCCGAGACGACAAACCGAGTCTGCGTTTCCTGGGCTTGACGACGATGCCGCGGCGACGTCGCGGCATCCAGGGAACGCCATACCTCTTGTTCGAGCGTAGGGATCGTTCGACTCGCTGCGATCACAGTTCTGAACACCCCGGCTTGTCACTGCCGGAGTGCCCCTCTTCACCCCGGAGGGGTGACCGACTGTAGCCAAGGGCGGAGCGAGCCAGGGGCGGAGCGAGCCAAGGCGCGTGAAACGAGCCAGGGTAAGCAAAACCCCTGGTTACCCGCCGCCATTGCACGAAGCCCTGGAGGGGCGACAGAACCGGCCGAGGCTTCTGCCGCCCCTTCGGGGCGGGGAATGTGGCGCACTTTCGGGGCGAGGAAGGTGGCGTCTGGCCGGGGCGAGCAACATTGAATTGGCCCGCGTTTCGGCGGTTCAGCAAATCGGCGGTTCGGCCGATGCCCGCTGTCTGTCAGAGGCTTCTCCGCCGGCCGTCTGCTCATCCCCCGCAGGTGTGCCCACGGCACGTGACAACCCACGATGACAGGCTGGAAGCTGAGAAGAATCGCTCTAGAAGCTTCCCACCCGGGCTGCTACGGGTCGGGCGCGGGGCTGTAGCTCAAGCGGCACTAGGCGGCCGTTTCGGTGACGGGTGTGAGCGCTGCGCCGCGCAGGGGTGTCTCCTGCGGCGTGAGGCGCGTGACGACGGGCCAGGCGAGCAGGCCGAGCGACGCCAGCAGGAAGAACGTGCCGCCGTACCCCATTGCCGCGGCACCAAAGCCGACGGCGAGGGTCGCCCAGCTCTCGCACAGGTTGGTCGCGCCCATGTACGCCGAGAACTGCGTCCCGCCGAGGCGTTCGTCCGTAATGTCCATGAACACGGCGTAGCTGGCCGCGATGAACGCCCCGGCCGCCAGGTACACCCCGCCGAGCAGCGCGAACGTCACCGGCAACGCCTGTGCAGTGAGCACGTCGTAAATGGCAAGTGCAGTAACGCACAGGAATATGGCGAGCAGGGCCCCCTTCACGAACCGCCGCTTGCCGACGCGATCGGCAAGAAACCCTGCGATAAGCCCGCCGACGAGTAACAGCGGAATGCTGATGGTGAAGAAGACGCCGTTCAACGACACGCTGCTGCCGCGGTCAATGAGGTACGGTCCGGCCAGGGCGGTGATGCCCTCGTAGCCGGCGCCGCCGACCGCTGCAAACAGCAACCCCAGCCACGTGACACGCCGGGAGAGGACCGCCTTGAGCCCCGCGAGGAAACCGCCGCCGGGCTCGGCCGAGTCGCCGGCGCGGGTCGCGCTTCCCGGCCCGGCCAGCAGTACAGCCAGCGTCGTCAGCCAGATGACGCCCACCAGCACCGGCACCACCAGCCCCGGCGAAATGCGGTCCGCCACGAGCAGCAGCCCCGCGCCGAAAAGCCAGCGGCCGGTCATGTTCCCCGCCTGCATGAAGCCCGTCACGCCGCCCCGCTCGTGCCGGGGCGTAACGTGCAGGGCAAATGCATCAATCGCAACGTCCTGCGTCGCGGCGAACAGCGTATGCCCCAGCAGCAGCGCGTACGCCAACGCCGTCCACGCCCGCACCTCGCCGAATGCGAGCGGAAGCAGCACGAGGCCCATGAGCAACTGCATCGTGACGATCCACGACCGGTAGCCGAACCGAGGCCCGCGGAGTGTGTCGACCATCGGTGCCCAGAGGAACTTGAAGATCCATGGGAACAACAGCGTTGCGGTGATGAGCGCGATCAACTCCACGCCGACGCCCTCGGCGCGGAGGCGCGTCGGCAGATACCACCAGACGAGGCCGATCGGCCCGCCCTGGGCGAAGTAGAGCAGTGCGAACAGAACCCGCCGCCCCCAGACGGCCTGGGTCAATGCTGGTACGGCCGGGAAACTCACGGTCGCAGTCTAAGCCAAATCCGGCGAAACGCAGCGGATAAACAGCCGGGCCCACGGGCTCACGGGCCCACGGGCCGACGGGCCTGCCGGCGGGCGGCCAGTGGTTGCTTTCGGCAGTGATGCGCTTTACGCGGCCTGCTTCTTGGCGAACTTGCGTTTGTAAAGGTTCGCGTCCGCTGCGCTGAGCAGTTGGGCGGCGTCGGCACCCGGCAGGTTGCGGAGTGTGGCCACGCCCACGCTCAGGCCCGGCGGACTTGCCAGACGTAGCGTGCCGGCGAGGGCTTCCACAGTGCGCTCGAGGCGTCCGGCGACGTCCTTGGCGTCCGGCAACCCGGCGGCGGGCATCAGCACCACGAACTCGTCGCCGCCATAGCGAAACGCCACGTCGGCGTCGCGAATGCCGCTGCGAATCAACTGGCCGATGCTCGCCAGCAGCTTGTCTCCGGCGGCGTGGCCGACGGTGTCGTTAAGCTGCTTGAAGTTGTCCACGTCGATCATCAGAACGCTGAGGTTGACGTGGCGTTGCACGCACTCGGCGAGAAGGGATGGCATCATGCGGTCGAGGCTTCTGCGGTTGAGGCACCCGGTGAGCTTGTCGTGTTCGCTCTGGCGTTGCAGGGAGCTGAGCTGGCGTTCGTAGTGCTCACTTCGGGTGTCGAGTCGGCGGCGCATCTCGGCTTCGAGTTGGAGGTTGCGTTGCTGCTCGCGGCGAAGGTCGTGGAGTGTTGCGGCGACGAGCGGCGCCACGCCGATCAGGCCGCCGCCGACGTCCTGCAGCTCCGAGATGGCCGCCCGGCCGCCTCGGATGTCTTCGAGGCTCCGTCGCAGCCGCAGCGCCGGGCGTTGCCAATGGCAGACCTCGTGGACGAAGCCGCCGACGACCAGGAGCCCGACGACGGCGGCCCCGAGCATGACGGCCGAGGCCGCCGCCACGACGTTCCCCCTCTGGTTGCCGAGGATGAGCGTGCCGAGGTACGCCGCGGCGATGAACAACGCCAACCCCAGGGTGAACCGTCCGATTCTACGTGAGAGGCGGCGGGCGGTGCGGCGGTGCAGGAGGCGGTGAAGGCGGCCGAATGCCGTCGGCCGGCCTGTCGGGCTGTCCGCCGCCCTCGTATCCGCCAACGCTGTGTTTGCCAACGCTGTTTCCGCCAGCGCCGTGTGCGCCAGCGCTGTGTCCGGGAACGCTGTGCTTGCCGATGGGGTGCTTGCTGGCGGGGTAGTCCCAGATGGGGTAGCTCCAGGTGGGGTCTCGGCGGGCGTAGGCGTGGGGCCGCCGGCTATGGACGTGGCGGCGTCGGGCGGGTCAGCGGCGGTCACACGGGTATCTTCGTCGCGGGCGACGGCCGGCTTGAGTGCGTGCAGTGCCTCAGGTTCGAATTGCTGCGGGTTGCGCGTCGGCGGATCGTTACGATGCACGTTACCGGTCGTCTCTACGCAGATTGACAGTGCGAATTGCCATGCCCATGATCGCCGCGCACGTCTTTTGGACCTTGAAGCATGCTCCAAGCCGCCCGGAACAAGTTCGGTCAGTCGGCCGCCCTGCTCGTCGGGGCGTGTGCGCTGGCGGTTTGCGCACCGGGCTGCGGGGGCGGTGCCGGGCCGGCGCTGCCGGCGGCGGGCGAGGGCGTGCCGGTGGGCATGCAGTTGGCCGCCCGCCAGCCGAACCTGCGGCTTTACCCGTTCAGCACACTGCTCGATTTCGAGTCTTCGGCGGACGCGGTTTTTGTGAAGGCGGCCGAAGCCCTGCATGTGGAATCGCCTGCCAGCACCGGCCGAGGCAGCCTGCTGATCGGCCGCGGGCTGGCCGTTGCGCGTGTGAACCTCGCGGCGCTGACGCTCGGCCGGGAGTGGCCGGGGGATTGGACGCTGCTTGTCGCCCATGTTTATGCGGAGTCAGACGCCCAGGTGAGCTTTGCCTTCGCCGACGCCGAGGGCGGCGCCGGGCCGACGCTCGCGCCGCAGTACCGCATGCCGGGCGGGAAGTGGGTGCCGGTGTTGTTGGAGGTTCCGCCGGCGTCGGGTGCCGAATCGTCTCGGCCGCCGCTGGTGCTCCAGGTGCAGGCCCGGGCGGACGCGGCGATTTACCTTGACGACGTGCTGGCCGTGGACAACTCACGAACCTGGCCCGAGGGTGCGTCCGAGGCGGACGGGTGGCTTCGGCAGGTCGGCGGGAGGCTGGAGGCGGCGTCGGCTGCGGGAACGGTTTCCCTCCGGCCGCGACGGCCTGGGGTCGAGCCGTTCACCGTCAAGGAAGCCGGCGCGTTGCGTGCGGTGCTGTCGGAGGAAGGGGGCAAGCAGGTTGTCATCTGGCGTGACGGCCGGGTGCTGCGGGACGGCGCGCCCGTGCCAAAGCCCCCCTGCCGCCCGGAGATTGCCGAGTCCGAAGGCCGCCTGCTCCGCACGACTTCCGGCGACGCCGATAATGACGGGTTCAACGAGCGGCTCGGCGCGTTTCAGATCGCCGCGACACGCCCGACGCTGCAAGTTCGGCTTCTGCCGACGCAGCCTGCATCCGGCCTGACGGCGCTGGAGGTCTTTGACCTTCCCCCGGGAGAAGTGCTGGCCAGCGTGGAAGGCAAACGCATAGAAACCCATGACCGCCTTCCGGACGGCCGCGTGCTGGTGGTGCTGCCGATGACACTGACGCGGCCGACGAGTCTGGAGCTGCGCGTCCGGTAAAGTGCACCGGCGAAGGTAAGGCTGGGCCGGTCGGGCAAGCTTACCGGCGGCCTGAGGGGCCATGAACGCCGGTAGACGGCCGGCCACATCTAAAGCCGGGCCCGGCGTGGTTCGATGCGCCCTGTGGGTGATGCCGCACGCGGCATGGCCCCTTCATGGGCAAGGCGATCAAAGCACAACCTCAGGCCATTCGGCAGCCGCACCGATCCCGGGGCGGGCTGAGCCTGCGGCCGTTGCTCGGGTACGTCGGGCTGGAAGGCAAGCTGGTTTTCTGCCTGATGCTGCTGGTAACCATCGCGGTGGCGGTCAGCAACTGGCTGTTCCTGTCGTACACGAGCCTGCAGCTGGACGAGCTGACCGCCGACGACGCGACCGAACTCGCCTGGGCGATGTCACTGGCGGCCGAGCCGCTGGTGGAGGCCGGCGACCTGGCCGGGCTCACGATGATCGGCCAGGAGCTGACGCGCAGTCGCGACGTGATGCTCGTGGACTTCTACGACAGCGAGGGTGCCCTGTTGAGCCACGCCCGCCGCTTCGAAGGCCTGTCGGCACCGGCTTTGGAGCGCTCGACGCTTACGAGCGAGTTGATGAAGGTCAACCGGTTCGAGTCCGAGGAGCATGGCGAGGTGCTGTGGGTGGTTTCGCCGATGCTGTCCCCCTCGTCACGCGAGACCCCCGGGGCCAACCGGCTTCGCGGCTACGTGCGGGTGGGCGTTTCGCCGGAGCGGGCCAAGCAGCAGTTCCGCAACGTGGTGTGGATGGTCAACGGCATCGGCGCGACGATCGTGCTGCTGTGCCTCCCGCTGGCTTCTGCACTGGTCTACCAGCTCTTCTTGCCGATCCGTGAGCTGCTCTCGGCGACGCAGGCCGTGGCCGCGGGCAATCTCAACGCCCGGCTGGCGTTGGACCGGCGTGACAGCATCGGCAAACTCGCGCGGTCGTTCAACGAGATGGTCGTTCGCATCAAGCACCAGCAGGACGACTTGTCGCGCGTAAATGCTCAGCTTGCGACCGCCAACTGGCAGCTTGCCGAGGCAAACCGCGACCTCGAAGTGAAGGTCGAGAACCGCACGACGGACCTCGAGCAGGCGAACCGACGCCTTCAGCACGAGATGGACGAGAAGGAGGACTTCGTCCGGGCCGTAAGCCATGACCTCAACGCGCCACTTCGGAACATCAGCGGCATGGTGAGTCTGCTGCTGCTGCGCGACCGCCAGAAGCTCGATGAGAAGGTGATTCACCGGCTCGAGCGGATCAAGGCGAACGTGGAGCACGAGGCAGAGCTGATCAACGACCTGCTGGAACTCAGCCGCATCAAGACGCGCAAGGGCGAAGCCACCCGCACCGACACGGAGGCGCTGGTCCACCAGGTGGCATCGGTGTTCGAGAACGACCTGGCGTCGCATGCGATCGAACTGGTGGTGGAGCCGGACATGCCGACCGTTGTGGCGGACAAGGGCCGGCTGCGGCAGGTGTTTCAGAACCTGATCGACAACGCGATCAAGTACATGGGCACGGGCCCGACACGTCGCATTACGATTGCGGGACGGGTTGAAGGGTCGACGGCCACGTTCAGCGTGAGCGACACCGGGCGGGGTATTCACCCGGACGACCTCAAGAAGGTTTTCGTGGTCTTCCGCCGCGGGCGTGACGAAGCCAGCAGCGGCGTGGCGGGCAAGGGCGTGGGGCTCGCGAGTGTGAAGAGCATCGTCGAAACGTGTGGGGGGCGCATCTGGGTGGAGAGCCAGCTTGGCGCAGGAACCACGTTTCATTTCACCATTCAAAATCGTCGTGCCGAGGACGCGGGCGACGAGCAGGAACCTCGGGACGACGTGCCGGCTCCGGCACAGGCGCCCGAACACTTCTCACGCCGGCTGGCCGGCTGACAACGGAAGACGGTATGGCTACCGACACCTCTTGCATCCTCTCTCCGACCGACACGGACGCTCCGATCCGCGTACTCATCGTCGACGACGACCCGGACTGCCGCATGCTCCTGCGCGACGCGGTGGAGCACTCGGGCGTGACCCACGAGATCATCGAGGCCGGCAACGGCGAGGAGGCGCTGCGCATCCTCCGCCAGGAGCACGCCGGCGGCGACGGCGCCATGCCGGGGCTGATCTTTCTCGACGTGGAGATGCCCGGCATCGACGGCATCGAGGCACTGCGACGCATCCGGCAGGAACTCGAACTGCGTGACGTGCCCGTGGTGATGCTCACCGGCGTCTCGGACCGGCAAAGCATCGAGCAGGCCGCCCGCCTCGGCGCAAACAGCTACACCCTCAAGCCGGTGGACGCTGCGCGATTCCTGCAAACGATCCAGGAGAGCACAGGCTACTGGCTGCGCATCCACCAGTACCCGACCCACCACCACCGCCAGGAAGACTGCCGGCGGTAGCAAACGCAGCGGACGACCGGCAGACGCTTTGACGCCGGGCGAGAGAAAAACCCCATCGCCCTTTGCCCCGCAGCGATCTGCATCGTACCTCACCGCAGAGTGTTCACAGCAAGGCAGAACCAGGAAGGGCATGGCGCATTGAAGCCGTTAAAACTACTCATCGTCGAAGACGACCCGGACCAGGCAGAAGTCATGGCCGAGGTTCTTCAGGAGCATTTCGGCGCCGGCACCGTTCAGGTCGTCGGCTCGCTGGCCGAACTTGAAGCTACCGTAATCGATGACGTCGACATGATCCTGGCGGACTACAACCTGCCGGACTGCTGCGGCCTGGACCTGCTCCGCGCGGTACGCACACGCGGCACTGTGCCCGTCATCATGGTGACCGGCGAGAACGTCGGCGAAATCGCCGCGGAGGCCATCCGCTGCGGCGCGACCGACTACGTCGTAAAAACCGGCGAACTGCTGCACACCATTCCACTGGTCGTCGAGAAGAACCTCACCACCGCCACGCTCACCAAGGAGAACGAAAAACTCCGCCGCGAGCTGGAGCACGCACTGGGCAACGTGCAGGACACCAACGCGCAGCTCGCCCACAGCCTCAGGCAGGTGGAGGAGCTTGCCGCCACCGATCCGCTCACCGGGCTGTACAATCGCAGGTACTTCGGCAACGTGCTGACGCAGCTGTTCCACGACGCCTCACGCGGCGGCGACGACCTGTCGTGCGTGATGATCGACATCGACCGGTATAAGCAGCTCAACGATTCACTCGGCCACCAGGTCGGCGACGACCTGCTGGTGCTGCTGGCGAAGGTCATCAAGTCGAACCTGCGGCAGATGGACGTGGCGGCCCGGTACGGCGGGGACGAGTTCGTGCTGCTGCTGCCACACGCCCACGCCGAGGAGGCCGCCGCCGTCGCAACCCGTATCGCCACGGACTTCCAGAACTCCTCCGGCCGAGTGCTCGGCACCGCCGGCTGCACGCTGAGCATGGGCGTCAGCTCGATGGAGATCAGCCATGCCGCCAGCACCGAGCAGTTGCTCGGCGGTGCCGACAAGGCGCTGTATGCGGCCAAGGAGGGTGGTCGGGCGCGGGTGGCCATCCAGCCGCGTGAACGCGCGCTGGCCTCCTGACGGCATGGCCTGCCGGGTGCTACTTCACGCCCCAGGCGGGCTTGGCCAGCCACGTTCGCAATGTCTCCTCGGCCGGTTTGCCTTCGGGGGTGTAGGTGCGGTCGTCCGGGCCGCCCTCGCCGACGGTCCACTCCCAGATGGAAAACCCGCCGAGTTCCGGCGTGCCGTGCCAGGCTTCAAAGAAGCCCTCGTAAAGCCGCTGCTGCAGCGCCAGGTCGATCGGGTCGCCGGTGGTGTAGTCCCACGGCTCGTGGGCGGCGTTGCTCATACTGCACCAGCCGACTTCCAGGAAGATCAGCGGCTTCTGTTGCTTTTGTACAAAAGGCAGCAGGTCGCCTTGGATGCTCTTCCAGTTCCTGGCGATTTCCTCGGGCGTCGCCTCGGGGCCGTCGCCGAGTTTCCAGTAGCTGTTCATGCCGATCAGGTCGAGCTGGTCCCAGAACGGCACGGCGTGGTAGCGGTCCCAGTTGCTCGAGTAGGTGAGCTTGCCGGTGAAGACCTTACGCACGTCGTTAATCGTCCGCCGCCAGTCGTCCACGCGGCCCTCGCTGCTGACCAGTTCGCTGCCGACGACCAGCACGTCCACCCCGGTGCCCTGGGCGATCCAGCCGAAGTGCGTCAGGATCTCCCGGTAGCTTTCGAACCAGTCGGGCCAGCTTTCGGGCTTGAGGGTGCCACGCCACTCCCGCCCGCGGGGCGCATCCAGCAGCACGATCGGCATGAGAATCACTCGCAGCCCGCGGGCCTTGGCGTGGCGTATCAGTCGCTGCAAGTGCTCGGGCGTGGGCGTACGTCGCATGTCCAGGTAGATGCGGTTCGAACTGCCGTTCTCCTGGCGGGCGTCCACCACGATCTTGACGGTGTCGGCCCCGAGGTCGGCGATCTCGTCGATCGCCTCCATGTATTTGTCGATCCAGTCGACACGCTGAATCTGGATGCCGACGGCCCGGTAAGGCAGGCCGTCGCGAACGGCCTCGTCCGACACGCGGGCGACGGGCTGCGCCTCCGCCTGGGCCGCCGGGGGCGTGCCCGGCGTCCGCATGATCGAACACCCCGCGATGACGGCATACACGGCCACGGCCACGACGATCACGGAACGAGCCAGCATGGCCGGAGTTTACGCCCCGCCGAAGCCCGACGCGACGTGCGAGGCATGAACCACGAGCGGCCGCGGCTGGCTGGAGCATTCTTCGTCGACGGTTCCTCGCTCGCAGGCCGTGGACTGCCGGCCCATTGAATCGCTTCGACCCTTCTGCGCATCAGATTCGCGATGGAGGAGACTGGGGCACTATACTTTTCGCATGGCGGCACCATCCACTGAGCACCTGATCATCAGCGACCCGAATCGGCTGGGGGGCGAGCCCTGCTTCGCCGGCACCCGTGTGCCCGTTAGTTTCCTTTTCGACTGCCTGAGCAGCGGCGACAGCCTCGACGATTTTCTCCGCCAGTACCCGACTGTCGGCCGCGACGTAGCCCGGCAGGTGCTTGCCTGGGCCTTCGAAGGCGTTGTGGCCGAGCGGACGCACCATGAAACCGCTGCTTGACGAGAACGTACCCCAGGACTTTCGGCACCTGCTTCCCGGACACGAGGTCGAGACGGGCGTGTTCGCACGTCTGAACGGACTTGCGAATGGCGCGCTTCTCGCCGCGGCGGCCGACCGGGGCTACGACGTGCTCATCACCCTCGACCAGAACATCGAGCACCAACAGAACCTGTCCACTTGCCAGTCGCCGTCGTCGTACTCGTGGTCCCGCAGGCGGACTACACGCACGTCGCACCGATGGCTGAGCCCCTGCTTCGGCGTCTTCCGCTGCTCTCGCCTCGGTCGTTCGTGAAGGTCGAACTGCCGTAGACCTCTCACACCGACCGCACCTCGAGCCGCCCGCTCGTCGTCCGCTTGCGGATCAGGGCAAGGTCGTGGGCGTCGTGGTAGTGCTCGATCAGGTTGTCCCAGTCGAACTTTTCGCTCATCCCCTCCACGCCGTTACGCAGCTCGATGCGCTCGCGGCGGTTCAGCCGCGAGAACTGGTGGAGGTGGTCGGCCAACTCCTCGGCGGCGTAGTCGAAGCGGTTCGCGGCACGGTCCAGCACCTTCAGAACCGTCGAAGGCACGTCGGGCATGCTGTTTTTAATGAACGCGCCGAAGCCGGACAGGTCCGTCGTCACGCTCGGCAGGCCAAGCGCGACGCACTCCATCGGCGTGTAGCCCCACGGCTCGTAGTAGCTCGGGAAGATGCCCATGTGGCACCCGCGGACGAACTGGTCGTAATCCAGCCCGATCAGCGGGCTCGTCGCCTTGAGAAACTGCGGGTGGAAGACGACCTTCACCGGGTCCGTCGGGGCGTTCACCAGGTGGCGGTGACGAAGGTGCATCAGCACCGGGTCGTTGGCGTCCTGCATCAGGTCGTGCGTGACGACCGTCGGCCAGCGCGGCGAGCGGTTCGCGGCGATCGCACGCTTGAGGCGAATCTCGGCGTCCTCGTCGATCAGGTCATGCCGGGCCAACGGCCGGCCGGCGGCGGCGGCGTAAAACAGCCGCTTGCCGATCGCATCCTTCAACCCATCGACATACCGCGCCAACTCGTCGAACTGCGCCTGCTTCTGCAGCACGTCCACGTTCACGTTCTTCACGTCGGCCCGCGTGACGATGAACCCCACCACCGTCGGCGGGTCCTCCTCCTGCTTCAAGCGCTCATTCAGCCGGTAAAGCCCCTCGATGAACAGGTCAATGCCCTTGTTCTTGTACTCGTACCGCCCGCTCGTAAAGACGTAGAGCGTGCGGTTCAAATCGAACTCGTAACTGGGGAAGAAGTGACCCATCACGAACTGGTGGATCGCCTCCTTGTACTCTGCATGGAGGTGCTGAAACTCGTGGGGAACCTCGAACCGGGCGACGTCCAGGCCGTTGGGCAAGATCGCGTCCGGAACCCGGCCCAGCAGGTGCTGCGCCTCGTTGGCCGTCACCTGGCTGACCGTCGTGAAGACTGTGCTGGCGTGCGCCGCGGCCTTTTCGAGCTGGTGGCGCGGCATGATGTTGTACTTGCCGGCCATCTCGTCCGGGTTGAACAGGCCCAGCTTGTCGTAAAAGCCGTCCATGTCGCTGGCGAGGTACCGGCCAAGCAGCGTCGCGTGCGTGGTGAAGACCGTGCTGATCGGCAAGCGGCGGTGGGCGATACGCGGCACGGCCACGCCGGCCATCCACTCATGGAAGTGGGCGAGCACCGGGCGGTCCATCGCGTGGGTGACTTCCTCGAAAAACTCCGCCGCCGCGAAGCCGAAGGCGATGCACTCGTTCAACTCGCCGTCGTTGGCGGGCGTCTCGATGCCGTGGTCGTTGAACAGGTCGAACTTGTCGATGTGCAGCCGGTCGAACCGGTCCCGGTGGTCGATGAGAATCACCCGCGGCCGGCCCGGCACCAGCCACCGGCCGTGGTAGCAGTTGAGCCCCCGCCCGCGCAGCCGTTCGAGCACCAGCGCCAACTCGCCCGTCGCGGGGATGCGCTCAAACTCCTGTGCGGCGGTGACGGGGTTGTACGGCCCGACGAGGCAGTAGCGGTCCTGCCACTGCTCGGTCATGTTGTAGGCCTTGGTCTTCAGGACGGTGTAGATGCCACCGAGCTGCCAGCAGACCTCCCAGCCGACCTCAAATAGAAACGGCTCGGGCGACGGAGCCGACTGCCCGTTGCCGCCCTGGATTTTGCTGCCGAGCCGGGTTGATGCCTCTCCTCGCGATTCCATGCGACCCATCATACAGCGAACACCCGGATGCTTTCAGGGCCAAAACAAGGGCCGCCGAGGCCACCGGGCACCTGGTTAGGTGCCGGACGGCTTCGGCGGCCAGAAGAGCATGATGCGCTTCGGCTGGAACCCCGGGCGATCACCGCCGACGGAGGAGCAGCCCGCCTGTGCCGAGGAAGACAGAGAGGAGCGTAGTGGGCTCGGGGATGGTCGTGACGACGACGTCGAAGCTGATCTGAACGATCCTGGCCGAAGCAAAATTGATTAGCACATCGTTGTTGCTAACCCCGAGAACGCCTGCGACGGCAAGCCCACCGCTGGCGGTGAGTGATGTCGCAAGCGTAGTTTCTGACACGAGCGACGGATTGACGCCGGGGAAAGCCAGAAGGTTCCCGTTCAAGTCGGACGTGAACAGTGAAACCGAGCTGGAGACAACGCTGTCAATCTCGTTGCCCGGCGACGACTCAATCCGGTTGCCCTGATTGCCGAACTGGATCTGAAAGTATGTGACATCGTAGGCGGTACCAATGCCTTGCCCGTCTTCGTTCACGCCGCCAGGGAAAAACTTGCTTGAAGTCGGAATGATGGGGTCGGGCTTGCCGTCGTTGAGAAGATCGGGCGCAGTGAAGGTGAAGTTCAGGAGCCGTTGATTGCCGCCGAGCACCGTTTCTGTCGTCTCCAGGAGGATCGGCTGGCCGTTATAGATCTCGCCGACAGAGACCTGCGAGCCGAACGCCGGCATCAGATTGGCGTTGTTGACGAGCACTGAAGCGCTCTGAGCTGGATTGGTCCGAGTGGTGCCCGCGACGAAACGGACGTCGAAGGTATCACCAATCACGGACGCGTTGGCGGTTGTGAGACCCAGGAACAGCACGGCGACTGCCGCGGCGGACTGAATGTGTTTCATCTGGCCTAACTCCTTTGAAGCCACAGGCTTGTGATTACCAGTCCGAAGAATAGTCCATCCGCATTTGTGTCCAATGAGCGCCGGCCTTCACCTGCGCAAAGTCGCTAGGTATCGCGACAGACGGGTCAGAGCAGGCGTCACCTTTGAAGCGGCCCGTCACCACATCGGCGCACAAGCCCGCTTCAGCCGAAGCCGCACTGGCCCCTT
>JBHJOM010000013.1:0-17487 GCA_050329715.1 Phycisphaerae bacterium
TGGAGGCCAAGTAGCAGCGAGGGACCTAAGCCGCAGGCCGAAGGCCGCGATTGGTGCGCCCCGGGGTCGGTGCGTCATACCGCTCGAATCGCGGCCATCGGCCTGCGGCTTAAGGCGGCTCAGGGGCATTTCCATGTTGGCTTGCCAAACCGCCACGCTTTGGCAGACTCTTCGGCATGTTCGTTCACTGTGTGCACTTCTGGTTGAAGCCCGAGTTGTCCGCCGAGGAGCGGGAGGCGTTCCTCGCCGGGCTGCGGGACATTGAGAATAGCCCGAACGTGACGAGCGTCCGCGTCGGCACCCCGGCCGGCACGCCCCGGCCCGTGGTCGACAACAGCTACGACTACCAGCTGCTGGTGCACTTCGCCGATCAGGCCGCCCACGACGCCTACCAGGCCCCCGGCGACGCAGTGCACCAGCACTTCGTCGACACCTTCAAGACGTACTGGACGAAGGTTCTCATCTACGACAGCCTGGACGCCTGATGGGCCTGTTTGACGGCACCAAGTACGCCCGGCCGGTGACGTGTGCCCGCTGCGGGCAGACCGCCGACGCCTGCACCTGCCCGCGGAACGCCGCCGGGGAGGTCACGCCGCCCTCGGCCCAGTCGGCCCGCGTGCAGCGTGAAAAGAGAAGAGGCAAATGGACGACTGTCGTCTCCGGGCTCGACGCCAACGCCACCGACCTGCCGGGGTTGCTCAAGCGGTTTCAGACCCGGTTCGGCGTCGGCGGCACGACCCGCCCCGACGGCTTCGAACTGCAGGGCGACCACCGCGACGCCGTCGTAGAGGCGCTGAAGCAGCAGGGTTACCCGGCCAAGGCTTCGGGCGGGTAGGTGCGGGCGGGTAGGTGCGGGCGGGCCACGCGGCCGGGCCGGATCCGGCTTGACGCCCCACGCCTGTTCGGGTTACGTTCGTACGCGTGGAGCACGTTCTCGAACGCGAACAGCCTGAATGGCCCCCGGCCGAGCGTCGCGACGCCCTGCCCCACAACCCGGCCCACCGCCGCGCCGCCGGCCTCAACCCCGGCAACCGCTTCGAGGCCCACCGCTTCCACCATGCCGAGGAGGACCGCCAGCACCGCCACGCCGAAACCCTCGCCGAGGGCGGCGACCCGAACGCCGCCGTCCGCGTGCCGTTGCAGGTCATCCCGGACGCCACCCGGCGCATCATTCATCGTGTCGAACAGACGTCGGACATGCCCTTCGACTGGACGCTGAACCCGTACCGCGGCTGTGAGCACGGGTGCATCTACTGCTATGCTCGGCCGTACCACGAGTTCCTGGGCTACTCCAGCGGGCTGGATTTCGAGACGAAGATCGTCGCCAAGCACGATGCCCCGGCGCTGCTGGAGCGAGAACTGGCCTCGCCGCGATGGGCGGGCGAGCCGATCGTCATGTCCGCAATTACCGACGTCTACCAGCACCTCGAGGCGAAGCTGAAGCTGACGCGGCAGTGTCTGCAGGTGCTGGCCGACTGCCGCCAGCCTGTAAGCACCATGACCAAGGGCGCGCTGGTGCTTCGGGACCTGGACCTGTGGCAGCAGTTGGCCGGGCACAATGCTGGGCGGGTGACGGTCACGCTGGTGACACTGGACGAAGCGCTGGCCCGGGCGTTGGAGCCGCGGGCGACGAGCCCGGCCGGCCGGCTGGGCGTGATTCGGAAGCTTTCGGCGGCGGGGGTGCCGGTCTCGGTGAACGTCGCGCCGGTCATCCCCGGGCTGACGGACACGGAGGTCCCGGCGATCCTCGAGGCCGTCGCCGAGGCCGGGGCAAGGCATGTGCGGTGGGTCATGCTCCGGCTGCCGTACCAGCTCAAGGCGCTGTTTTTAGAGTGGCTGGGGCGCAACGTGCATCCTGAACGTGCTAAACACATCGAAAGCCGTATCCGGCAAATGCACGAAGGCAAGCTCTACCACGCCGGCCCGAGGCGCGGCCGTGGTAACGGGCCGGCGGCTGTGCAGGTGGCAAGCCTGTTCGAGGTGTTTACGCGCAAGCACGGGCTGAACCGCGACGGCCGGGCGCTGTCGAGTGCCGCCTTCCGTCGCCCGGCGGCTTCGGGCCGCAAAGGGCAGATGACACTTTTCTGACACTTGCGCCTGCCGAAGTAGACGCTTTGGGACACGCCGTGCATCATCCCGGCGATGAACCTGAAGCAATTGTTCGAGGAATTCAAAGCGTTCGCCTTCAAGGGCAACATGATCGACCTGGCCGTGGCGGTGATCATCGGGGCGGCGTTCGCCAAGGTGATGGACGCGCTGGTCAAGGCGGTCATCATGCCGGCGCTCAGCTACGTGCTGCCGGGCGAGGGCAGCTACGCCGCCTGGACGCTGGGCCGCGTGCAGGTGGGCATTTTCGTGGCGGAGTTGCTCAACTTTCTGATCGTGGCCGCGGCGGTGTTCGTGGTGATCATCAAGATGCTCGGCTGGATCCGAAAGCTCGGCGAAGCACCTGTCGACCCGGCCGCCCCCGCCGCCCCGGCCGTGAAGCAGTGCCCGCACTGCGTCAGTGAAGTCCCGCTGGCCGCTTCACGCTGCCGCTTCTGCACGAGCGAGCTTACCGCCGGCTGATAGCTGCCCGTGCAGTTTCGGTTCGTGTCCCGCGGCAAGGCGTCGGAAGGCGGAGCGCTCCCGGGGTGGGTGTATGACCTACCCACCTGCACAACACGACGTCGCCGGCCTTCAACGGGCTACGCCGCATGAGGCACTTCCCGATACGCTCACCGAATCGCTGAACCGGCTACTCGGGCCGGAGGCGGTTCGTTACCGCCGGCTCTGGGCGTACTACCTCAACCCGATGGAGCCGCGGGCACTGGCCGCCTCGGCGGGCAACTGCGAGCGGCCTTACATGCAGGCGCAGGAGTGGGGCCTGCCCAGCCGCATCACCGGGTACGTCGGCGGCGAGGGCATCAGCGACATGCTCCGCGTCGAGCAGACGGCGCGGAAGGAAGTCGTCGTCGAGAACGACATCGGCTGGCGAATCGACACGATGGTCGACTACGCCCTCGGCCACGCGTTCACGTTCTCGAGCCTTGCACCCGAGGCCCGCGGCCGGCACGCCGTCGAGAGGCTGATGCATGCCGTCTTCGCCAACGCCGGAGGGCACGCCTTCTGGCAGAAGCTCGGGCTGCTGGCGGCGGTGTACGGCTTCGTGGACGTGCTGGTGAAGCTGAACGAGCCGGCGGTGCACGAACTCACACGCAGGCTCGAAGCCGCAGGCGATCACAACGCCGCCGAAGGCACCGCCAACACCGCAGACGTTGACGACGAGACGGTCACCATGCTGGCCGCGTGCATCCGGCTTGAGGTGGTCGAGGCGCCGCGTGCACTGCCGGTGCTGAGCGAAGATGCGGAGCGGCCGACCGCGTACGCGCAGGTCTGGCGGCTTACGCCCGAGCCGGCTGGCGGCGAAAGGCGTGATCGGTCAAAGCCTCCAACGACACCCTCGGCCGGCTGGCTGCGGCGCTGGCTCCCGTCTCGGCAAACGGCCGAGGGTTGCGGAGTGGCCTCGTCGTCGCACCAGCTCGGGCGAACGGACGCGGCCGTCGAGCTGCTTACCGCCGCCGCCTGGTACCGCTACGAGTACGGCCGCCTTGTTGCCCGCGGCACGCATGTACTCGGCGAGTTGCCGCTGGTGCACATGCAGAACCTGGCGATGCCCTTCAGTTACGCGGGGGCCAGTGATGTCGAGCCGCTGATTCCGCTGCAGGACGAGCTGAACACCCGGCTGAGCGACCGGGGTTACCGCATCGCGATGCAGAGCTTCAAGATGTTCCTTGGCAGGGGGATTGAGAACTTCGGGCAACTCGCCATCGGTCCCGGACAGATGTGGATGACCGAGAACGAGTCCGCCAGCATCGTCGAGTTCGGCGGCGATACGGCCAGCCCCGGCGAAACCCAGCACATCGCCGAAGTGCGCGAAGCCCTCGACAAAGCCAGCGGCGTGAACGCCGTCGCGGCCGGGGCGATCAAGGAGCGCGTCGGCAACCTCACAAGTGCCGCGGCCCTGCGTGTCACCATGCTGGCACTGGTCATTCGCACGCAGCGTAAGCGGGCGAGCTTCGAGGTCGGCATCAACCAGATGAGCCGGCTCTCGCTTCTGTGGCTGGAGCGTGCCGGGCTGCTTGAGGCGGCCGGGCTGGCAGGGTTGTCGCATACGCCGCAGCTGGACGTCCACTGGCCCGGGGCAATTCCCGCAAGCCTCTCCGAGCGCCTGCGTGAAGCGAAGGACAAGCTCGCACTGGGCGTGCCGCGAGACACCGTGCTGAAGGAACTCGGCTACGAGCAGCCGGCGGGCGAGTCGAATCCGCAGGCGAATCCCTCTGTACCGACACCCATTGTCAATCCACCGGATACAGCTAAACCGGCCGAGGCACCTGCCCCGGCCGAGGCGCAAGTCGCGCCTGAAGCCTGAGCCAAAAACCACGTTCGTTTCTGAAAGGAGACAGATGATGACGCAATCGACGTCGGCCGCCGACGGTGCGCGCCGGGAGACGACGCTCTCGCCGCCGCCGGCATCCCGGCCGCCGGAGCCACCCGTGCCCGACGCACGCCAGCGGCTCAATGCACTGGCTGCGGAGCTGGCCCGAGCCCCATCAACGACGGGGACGGTGAGCTTTCTGAAGCTGCGGCGAAGCCTGCTGCGTACCTGAGCCTTTGCCGCAACGTGCCGCGGGTGTAACCGCGGCAAAACCTCAACGAAAACCTCTTTCCTACTGGAGAATGGAATGGCCTTCACCGGCAAAGCAACCTACTCGGCCGGCAGCACGCTGCCGGAAATCGCTGAGGACGTATCCGACCTCATCGGCATCAACAGTCCGCACGAAACCCCTCTGCTCGACGCCCTGGGTGACCCGGCCCGGCCGGCGCGCAGCACCCAGCACGAGTGGCTCGAGGACAGCCTCCTGCCCAACACCGACGCCGTCGCCGTCGTCGTCGACGGACAGACGTGGGAGGTCGGGAACCTCGACCGTTTCCGCAAAGGCGACCTGCTCCGCGTCGGCACCGGCAGCGAGGTGATCCTCGTCTCGGACATCGACACGATAGACGATGCGCTCGTGCTGACGCGTGGCTACGGCGGAACCACTGCCGGCACCGTCACCGCCGGCGACGTGCTGCACATCATCGGCAACGCCGCACTGGAAGGTGCAGACGCCGAGGCGGCACGCTTCACCAACCGCGTGCGGCGGCACAACTGGTCGCAGATCTTCTCGGCGACCGTCGAGGTGTCCGGCAGCGAGCTGGCCGTCAACCAGATCGGCATCGGCGACGAGCTGGACTACCAGAAGAACCAGCGGACCCGCGAACTGCTTCGCGATCTGGAGAACACCGTCATCAACGGCGTCGCCAACGCCACGACGCCCGGCGGCAGCCAGACGGTGCGGCGGTCGATGGACGGCATCCTGCCGCGCATCGCCACGAACCGATTCGGGGTCGGTGCCGACGGCTTCCCGGATGACACCGTGCTGAGTGAACAGCAGCTGAACCTGGCACTGCGGACGATCTGGCAGAACTCCGCCGGGCGGGTGGATCTGATTCTGGTGGGCGGGCAGGAGAAGCGGGCCATCAACCAGTTCGTTGCCAGCAATCGCAGGTACTACAACAGCACCGACAGCTTCCGCGATGCGCTGAGTGTGTACGAGAGCGACTTTGGCGTCTGCCGGATCGTGATGAGCCGCTACGTCCCGGCCGGGACGGTGCTGCTGCTGGACTCGGGCCGCATCGACGTGATGCCGCTGGCTGGCCGCAGCTTCCATTACAAGCCGCTGGCCCGCACGGGCGACCGCGAGAGCGGGCTGGTCGTGGGCGAGTACACGATGGAGCTGCGTAACGAGAACGCGCACGGCGTGATCAGCGGGTTCACGGGTGTCGCCGGGACGTAGGCGGTTCGACCTCGACCCCCCCCCCCCGGCCGGCGGAAACGCCGGCCGGAGGCTTTGTTCATTGCAACTGGCACAAACCAAGGCACCACATGACTTACTGCACCGACATCGACCTGCTGCATTGGGAGCCGACGCTCTTCGCCGAGGCGGGTTTCGCCGCCCAGACGCTGTTCACGGGCGAGGCAACTCTCGCGGGGACCGCGCTGACGATTGCTTCCGGCAGCTTCACCGACGCCCAGGTGCAGGCCGGGCAGGTGGCACTGCTGACGGCCGGGGCGTTCGTCGGGGCGTTCCCGATCGCGACAGTGGACTCAGCGACGCAGCTGACGATCTCGACGTTCTACGACCGTTACGAGCAGGAGCCCGTTTCGCCGGCGGCACCGTCGAGCGTGACGGTGAGCGTTCGCACCTTCTGGCCGCAGCGGGAGGTGATCAGCCGGATGATCGACGAGGCGGCCGGGCTGGACGCCGCGGCGGGGCAGACCATCCTGCCGGGCGACGGCGTACGTCGGGCGTGCGTGCTGGGGAGCCTGCGGATGATCTTCAACATCCTGGACGCCGCCTCGGAGAACACGCCGCAGTGGGGCTATCGGGCCGGCCTCTACATGAACCTGTACCGCCGGGCGTTGCGCGCGGCGACGGTGCAGATCGACACGAACGGCGACGGCGTGGCGGACGTCCGTCGGAAGCTGAGCCTGCTGGAACTGGTGCGGGCGTAAAGAATTGATGTGGAGGCTTGCCATGCTTGCAGAGACGGCCATCCCGATCGTCAGCCAGCTGTCGGACCTGGGCGTAGCCGGGCTGATGGGGGCGATGTGGCTTTGGGAGCGCCGCACGAGCCGGCAGCGTGAACAGCAACTGGATGAGGCGCACGGGCGTATCGTGCAGGAGCAGGTGAAGCTCGAGGCGCTGGTGAACCTCGTGCAGCAGACGGCCCAGACGCTGGCGCGGCTCGAGGGGACGCAGCAGCGGCTGGTGGCCCGGCTGGACGGCGGCCGACTGGACGGGAGCCGGCTGGACGTGAGCCGGCTGGACGGGAGCCGTCCTGACGAGCGACGCTCAGACGGGGGCCGACCGGACGGCAGTCGGCAGGACGGTGATCGGCAGGACCGGGGTACGGCGGCGTGAGCAAAGCCGGTTCAAGGCGGCGTCACGGTCTGGACGATAGACCGGTATGGGGCGGAGCCCCGGGAGTATTCGTCATGGAACCACGACATTGCCCGTTTTTGAACCGCGACGACGACCGCTGTGCGTCGAGCTTCTCTATGGGGTCGCTGGAGCACCTGTTCCAACGGTGTTTCCGCAACTTCGCCACCTGCCCGGCGTACCAGGAGATGCTCGCGGAGCGACAGGAAAGCCGCGCCAAAGCCAAGGCGGCCCGGAGCTACGTCCAGCTGACGGTGGACGGCCGGGCGGCCCGGCAGGAAATGCCGGCCGAGCGGGTCGTCGGCCGTCCTTACGAGGGCCGGCCCGTTCATGCCGCAGCTTAGGCCGTTCATCCTGCACCTCCAGACAGAGCGTGGCCTGGCGGACAATACGCTCGTCGCCTACCGGCACGACCTGGAAGACCTGCAAAGCTACCTGGGCCGCCGAGGCCACGCCATGCCGCCCAAGGCCGCCGACGTGGTCCGCGAGTACCTCCGCACCCTCCGCAAGGAAGGCCTGGCGACCAGGACCATCAGCCGGCGGCTGGCGGCCATCCGCTGCTACCTCCGCTTCTGCCAGACCGAAGGCCACGACGTCGCCGGCGTGCTCGAACAGCTCGAACGGCCCAAGCCCGGCCACGATCTGCCCAAGGTGCTTTCCCGGGCGCAGGTGCAGCAACTGCTGGACGCACCCGACCCGGAAAACCCGCTCTACTTCCGCGACGTGGCCATCCTCGAATTGCTCTACGCCAGCGGCCTGCGCGCCACCGAGTTGTGCGAGCTGAAACATCGCGACATCAACCAAACGCTGGGCGTGGTGCGCGTCATCGGCAAGGGACGCAAGGAGCGGCTCGTGCCCGTGGGCCAGGCGGCCCGCGACGCGATCCTCGCGTACGCCAACGGCCCACGTCAGGCGGTGCTTCGTGGCGGGGTGAAGGAGCCGGAGCAGCTGTTCCTCTCCAGAAACGGGCTGCCACTGACTCGGGTAGCGCTATGGCAGATCGTCGACCGCCACGCCAAGGCGTCGGGGTTGTACCGTCACGTGAGTCCGCACGTGCTGCGGCACTGCTTCGCCACGCACCTGCTCGGCGGCGGTGCGGATCTGCGGGTCGTGCAGGAACTGCTGGGTCACAGCGACATCTCGACGACGCAGATCTACACGCACGTGGACGCCGACCGGCTTAAGGCGGTGCACGCGCGGTTTCACCCGAGGGCGTAAGCGGGCAGCGGGCCGGCTGGTGGCAGTGAATGAAAACGAAGAAGGGCGGCCTGACGGCCGCCCTTCGTGCGTTGGTATCTTCGGTGTCGAATAGCTTAGTTAGCGCCGGCCTTCTGCATGCGACGGCGGGCGAAGTGGACCAGGCCCAGGGCAATCGGTGCGGTCAGCAGTGCCGGGGGCAGGGGGATGACGGCAGTTTCGACGCCGATGTTCAGCACCTTGGCCGCGAGTACGGCAGCGCCGCCCGAGGCCGAGTTGGAGAACAGGCGGGCGTCGAACTGCAGCATGACGGTGTCCCAGAGCCCTGTCGGGCTGATGCTGGCTACGCTGGAGAACAGGCCGTCGGCCCCGCCCTGGGTGACGACGGGCAGCGGGGGGGTGAAGGTGCTCGTGGCGCCCAGGGTCTGGCCGGAGTCCAGGTCGGTCAGGAACATGGCACCGGTCGCATCGACGCTACCGCCGCCGAAGATCGAGTAGTCGCCGTCGAAGCTGGTGCTGATATTCGTGAAGTAATGGCCCTTGGGGGCGGTCAGCTTCACGGAGATGCTCTCGGTGACGAGGCTCGAGGCTCCGGTCATGACCGAGGCGCTGAAGAACTGCGGGAAGAAGACGACGAACGAGTCGCCGGAGACGGGTGTGGTGACCAGGCCGTTCTCGCTGGCCCCGTCGGCCCACGAGAAACTCGCGGTGGTGCCGTTGGGTTCGGTCCAGGGGATTGACGGGGCTGCCAGAGCACTGCCGGCCGGGAGCAGGGCACCGACGACGCACAGGGTACGCATCAGAGTCATAGGTATTCTCAACTTTTTGCAGGGCCGCGGGGCCTGCGGGTTTCTCCCTCTGGGACGAACGGCTCGCGGTCGCCGCGTCTTACTTACTCGCCTGCCGTCACCCGACGGGCGGCTATAAGTCCCTTGAACATACCCCGGGCCTGCACCCTGTCAAAAGAATCCGGCCGCGGGCTCCGGGTCCGATAACAACGCCCCGGCGCGCACGCCGGCGGGCCGCCAATCCGAGATCGACGGCCCGCCAAAGTCTTTTACAGACGCCATTTATAGCGCCTGTCTATGTCTGCCGGCAGCAGACCTAGCCGGCGACCTTCGCCAGTCGGCGGCGGTTCAGGTACATCAGCCCGAACACCACCGGTGCCGCGAAAGCGGCCGGGGGCAGCGGGATAATGGCCGTCTCGCCCTGGATCGTGATCACCTTCCCGGCGATCGCCGAGGCGGACTTGCTGTTGTGCGACGCCGCGAACAGCCGGGCGTCAAACTGCAGCTCGACTGTCTGCCAGAGCCCCGGCGGCGTCACCTCCGCAAGGCTGGTGAACGTGCCGTCGGCACCGTCGCCGGAGGAGGAAATCGGAAACTGCGGCGTGAACTGACTGGTCGCGGTGATGGTGTCGCCGCTGTCCAGGTCCGTCACGAGCAGCGCGCCGGTCCCATCGACCGTGCCGACGCCGAAGATCGAGTAGTCGCCGGTAAACGTCACCGACAGGTTGGTGAAGTACTCCATCTCCGGGGCGGTCAGCCGAACCTTCAGTGCCTCGGTCGCGAGGGATGCACCCTCGTTGACGATCTCGGCCTTGAAGCCTTCGGGGAAGAACGCCAGGAAATCTTCGCCGACGAACGGGTCTACGGCGAAGCCTTCTTCGCTCGAGCCGCCGGAGAAGTCGAAGCTGTCCGTCGAGCCCGAGGAGGGCATCCACGGTGCAGACGGGGCGGCGATTGCGCCGGCAGCAGGTAGGACGGCTGCCAGGCAGGTCAGGGTACGCAAATTCAGCATGAGGCCTCTCTTTCCCAATGAACAGGGACGCGGGCCCTGTTGTTTTTCTTGGCGTTTCAACGGAGCCCGCCGCGTACGGGCATCCGGTGCGACGACATGGAACAAGCCAGTCATCAAGACGCGGTGGTGCGAGGTTCTGTCGGCGGCTTGCCGACATACCGGAAACACCGGCCTGATGGCTCACGTCGCGGCCGAACGGGCCGCTGTGAAACGCGTCTGAAGGAATGTTGTGCAACCGACAGGCCAGCGGCCGCGTCCGCAGAAAGTCGCCAGAAACTACCGGATTTGCCCGGTTTTGCCGTTCCAGCCACAAGCAGTGCCCGGCCGTGTCGGCAACGCCTCGCCCTCGGTTCAAGGCCTACTCGCCGGACGTACCAGCCCCCGCAGGTACCCGCGCCGGAACGTAAAAGTAGTAGTAGCCGGGATTGTTCCGAGGCCTCCAGGTCCAGTCAAGCCGCCAGTCCGGCGGCGGCTTGGCAGCCTCCACTTCGCTTAGAGAGCCCGAACCGTCGTACAGCACCAGCACCGGCCGGCCGGGGGAGGCGGCGAAGTCTTCTGCGTCCGCCGGCACCAACCTTTCAACGTCCCGGCCGAGTGCCTCGACCACCGACTCAGGGACGGGGCCCATGTACCGGTAGGGGCCTTGCCCGTACTGCTCGACGAGTCGCTCGCCCAAATCCACCCTCGTGGCCGAACCCACGCCCGGGCCGAGCCCCCGACTGACGTTCGCCCCGTCACCCGGCGACTCGGTCAAGGCGAGCAACACCACAGGCGGCGTCAGCAGCAGAACCCCGGCGATGTACACCGTCACGCCTACAGCTCGGCCGCTCATCCTGCCAAAACCCAACGCCAGCAGCAGGCAGACCACCTGAACGACCAGAATCGCGAACAGAATCGTCATCGGACCACTGTAGGCCACTCTCAGGACGCCCGGCCGTTTCGCCATGCCATGTCGCCGGGCCTACGACGCCCCGACACGGCTTCCGTTGTCGCACTTCCCCGCCCTCGAAGAGGCCGTATCGCCAAAGTGGCACGGGCACCTCCTCCACGTCCCGGTGAGATTCAAGGGTTACCCGTCCCGCAACCGATGCTCGACACGCCGCCGATCCGCCGCTATTCTCCTCGGCCCGGCTGACGCCGCTGCAATGTGCGGCTGCGCACGTCCCGGAGGGGTGATTCGGCATCGTCCGCGTTCGCCCTGTTACGGCCCCCTGCCCCCTGACACGCCATGAAGCCCAAGATTCACCCCAAGTACCGCGAGGTCGTCTTCTACGACGCCCAGGCCGACTACCGCCTCATCACCCGCTCCACCGCCCAGACGCAGGACACCACCACCATCGACGGCGTGGAGTACCCGCTGGTGAAGGTCGATATCTCCTCGGCCAGCCACCCGTTCTTCACCGGCAAGCAGACGTTCGTCGATACCGCCGGCCGAGTCGATAAGTTCCAGCGGAAGTTCGGCAACAAGTATAGCTTCCAGCGCAGCAAGAAGGGCTAAGCCCGCCCGCTCGTTCCGCCGGTCAGCTTCGCCCGTGTTCGCCGCAGGCCGAGGGCCGCGCTTCTCCCCCCCGGGAGTCGAGCCGCCCCCTCGGCCTGCGGCTTTGCGCGGATGATTGGTCCGCCCGGTGCCCGCCCGCGGCCCTAGCATCCGCCGTGAAGTACCTGTCGATCGTCATCCTCCTCGCCGCGGTGGTCTCCGGCTGCGCCTCGCCACGCGGCACCGCCGACCTCACAAACGAGACCCTCGCCGCCGCCACCCAGCCGGCCGGCGGGCTGACGCAGGGCAACTACGTCGAGGAACTGGCCGCCCTGGTCTACCCCCCGGCCGGGTGGGAATCCGACGGGCTCCGTGAGCAGTCCAGCGTGTACAGCAAGCACTGGGTGAGCCCCGGCGGCCGAACGGCGTTCGGCGTCATCCACTTCGAGCTTCCCGTCCACGCGGCTATCGTCCCGCACGGCATCGTCATCGACCGCTACGTCGACAAACAACGCGAAACCGAAGGCGCCGGCACGCTCATCGAAAAGGCCTGGGACGACCAACTCGGCGGCACACGCTTCGTCTCCCAGGGGCAGCTTTACTACACCCGCAACTACCTCGTCACCCGCGGCTACGACGGCTGGTTCGTCTACGCCGGCACGCTCGTCGATCAACCCGTCGACGAGCCGGCACTGGAAACCGCCGTCGCTGCCCGGGAGGCCACCCGCCTTGGTGCTATGCCCGTCGCGGAGTGACCCGGCCTGTCGCAACCGCCGTCCGGCGGCTACAACTGTGTTCCGGCATGCGTGGTTACACGTTCATCGAGTTGCTCTGCACGCTGGCGGCGTTGGTCATCGTGCTGGGCGTGGTCGTTTCGCTTTCGCGGGCGGTGCGTAACGAGAGCCGCCAGTCCCTCACGCGCGTCATGCTGCGCGACCTCTCCCTGGCGCTGGACGCCTACGCCGCCGAGCACGGCCCGCCCGTTCCCAGGCCGCCGCTGCTGCCGCCCGACCCCGACACCGACGACGCACCCCCCTCCAGCCAACTCCTGCTCGCCCGGGCCACCGCGAACAACCGCGCCATGATCACCGCACTCCGCCCGAACCTGGCGGCGGTGGGGCGGGGTTTGCCCGGCGGCGGCGGGCCGCTGCTCGGCGAGCTCCCCGACCGCTTCTACGACGGCCGACGCCTCCTGGACGCCTGGGGTACCCCCGTCATCCTCACGGAACCGGACGCGCGGCTCGGCCTGGGTGCCGCCGGCGGGCCGTTCTTCGTCTCCGCCGGTGCCGACGCCGACTACCTCACCCGAGGCGATAACCTGTACAGTTACGAAGTCGTGCCGTAGGCCAGGCCGGCGGCTGCTGGGAACCGCACCCCGCACCCCGCGCCCCACATCCCGGGCCTCGCAGCCCGAACCGACCCCGACCCGGCCGACTGGACACGGCGAATACTGATGGGACAGAAAGGCATGCGTGTGACCACCAAGCAACGACCTGACAACCGCCACGGGTTTACCACGATCGAACTGCTCGTGACCATGGGCATCCTGCTCATCCTGACGAGCCTCGTGGCCGTGGGCGTCGCCAACGTGCTCGAACGCCAGAAGGCCAAAAACACCCGCATCACCTTCGCCACCGGCCAAAGCATGCTCAGCGAGTACCAGGAGCAAGTCGGCTTCTCCGAGCCGTTCGGGGAATGGCTGGTGCAGACAGGGCCCGCCGCCGACAACGTGGCTAAACGTTCGACCGGCCCAGCCGGCGCGCTGGAATTCAACTACTGGGACGCCCCCGACATCATCAGCGGCTCGGCAATGCCAATCAACGTGCCCGAGTCAGTCAATCAGGATAACCCCGAAGGCCAGGACGCCCGCATGAAGTCCGCCGCCGTCGTCAGCACGCAACTGGCCATCAGCCGCATGCGACAGGCCCCGCTCGTCCGCCAGATCATCGACGGCGTGCCGGAGAGCAACCGGATGGTGATCGAGGCCGATACCAGCGTGTGGGATGATCCGGCACGGATTCCTCAGGGCATGTACTGCATAGACGGCGGCCAAGCCAAACGGTTTGTCGGCGGGAGTTGGGAGGATGTCTCCGAAGCCCCACCCGTCCTCCTCGACGGCTGGCAGAACCCGATCATTCTCGTCCCGGCCACCGGCATGATCGTCGACGTCGACGGCGACGGCACACTCGACGTCAACGCGCCCATTCGCGCACCGGGCAACGTTCCGTTCTTCGCCTCCGCCGGGCCCGACGGCAACTTTCAGACGCACGAAGACAACCTCTACTCGTTCGACAACTAAACCGCCGGCCTTACGCCCGCCGGCAAGCCCGCCCGGCAAGGCCTCAGCCCGCAACGCCTCAGCCTGTAACGCCCCGATTCGGAGCCCTCATGACCCTCCCCGCAGCCAGCCCAGCACCGCCGCAACCCGCACCAGCCGCCGGCCGCCAGCGCACCGGGTTCACCATCACCGAGGTGATCGTGGTCATCGGCATCATCGTGCTGCTCATCGGGCTGGCCGTGCCGGCCTTCAGCATCATCTCCGGCGGCCAGAGCCGCGAGGGGGCGCAGAACGTCGTCGCCGCCGCCCTGGGCCGCGCCCGGGCCGAGGCCATCAACAAGGGGGAGTACACCGGCGTCTACTTCTTCCGCGACACCAGCCGCGACCGCTACGCCCTCATGCTCGTCTCCCGTGAACGCTCCCCCAAGGACGACCCGGACCCCAACGACCGCTACAAGAGCTACCAGGGTAACGACTACGGCAACGACCCGACCTTCGACCAGGCCCTCTTCTTCACCGAAGTCACCGAGGCCTACTACGACGACGTCGCCGACACCTACGTGCCACGCATGGTCCTGAAACGCTTCCGCCGTACCGAGGAGCCGGCCGTCGGCTCGAACAACAGCATCGCCCCGCCGACCGAGTGGGAATACAGCGTCGACGGCCCCACGCCCGAGAACGCGCAGTGGGTGGCCGTGGGCGAGGCCGACACCGACCAGCTCCCCGAGGACGCCACCGGCCTGCAGTACATGCCCGTCGGCGTGGGCATCTACCTGCTGGACGCCTCGGGCACCGCCCGCTACCTGGAGCGCGGCGCGATCTTCTTCGGCCCGCAAGGCCGGCTCGACGTGGTGGACTACCAGGTCTCCCCCGGTGCCGTGTTGGGCGAAACGCTGGCCGAAACCGGCTCCCCCCTCACCGCCACCCAAACCGGGCTGAGCAGCCTGGGCCTGGTGATCTTCGACCGCGGCGAATACAACGCCGCCGCCGAGAACGCAGGCGAAACCGGCAACACGTGGCTCGCCAACGACGCCGCCGCGGCCGAGTTGTGGCTGGGCGAGTTCACCACGCCACTGCTCGTCGGCCGGGCCGGCGGGCAACTGATTGAAGCGGGGGGGCAATAACCATGACGACACGCGCAACCACCATCGGCCGCCGGGCCGGCTTCGCACCGGGGTTCAACTTCATCGAAGTGATGTTCGCCATCGGCGTGCTGGCACTGGGCTTCATCATGATCGCCGGGATCTTCCCCGTGGCGATCCAGCAGACCCAGGAAACCCGCCAGATGGCCGCGGCCAACAGCGTCATCGACTCGGCAGAAAACCTCATTCGCGCCCAGTTCGCCGCGGCGGATGCGCAGTCCCTCGCGTTCCCGACGGGCACTACGGTTCGGACGCTCGACGGTCTCTACACCAGCGGCGGCGTAAGCGCACAGATCGTCGGCCCGCTGTTCCACGGCCGGGTCATGTCCGGCATGCCCAACTATGCGTGGACGGCCTTCTTCCTCCGCCCGGCGGCGGGGGCTCCCGTCTCTGTACGGATCGTCGCCACCGTCTGCCGCAACGCGGACCGTTACACCGACGCCTCGCTCAACGCCATCGCGCCTGACGAGGGCGTGCTCACGCCCGTGACCATCGCCGGCGTGGAGATGCTCGCACCGGTCATCCCCGGCGACCCTGTGAAGCTTGGCTTCATGGCGGATCCCGGTCTTCGTGTCGTTAGCGGAACGACAGTCATCATCCTTAACGGCGCTGCCGCCGGGGAAGCTTTCAAACTCGGCAGCCGCTTCGACGATCCAACAGACTACCCGATATTCGACACCACGTTTGAGCTTCTTCCCGTCCGCCCGGTCCGCGGTGGCGGGCAGCCGCCGGCCAGCAGCGCCGCCTTCGGCACCCCGTTCGACATCGTCCTCATCGGTGCCATGCCCGACAAGCCGGACCTGCCCGCCGGGCCTGGAAACCTCTACCGTGGAGGCCCGCAGGACGTGCTCGTGAGCGACCTGATTTCCATCGACTACACCAACTAGGCCATGATGAACCTGAACTCCCGCCCAACCTCGGCCCGGCACGGCTTCACGCTCGTTGAGATCATGATCGCTGTAGCCCTGACGCTGGTCATCATTGCGGGCATCACCAGCGTCTTCTCCATCGCCGGCGAAACCATCGGCGTCGGGCAGTCCGTCTCGGAACGCACGCGAACCATGCAGGCCGTCGCCTCGAACCTGCAGGCCGACATCGTCGGCCCGGACGCGGCAGACGCCACCGGCATCATGCCCATGGACTTTCTCCCCTTCTTGGTCATCAGCAACCGCGTGCAGGTCGCCTTTCTCGACGAGGACGACGAGGAACTGGACGCTGATACCAACGTCAACACCGTTGACCTCGACGAGGACGGCATAGAAGGCAATGCCTTTGGCGAAAACCTTTTGGACCCAGCGAATCCACCGATCTCCGCGATCGAAAACCGCCGCGTGCACCGCACCGACACGCTGCACTTCTTCAGTAACGGCAGCTTCAAGCGGCAGACTGGGCAAGTCTCCCGAGGGCCGCTCACCGAAGAGATCATCGTTCAAGACACGGCTCTCACGGCCTACGTCTGGTACGGCCACCTGAACAAGATCGCAGGCGGGTCACTACAGATCCTCGAAGCAGCCGGACAGCAACGCTACGCCGCCGAGTGGACGCTCGGCCGTAAGGCGCTTCTACTCAGCAGCCAGCGTGGGACGACTTCGCAGGTCAAGGGTCAAAGCTCGGCAGTAGGCTCGGATATCACGGCCGAGGAGTTCGCATTCGTAAGTGACCGTCTTGTTGCGGGAGGATCAAACGTTCCGCCGTTCTCGTACGGGTCCCAGGTTGCTTTCAACGCAATCATTGTAGGGGGTGTCGGCATCGTCGCCGACTCTGCGTATGCAGTAGGAGGCTCGACGCTTGAAGTACAGAACGGGGCAATCGACTTCGCCGTCGCGGATCTGATTGGCGGCGAGACGAACACCGCCAACGACGCAGCATCCGAGAGCGTTTACGATCGAGTCGTAACGTTGGAGACGGCGAGCGCGGACTGGTGGCAGACTATCGCGTCGGGTGCGACGGTTAATCAGGCTTTCCGCTATGAGTATGTGCCGAACGTCAGTATGAACAACCTGAACAGCGGCGATAACGCTAATCGCGAGCGTACCATCACCGAATTGGCCCAAAATACAGGTTTCCTATCTGACGGTGTGACAAAGTTCATCGTCGAGTTCGCGGGAGACTTCAATGGCGACGGGCGGATCGATCGCACCGCAGCAGCACAGGATGATCCTGATGAGGTCGATGCACCGATCCAGTGGTACGGCCTACCGCGTGACCTTAATGGCGATGGCGTGATGGACGTAATCACGGTCAGTGATCGCTGGAGTGGACCATTTGCCTTCGAGCGTGTACGTCCCACGGATCCCGGTATTGATGGACGGCAGTACACCTGCGTGTGGGCACCGCAGCAACTGACGGACCTCAATCCGGACACTGGTGCCGATCCTGGACCCCTCGACGCCGTTCCCCCCGCCATGCTCCGCATCACCGTCGAACTCGTCGACCCGCGCGGGAAGATGAACGAGCCGATGCGGCAGGAATTCATCTACCGTCTGAATCCGTAAACCCCGCTCGTTTCCGTTGGCCGGGGGTCGGCGGGGCGGGAGGTTTGAAACACCATGCAGCAGAACCGAATTA
>JBHJOM010000014.1:0-100095 GCA_050329715.1 Phycisphaerae bacterium
GGTCTTTTGAGGCATCCGGCGAACCTTCTTCCCCTCCGTGCCTTCGTGCCTTCGTGCCTCCGTGCCTTCCTTCCAGTGCCTTCGTGCCTTCGTGCCTTTCTTCTTCCCCTACTTGTTCAGGCTGCGGATCAGGCCTTGTAGAACGCGGTCGATTTCCTCCAGGAGGTTGTATGTCGGCGGGTTCGGTTTCAGCATATTCAGTTCGATGGCCAGTTGGTATTGCGTCATCAACTCCATGAGCGAGCCTCGGGCTGTTCTTAAGAACTTCACGTAGTCCAGCCGACTCTGGCGGCCGTAGCCCTCGGCGATGTTCGACGGCACTGAGACGGCCGCCCGCCGCATCTGGTTCGTCAGCCCGAACCGCTCGCCCGCCGGCATGGCCTGCGTCTCCTGATAAATCCGCCGAGCCAGCTCCATCCCCTTCTGCCAAGCCACCAGGTCGCGAAAGGTCTTGATCTGGGTCATTGATTCTTATCCGATCGTGAAACGAAGTTACGGTAGGAAGGCACGAAGGGGTAGGAAGGCACGAAGGCACGGAGGCACGGAGGCACGAAGGGTCGGGAAGGCACGAAGGCACGGAGGCACGGAGGCACGAAGGGGAAGACCTTACTCCTTCGGGCGATGACAGACCTGATGGGTCGCCGCCCATGGCCGCTTTCAAATTACCAAATCCCGAACCGTCCTGCTCGGCCTCCCCCTCTGCCCCTTCGTGCCTTCGTGCCTCCGTGCCTTCGTGCCTTCCCCCAAGTGCCTCCGTGCCTTCGTGCCTTCCCCCCATGCCTGCATGCCTTCTGAGCAACGCAAACCCCTTCGCCAAACAAGTCAGCATCCCCAACCCCAGCACGTCCACCTTAATCATCCCCAGTGCATCAATATCATCCTTGTCCCACTCGATCACCGTTCGGTCTTCCATAGTTGCATTCTCTATAGGCACCAGTTCGCACAGTGGGGTTTGGGTGAGTACAAAGCCGCCGGGGTGTTGGGAGAGGTGTCTGGGGAAGCCCTGGATCATCATCGAGAGTGTCGTCAGGTGGCGGATGACCACGTCGGCCGGGTCCATGCCCAGGTGTTCGAGCTGGTCGTTGCCGACGCCTTTGCCGCCCCACCAGTCGATGCCTTTGGCCAGCACGTCCACCGCGTCCAGGCCAAGGCCAAGGGCCTTGCCCACTTCGCGCACGGCCGAGCGGCCGCGGTAGGTGATCACGTTCGCCGTCAGGGCCGCACGGTCCCGGCCGTACTTGGCGTACAGGTACTGGATCGCCTCCTCGCGGCGTTCGTGCTCGAAGTCCACGTCGATGTCCGGCGGCTCATTTCTCGCCCGGCTGATGAACCGCTCGAACAGCGTGTTGATCCGCCTGGGGTCCGCGTCCGTGATGCCCAGGCTGTAGCAGACGATGGAGTTGGCCGCCGCCCCGCGGCCCTGGCACAAAATCCCCCGGCCGCGGCTCCACCGCACCAGGTCCTCCACGGTCAGGAAGTAGTGCGGCAGGTTCAGTTCCTCGATCAGCACCAGCTCGTGCTCGAACTGCTCGCTCACGTGGCGTGGCGCGCCCTCGGGGAAGCGGCCGGCGAAGCCCGCGCGGGAGAGGGCCTCCAGGTGGGCCATCGCCGTCTGCCCAGGGGGCACCACCTCGGCGGGGTACTGGTAGCGGAGCTGGTCGAGTGAAAAGCCCCGGCAGGCGGCGGCCACGTCCAGGCCCCGGGCGATGGCGTCGGCGTCGTGCCGGAAGAGCCGGTGCATCTCCGCCGGCGGCTTGAGGTGCCGCTCGGCGTGGGCCTCGAGGCGAAAGCCGGCCTGCTCCAGCGTGCAGCCGTGGCGGATGCAGGTGAGCACGTCCTGCAGCAGCCGGCGGGTGGGGCAGTGGTACAGCGGCAGGTTCGTGGCCAGCAGGGGCACGCGGGCGTCGTCCGCCAGGCGGCGAAGCTGCCGCATGCGGCCCGCGGCGTCCGGGCCGTAGTCGAACGCGGCCGCCAGGCTCAAGTGCCCCGGCCGGCACGCCGCGTTCAACTGCTGCAGCCGGGCAAAGAACCCGGCACTCAGCCGGGCCGGCGGCACCACGGCCAGCATCAGGCCCGCGTCCGAACCCGCCTCCTGCAACAGCCGCAGCAGGTCTGGCAGTGACAGGCTGCAGCGCCCCTTCACCGTGCGGCGCTTGCCCGTCGTCAGCAGTCGGCACAGCCGGCCGTAGCCGGCCAGGGTGGTCGGCCAGGCCAGCACCGAAAGCCCGGCCGGCTCGCTGAAGACCAGCCGGCAGCCGGGGATGAACGCCATGCCCACCTGCCTGGCGGCGACGTGCGCCCGGACCACGCCGGCCAGCGTGTTCACGTCGGCGACGCCCACGGCGGCGTAGCCCAGCTCGGCGGCGTGAACGGCCAGCTCGTCCGGGTGGCTGGCGCCGTGCAGGAAGGTGAAGTTGCTGGTGGCGGCCAACTCGGCGAAGGGGGTGGCCGCCTGCACGTAGCTCCGGCCGGAGCGGGCCAGCGTCCGGCCGTCACCCGTGCGTGCCGAAGCGGCGTCTGCCGAGCCGGCGTCTGTTGGCGGTTCGGCCGGGGGTTCGGCAGGCGGGTTGACCCGTTTGTGGGGGTGGGGTCGGATTTTGTGTTGGGGGTCGTCGGGCATGCTCGCCTCAGGCCCACAGGCCGTGAATGAACCAGTTGCCGTCGGGCAGGGCGCGGAACGCCCAGAGCCACAGGCCGTCTTCGCCGCAGAGGCGGTAGTAGTCGCGCACGTCCAGCGTGCGTTGCGACGGTGGTGAATGCCACCAGCGCCGCCCGATGCGTTCCGGGCCGACGCTGGCGACGATCCGCCGGGTGGTGCCGCGCCAATGCAGCACGATGACCGGCCCCTCGGGGTTGAGCAGGGTGACCTGGGCGCGTTCCGGCGGGTTCAGCAGCGTGACGGGCCTGTCCCCCGCGGCGACGCCGGGCACGCCGGGAGTGCCGGCGGGGTCGGTAGGGTCGGGGTCGTCACCGTCTTCGGGTGCGTAGGGCGGGTGAACGGCCGGCGCCTCGTCCGCCGGGTAGTAGCAGAACGCCGCCTCCGGCACATGGCTCTCCACGGTCACGGCACGCAGCACGTTCTCGGCGCCCAAGGCGGCCTTGAGGCGGTCGATCATCTCCCCTTCCTGCCGGGCGGCCACGTCGGTGGCCTCCACGCTGCCGTCGGTCTGCAGTTGCGCGTGGCGGAGCACGGCGGTGGCGGCCGCGGTGAGGCCCAGCCGCTCCACGCCCTGGCCCAGGTGCAGCTTTTCCAGCGCCGGGCGGAGGACGGCCCAGATGTGCTTCACGTCGCGGCTGGGCCGGCTGAAGCTGACGTCCTGCCGGTGGTAGGTCGGCTTGAAGGCTTCGTCGAGGCGTTCGACGTTGAGCGTGAGCCGCCGCACGCCCGACTCCCGTGCGCCCAGCAGGCGGCACAGCCGGTGCACGAGTTCGCGTGTCGCCTGCTCGATGGTGGCCTGGCGGAGGGTGGGCCCCTCGAACCGGAACGAGACGGCCGGGGGCTTGGGGGCCTGCTCCGGCTCGAGCACCTGGCGCGTTCGGCCGAGGACGGCGTCGAGGCGGGTCAGCAGCGAGAGGTCGAACCGGTGGGCCAGGTCGCGTCGGGGCACGGCCAGGAGGTCCGCCACGCGGTCGATGCCCACCTCCTGCAGGGCGGTTTGCGTTTTGGCGTCGATGCCCAACGCCGCGACCGGCAACGAGGCCAGCGCCTCGGCCGGGGTACGCCGCACGGCCAGCACGACGGGCCCGGCCGACGCCGGGGCGAACCGCGCCACCCCCCACGCCGCCCCGGCGGTGCGGGCCACGGCGACACGCGCCCCCAGCCCGAGCGCGGTGACCGCCTGATGGACGGTTCGGGCGGCGTGGCGGAGGCTGCCGTAGAGCCGGCCGCAGCCGGTGAGGTCGAGCACCAGCCCGTCGGGCGGGTCGACGGCGGCCAGGGGGGTGAACCGCAGCGCCCAGCGGGCTAGGGCGCGCAGGGCGTCCGCGTCGGCGGCAGGCCGGGCCGGGCGGATGACCGGCGGCGACGGCAGCAGGGCGGTGGCGTGGGCGACGGTCATGCCGGGGCGGACGCCCGCGGCCCGGCAGCCCCGACAGGCCGAGGCCACCAGCCGACGACCCCCCACGCTGTGGGCGAGCAACAGCAACGCCTCACCCCGGCCCGGCTGGGTGGGTGTGGTCGGCATGTGTGGAGCGGACGGCCCAGCCCGGCGACGGTGCAGGCGGTCGGTGGGCCAACTGGGGAGGTAGACGCAGAGGTAAGTCCGGCGGGGCGAGGCTCGGAGGGGCGAGGCCTGTTGGGGCGAGGCCGGGGCCGGTGTGGTCGGGTTCGAGGCAGTTGGGTTCGAGGCGGGGTAGGCCGGCCCGGGGGTCCCAGCGGAGTATCCAGGTGAGTTCATCGCCAAGCGTGATGCCCTTCAAGGCGGCAGGCCACATTCCCTTGCAGCGCAGGAGGGTGAGCTTCCATGCGGGGTGAGTCGGGTGACAAGTCAAAACGGCGGCGGCGCTATTGGCGGCGGCGTTGGTGTGGGCGGGGGGCTTCGGGGGTTGAACGGGTTCGACGCGCCAGCGGACGCCCGCGGCCGAGGGGGCGTGGGCGCCGTCCGACGGGTACAACGCCAGCAGCCGGCACGGGTGGCTCCGGGCCGCCAGTTGCAGCCGACGCGTCGCGGTGAAGGAAAGCCCCCGCCCGTCGAGCACGACGGCGGCACAGGCGCCCGAACGGGCGGCCGTCTCGGCGGCGGCGGCACGGCGACGCCAGTCCCGGGCGTTCACGAAGAGGCTCCGCGCCAACAGGCCGTTGCGGGCCAGCGTCGGCGGGTAAGGCCACACGCCCGGCCCGACCCACGCCACGCAACCCCCGGCGGGCAGGGCGTGCGCTGCCGGCGACGCGGCGAGTTCAGGGGCGGGCAGGAGGCCGCAAAACGACAGGTCGGCCGGTTGAACCGGGAGCGTCGCGCCGTTGAGCACCCAGGCGACCGCCCAGCCGCCCAGAAAGGTGCAGCCGGGGACCAGCGCCGGCCCGGCGACCTCGTGCAGCCCGGCCAGGTCCCAGGGCGGGGGGACGGCCCCAGCGTCGGCGGCGGCACCGGCGAACGCGCCCGGCCCGGCATCCGCCGGGGGGAAGAACGACTGCCGAGAAATCCGCTGCGTGCTTCCCACGCTTTGTTAGGTAATTGATCGGATGGCGGCGGTCAAGCCATTTCCTCTCCATGCACAGCCAAAACCTGCGGAACCGGTGCGGATCGGGCCCTGCGGCCGGTGCGGAAGCGTCGTGTCAGCACGCCTTGGCCCGGCGAAAAAAGCATCGCCAGCACAAACAGCAACCCCGACGCCGCCGCCATGCTCCCGGCCGTGTTCGCCTCGCCCAGCCCGAGTGCCGGAGGGAGCGTCACGGCGGTCAGGTGGCCCAGCACCGCCGAGGCCGCGGCCAGCAGCACCGCCAGGAGCAGCACCACGCCGAACCGCCGCGACAGGAGCAGCCCCGTTGCCGCCGGGGCAACGAGCATGGCGATGACCAGGATGCTCCCGACCGCCTCGAACGCCGCGACGGTGGTCACGGCGACCACCGCCATGAGGCCGTAGTGCATGACCGTCGCGTTGACGCCCAGGCTGTGGGCCGAGGCGGGGCCGAAGGCGGCGAGTTTCAGTTCCTTGTAGAACAGCCCGACGAACGCCAGGTTCAGCAGCAGCACGGCCGCGAGCTGCGCGAAACTCCGCGGCATGAACAGCCCGAACACCGAAATCTGCCGCAGCGGCGCAAGCTCGACCGTGCCGTAGAGGACACAGCGGGGGTCCAGATCGACCAGGTGGCCGGCGTGTTCGATCATCACCAGGCCCAGCGCGAACAGCGTGGTGAAGGCGACGCCCATGGCGGCCTGCTCCTCGACGCGGCCGGCTTTGTGGATGAGTTGCGTCAGCAGGCTCGTGAAGACGCCGACGAGCACGGCACCGGCGAACATGAGCCAACTGCTCCGCGGGTCGCCGGCGGCGACGAAGTGCAGCCAGCCGGGCAACTCCCCGGCGGCCTGAAGCTGCTTGAACCACGCCGCCATGATGAACGCCCCGGCCAGCCCCGGCAGCACCGCGTGGCTGATGGCGTCGCCCATCATGCTCATGCGGCGGAGGACGAGATAGACCCCGGGCACCGCGCACGCCACGGCGGCGGCGGCGGCGGTCGCGATGATCCAGCCGTGCCAGGCGAAGTCGCTCATGAAACACCCCCGGCCGAACTGCTGACCTCGACTGCGGCCGGCTCGAACGCCAGCCGCACCCGCCGCCGGCGGACCAGAATGCCCCGCTGACTGCCGAGAAGCATCGAAACGAAGAAGACGACCGACGCCGCCAGCACGATGACCGCCCCGGCCGGCATGCGTGCCGCCGCCGACGCCGAGAACGCCGCCCCCGCCCCCGCCGAGACCGCACCGAGCCCCGCGGCCACCGCGAGCATGACCGGCAGCTTGTCCGTCCAGAACCGGGCCGAGGCCGCGGGGATGATCAGGATCGCGATGGCCAATATCAGCCCGACGGCCTGGAGCGCGACGATCGTCACGAGCGTCACCAGCCCCATCAGCAGCACGTCCAGCCACAACACCGCCCAGCCGAGGCTGGCGGCGAAGGCTTCGTCGAAGCAGAGCAGCTTCAGCGGCTTGTAGAACAACAGTATCAGAAGCAGGCACGCCGCCGCGACGGCCGCGATGAGCCACGCGTCGGCCAGCACGATGCTGGTGGTCTTGCCGTAGATAAACCGCTCCAGCCCCGCCGCCGAGCCGCCGGGCAGCCGGCTGACGATCGGCAGCATCGCCGCCCCGAGCCCGAAGAACCCCGCCAGCACGATCGCCAGCCCCACGTCCTCCTTCAGGTGCGTGAAGTGCCGCACGGCCAGCAGGCAGCCCACCCCGGCCAGGCCCGTGAGCGTCGCGCCCACCAGCAGCACCGGCAGGCTCTTGCCCGTGCCGCCCCAGGCCAGGCTCGCGGCGAACGCCAGGCAGAGCCCCGGCAGCGTGGCGTGGCTCAGGGCGTCGCCCAGCAAGCTGCGCTTTCGTAGTAAAACAAAGCAACCGACCACGCCGCCGACCAGCCCCAGCAGCCCCACGGCCAGCAGGATCACACGCGTGCCGTGGTCCGCCAGGCGGAGGGTGCGGGCGAGTTGTTCGGGGTCGAAGAGGGTTGCGATCATCGGGACCTAAGCCAGCACGAGGCGGCCTCCGTAGGCCTTCTGCAGGTTGGCGGGCGTGAAGGTACGGGCCGTCGGGCCGAAGGCGATGACGTGCTTGTTCAGCAGCAGCACGTGGTCGAAGTAGTCGGCCGCGGTGTTCAGGTCGTGGTGCACCACCATCAGCGTGCAGCCGGCGCGCTGCAGGCCGCGGAGGGTGTCCACGACGCTGCGTTCGGTCGCGGCGTCCACGCCGGCGAAGGGTTCGTCCATCAGGTAGAGCTTCGCCTCCTGCACCAGCGCCCTGGCCAGGAAGACGCGCTGCTGCTGCCCGCCGGAAAGCTGGCTGATCTGCCGCTTGGCGTATTCGGCCATGCCCACCTTCTCCAGCGCCGCCATGCTCGCGGCGTGGTGGCGGGCGCGTATGGGGCGGAACAGGCCGATGCGGCCGTACTGGCCCATCGTAACCACGTCCAAAGCACTCACCGGGAAGTCCCAGTCCACGCTCTCACGCTGCGGCACGTAGCCCACCAGGCTCCGCTGCTTTTTGTACGGTTTGCCATACACACTGACTTCGCCGTCGGCGGGCGGCACCAGGTCCAGCATCGCCTTGATCAGCGTGCTCTTGCCCGCGCCGTTCGGCCCGACGATGCCCACCAGCGCCCCGTCCGGCACGTCCAGGTCGATCGACTGCAGCACCGCCTTGCGGTCGTACGCCACGCTCAATCCGCGGACCGACAGCGCAACGCCCTCGGCTTCGAGGGGTACGTTCGTCGGCTCATCCAGCTCGGCGGCCTGGGCGCGTGCTGCCCGGGCGGCCGAAAGGGCACGCAACATGGTCAATGCCCTTCCTCGTGATCATGCTCGTGATCGTGTTCATGGTCATGCCCCGCGTGGTCGTGTTCCTTCGCATGGGCGGCGTGGTCGTGGTTCAGCGTCAGCTTCCCGGCCAGGCCGTGCACGTTCACGTTCGTCGCGCCCAACGCCCGCACGATCGTCGTCACGTTGTGGTCGATCATGCCCAGGTACGTCCCCTCGTACATGCCGGCCGGGCCCATCGCGTCGCTGTAGAGTTCGCCGCCCACGGCCAGGTCGTGGCCGCGTCGTTTGGCGTCTTCCACCACGGCCCGCACGTTGGCGTCGCTCACGCTGCTCTCCACGAAGATCGCCGGCACCCGCCGCTCCACCACCAGGTCCACCAGCCGGTTGCGGTCGGCGATGCTCGCCTCACTCTCCGTGCTGATGCCCTGAATGCCGCGTACTTCAATGCCGTACGCGTCGCCCAGGTAGCCGAAGGCGTCGTGGGCCGTCACCAGCAGCCGCTGGCCCTCGGGCACGGCGGCCACGGCGGTGCGGGCGTAGGCGTCCAGGTCCGCCAGCTTGCGGGCGTAGGCGTCGGCGTTCTCGCGGAAGGTGTCGGCATGCTCGGGGTACTGCAGGGCCAGGAACTGCTCCACCGACGTCAGCGCCATCGCCCACAGCTGCGGGTTCATCCACACGTGCGGGTCGATCGCCTCGCCGTCGACGCGCAGCAGCTCCGGCGACAGCGTCTCGGCGACGGCCAGCACCGGCTTGCGGCCGGCCAGCGACTCCAGGTCCGCCTGCATCGTCCCTTCCAGGTGCAGGCCGTTGTAGAAGATCATGTCCGCCTGCTCGAGCGCCCGGCCGTCGGCGCTGGTCACCTGGTAGGTGTGCGGGTCGGAGCCGGGCGGGCACAGGACGGTCACGTCGATCAAATCCCCGCCGACCGCCCGAACCAGGTCGCCGACCATGCCGACGGTCGCCACGGCCTGCGGCTTGCCCGATTCGGCCTCGCCGGCCTCGCTGCAGCCGGGAAGAATCCAGGCCAAGCTCGCAAGCAGCAGCAGGGCCAGGCTTGTGGCGGAAAAGCACCGGCAGGCGGCAAAAGAACCCGCCCGACGTGCCGCCGGGCTAGAGCGGCTCGACCCGACCTCAGTGCGCAACACGTCCGTCTGCTCAATCATGTCCGTAGTTTAGAGTGGGACTTTGACAAGTCAAAATGGAAACTTGGTGCGGTCAATGGTCGCAGGGTGCCCGCCGTCGCCCCTCCGGGGCTTGCGGTCGTGGGGCGAAGTTCCCAGGGGTTCCGCTCGCGGCCGCTGTGCGGCCCGGCGCGCTCCACCCCTGGCTACAACCGGCCGCCCCTCTGGGGCGAGGAGGCATTCGCGCTGTAGCGGATCGAGTGGATCCGGTCCAGCCGGGCGTGCGTACTTTGCCGCGGCATCGTCGCGGCATCGTCGCGGCATTGTCACGGCATTGTCGCGGCATTGTCGCGACGCCAGGGAAAATGCCGGGGGGGGGGGTGGTGCGGGTGTCTACCCCATTACGACGTGGGCGGGGTGGAGGGTCTTCTCGCCGCCGCTGATTTGCAGCGGGAGGATGATCCAGAAGGTTGCGCCTCGGCCGGCTTTGGAGTCGACGCCGATTTGCCCGCCGAGGAGTCGGCCCAGTTCCTTGCTGATGGCCAGGCCCAGGCCGGTGCCGGAGTGTTCGCGGGTGTGGCCTGAGTCGAGCTGGCGGAATTTTTCGAAGATGGCCTCGTGCAGTTCGGGTGCGATGCCCGGGCCTCGGTCGGTGACGGTGATGCGGACGGTGTTTTCGTCCTCGCGTGCGGCTTCGAGGCTGATGGTTTCGCCCTTGGGGCTGAACTTGATGGCGTTGGAGAGGAAGTTGTAGAGGACCTGCTGCAGCTTGGACGGGTCGGTGCGGACGACGGGGACGCTGGGAAAGACGCGGCTGCGGATCTCGACGTTCCGCCTTGCCGCCAGGGGCTTGAGCACGTTCGCCAGGCCCTCGAACAGGTCGCCGATGCTGATGGGTTCGACGCGGATCTGCATTCGGCCGGCTTCGATTTTGGCCAGGTCCAGCAGGTCGTTGATCAGGTCCAGGAGGTTGTTGCCACTTGCGACGATGTTCTGCACGTAGCGCTGCACCTTGGCGTCGGGGCTGGTGCTTTCCTTCAGCAGGTCGGCGAAGCCGATGATGCTGTTCAGCGGCGTGCGCAGCTCGTGGGATACGTTGGCGAGGAACTCGCTCTTGAGGCGGTTGGATTCGTAGAGGGCGACATTGGCGTCGGCCAGTTGGCCCAGGCGGTTGTCCAGGCTCTTGTTGACTGCGCGCAGCTGCTCGGTGCTGCGGGTGAGGTTGTAGAGCATGGCGTTGAAGGTCTCGGAGAGCTGCTGGAACTCGTCGCCGCTGGAGATGTCCGAGCGGATGTTCAGGTCGCCTTCGGCGACCTTCTCGGCCGTCTCCTGCAGGACGCGCACGGGCTTGAGGATGAGGCGCGTGATGATGAGGTAAAGCGTAACGACGGCGAGTGTGCCTGCCAGCAGGCCCGCGGTGAGGACGAAGGCGCGGTTGACCAGCAGCTGCTCGCGTGAGACTTGCGAAGGGATGTCTACGGCGACGATGCCGAAGAGCTGTTCCGGCGGGACCAGCTCCTGGTTGCCGCGGGAAAGCTCGCCGGCCAGTGGGACGAGTTGCAGGTCGCCGGCTTCGTTGATGAAGAGGGGGCGTGCGTAGCGGTAGCGTGCGCCGTCGTCGTAGAGGCGGCCGTGGAAGCGTCGGCGGTCCTGGGGGTTGGCGAAGCGGTCGAAGCTGCCGGCTTCGAAGTCGTCGGGGCCGTCGCGGAGGAGCTGGTCGCGCGGGACGATGCGTGCCGGGGGGAAGCGGTTTCGCCCGGTGGTGGCACCGTCGGACATGATGGGGTAGGGGTCGGCCAGGACGAGGGTGTTGGGCTTCCAGGCCTCCGGGTGGCGTGCGACGGCGGCCTGGGCGACGGTTTCGGCGGCGGCGCGGTCCAGTTGGTAGGTGAGCTGCTCCATCCGCTGCCAGGGGACGAACAACGCCGCCGCGATGATGAGTGCGGCGGCAAACCCGAACAACAACTGGCATTTGGCCGCCAGCGAGACCCGAAGGCGTCGCAACCGCTTGAACATGGCGGGTATGTTAGCAGACGAAAGCTGCGGGACAGACTTTTGGGGTTTGTCAGTTGCCGGCGCACGACGTGGCGTGCTATGCCATAATGCAGCGACAGAGATACGAATTGACGCAGGCCCCCAATCAAACAACTATGAGTCACTCCGGACGAATCCTTGTCGTCGAAGACAATGCCACCGAACGCAGAGCCCTTTCCGCCTTGCTGAAACGCGAGGGGTACGAGGTCTTTGCGGTCGAGGACGCGGACAAAGCCATCGGCTACGCCGAGGAGCAGATGGAGGTCGTGCTCTCGGACCTGCACCTGGGCGAAGTCTCGGGCATGCAGCTGCTGAACCTCTGGCGGAAACGCCGGCCGGAGACGCAGTTCATCCTGCTGACGGGCAACTCCAGCGTCGACTCGGCGGTGGAGGCCATCAAGGGCGGCGCGTACGACTACATCACCAAGCCGGTGCACCCGGACGAGCTGCTGATGCTCATCAATCGGGCGATCGGCGAGACGCGCAAGGACCGGGAGCTGGACACGCTGCGGCGGCGGCTCGACCAGAAGTTCGGACTCGAGCGGATCGTCGGCAACTCCAAGCAGATGCGCGACGTCTTCGAGAAGATCCGGCGGGCCGCACCCGTGGACAGCACCGTGCTCATCCTCGGCGAGAGCGGCACGGGCAAGGAGCTGGTGGCCCAGGCCCTGCACCAGAACTCGACGAGGAAAAAGGGGCCGTTCGTCGCGGTGAACTGTGCGGCCGTGCCGGCGACGCTCGTGGAGAGCGAACTGTTCGGCCACGTGCGTGGGGCGTTTACGGGTGCGACGGACAAGCGTGTGGGTCGGTTCGAGCAGGCGGACGGCGGGACGCTGTTCGTCGACGAGATCGGGGACTTTGAGCTGGGGCTGCAGGCGAAGCTGCTGCGCGTGCTCGAGACGCTTCAGGTGACGCCGGTGGGCGGTGCCGACGACCGCAAGGTGGACGTGCGGGTGATCGCCGCGACGAGCCGCGACCTGCGGAAGATGGTGCAGGAGGGGACGTTCCGGGAGGACCTTTTCTACCGGCTGAACGTGATCAGCATTGTGCTGCCGCCGTTGCGTGACCGGCCTGAGGATATGTCGCTGCTGGTGGAGCACTTCCTCCGGGAGATCGCGCAGACGAAGAACACGCCGAAGCATCGGGTGTCGCCGGAGGTGATGCGTCAGTTCGAGATATACAGTTGGCCGGGGAATGTGCGTGAGATGAGAAACACGCTCGAGAGCATGATGGTTCTCGCCGAGAACGAGTTGCTCGACGTGCGAGACCTGCCTGACAGGATTCTGGAAGACGAGCCGGTGACTGCCCGGGCGAAAGTGGACAGAAAAGGACAGGCGCTGCCCACAGGGTTGACCATGGAGGAACTCGAGCGGGTCGCGATCATGCGTGCGTTGGACGAGTTTGACGGAAACAGGACACACGCTGCCCGAAAGCTGGACATCAGTGTGAGAACGTTGCAGCGGAAGCTGCAAAAATACGAAATCGAACGTGCGATGGGCCCGTCGACCGGCGGGCGGTCGGAAGGTCGCGGCGACGCCGCCGGCCAAGACGGCGAGGCACCCGAGGGCACCGACGACGAGGAGCCCGCCGCCCACAGCCACAGCACGGCGGCGGCCGTAAGCCCGAACGGCCACGGCTAAACCCTTGCCGGCTCATAGGTTGTATGCAGAGAGCTGGTGAGCGTTGGTATTGGCGGTTACCTGGCGAGCGACGATCTGGCGGAGTGTGCATCCTGCGCGCCAAGCTGTCGTGACATATTGACGTGCATGCAGGCTTCCCGAGTGGGCTCGTAACGCATGAGCCGGCTTTGCGGCGTTACCGGACGTCCTAAATTCGGGCTGGTACACCCTTTGTTGATGATTCTTCCGTGTGGGGTTGATCCCTGAAACGCAAAAACACGGAAGGAAATTCAGCATGTCTATTGGAATCAACGCGTTCGAGGCCCAAGGGTCATTTGCCACGTTTGACCCGTATTTCGAGGAATCTGAGCGGGTCGCGATCTTCACGCTGCAGTGTGCCAGCTGCGGTGATGAGCCGGAAGACGCGGTCTCGCCGCCCCGGCGGTGTGTGAAGTGCGGCTCGACGGCCTTTGAGCGTTTCATTCGGCCTGGGAGCATTCTTCAGAACTCCGAACGGTTCTGAAAACCGTCTTGAAGCGTTCTCAGGCCAGATCAAGGTGCCTGAGGATGCAGTCGTAAATCTCTGTTGATGCGAGATTTGCTTCGCCCCTGGTATGAGCGAGCGACGACAGCAGCACCGGTCGTGCGTCCGAAGACGACGGCCGGCGCCCGTGAGACCCGCGGACTAGAGAGGCGTCCGTGGAGATCACGTCGAGCAGTTGCCGAAAACCCATTTTTCGCATCACCAGACGCCGGCCTATCGAAAGGGCCGGCGTTTTTAGTTTGGCGTCCACGAACAGTTCCACCGGGTCGTAGCCGGGTTTGCGGTGGATGTCGACTATCCTGGCGAAGTCCGGGGCGCGGGCTTCGTCCAGCCAGTAGTAGTACGTAAACCATGACCCGGCCTCGGCTTCGGCCACCACGTCGCCGGCACGCGGGTGATCCAGATGCACCGCCAACCGCTCCGGGCCCGCCCACGTTTCGCCGACACCTGCGACAGAGGCGACAAGACGTCGCACTTCCTCGACCAGCCGCGCGTCTTTGACGTATACGTGTGCGATCTGATGGTCCGCCACCGCGAAGGCGTCGCTGGCCCCGGGGTCGAGCAGTTCTCGGCCGCGTTCCGTCCGCACGGCCAGCAGGCCCGCCTCCCGGAGGGTGCGGTTCAGGTGTACCGGGCGGCTCACCGGCTCGATCCCATACTCGCTGAGCACCAGCACGCCCGCCCCACGTCCTTGAAAGTGTGCCGCCAGCCGGCCGACCTGGGCATCAACCGCTTTGAGCTCCTGCCCGACCCGCGGGTCCGCCGGGCCGAACTTCTGCAGGCAATAGTCCAGGTGTGGCAGATAGACCAGCGACAGCGTCGGGTCATGCCGACGGTCGATTTCGACGGCGGCGTCCACGATCCATCGCGTGCTGGTGATGTCCGCCATCGGCCCCCAGAACTTGAACAGCGGAAACACGCCCAGCTTCGCCTGCAGGTCATCGCGGAGGGTGGCCGGGTGGGTCCAGCAGTCGGGGAACTTCCGGCCGTCGGCCGGGTACATCGGCCTCGGTGTGACCGTGTAATCGGCCGAGCTGTACATCGCATACCACCAGCAGACATTGGCGACGGTGAACGACGGCTCGCGCCGCCGGGCCGCCTCCCATAACCGGGGCGACTGTACGAGTGCGTCCGCCTGCTTCCAGAAGGCGATTTCGGCAACCTCCCTGAAATACCACCCGTTCCCGACGATGCCGTGCGCCTGTGGCGTGGTGCCGGTGAGGTAGTTCGTCTGCGCGGTGCACGTTACGGCAGGGAAGGCCGGCTCGATCGTCGCGCGACTCGCCGCCAGCCGATTGAGGTTCGGCGTGTTGCGCCCCAGCAACCCCTGCGACAGCCCGACGACGTTCACGACGACCATCTTCCGCATCCGGGCTACCATAAACCCACGACCCCGACCTGACGAACCTTACCCGCCAAACCCATGCCCACCCGAGCCGACGACCGACCCCTGCATGTGCAGACGATCCACCACCCCCTTTTGCTCGAGCCGCACCACCTGGCCGGGCGGAGTGTCGTCGTCTTTGACGTGCTCCGGGCGACTACAACCATGGCCGTGGCGCTGTCGCGTGGTGCGGCGTCGGTGCGGCTGTTCACGTCGCTGGAGTCGGCCGGGGCCGCCCATGCCGCCTTCGAGGGCCCGAAGCTCCTTCTCGGCGAGCGGGAGTGCGTCAAACCTGACGGCTTCGACCTTGGCAACAGCCCGCGCGAGGCGGCATCGGCAGACCTCGCCGGACGAACGCTTTTCATGAGCACCACCAACGGCACCAACGCCCTGGCGGCGTGCGCGGGGGCACGGCGGCTCTACGCCGGGTGCGTGCTTAACGCCGCCGCCACCGCACGGGCGCTGCTGGCCGCCGGGAACGATGTGACGCTCGTCTGCGCCGGCACCCGAGGCCAGTTCGCCGACGAAGACTTCGCCGGCGCCGGGCTCGTCATCAAGCGGCTCGGGCAGATTGCCGCCAACCCGGGCCCGGCCATTGCCTTTGCCGACGAAGGTCCGACGAGCGTGAAGGCCGAGCGGCAGGCACTCGAGTTGGTTTTCGCCCAAAGCGCCGGCGGCCTGCACATCAAGGCGGCGGGGCTCGCCGAAGACCTGCCCGCCTGCGCCGCAGTGGACGCCTTGAACATCGTCTGCCGCGTCCGGGCTGAGCCCCTGGAGGCCTTCGCCGAGGGCTGAACGAGCCGCCGGGTCGTCGGTCACCGTGCCAGATACCGAGCCCTCGGCTTCGACGGCCCGGCCGCGGGCGGCCGCCGAGTTAAACGATCGTTTGATTCTGCCGCAGTGCCTGTCTACGCTTGCACCGATGCGACTTGTTTTTGTTTTCAGCCTCGTCGCGGCGGCCTTGGCCGCTGCACCTTCCGTCACGCTCGCCCAGGCACCTCCGGCCAACGTTGACGTCAGCCCGGTGCAGCGGGACGTCGTCGAGTTAACCCGCCCGCTCGTGGCGACGGTCGAGCCGGTCATTCGCAGCACGATCGCCGCCGAGCAGCCCGGCCGCGTCACCGCGCGTCACTTCGAGGAAGGACAGGCCGTCGAGTCCGGGCGCGTGCTCGTCGAGGTCGACACCGCGTTGCTGGACAAGCTCATCGTCTCGGCCCGTGCCCAGCAGGCCAGCGCCGAGGCGGAGCTGAAGCGGGCTGAGGTCTCCGCCGTCAACGCCCGCCGCGAGCTTGAGCGGCAGGAGCAGCTGTTCGAGCGAAACGTCTCCCCGGAGAAGGAAGTTCTCGACGCGCGGACCTTCGCCGAAGAGGCCGAGGCGCTGGTGGCCGTCCGGGAGAGCGAAGTCGCCGAGCGTGAGGCGGACGTGGCCCGGCTTGAATTGCAGAAGGAGAAAAGCAGCGTCACGACGCCCGTCGCGGGCGTGGTGCGTCGTCGGATGGTCGAGGTCGGCCAGTGGATTGAGACGGGCGACGACGTTGCCCAGGTTGTCGCACTCGACCAGCTGTGGGTCGCCGTGAACGTACCCGAGGCCGTGATCCCGCTTGTGAAGGTCGGGCAGACGGCGCGGGTGAGCTTCCAGGCGCTCGGCGGCAAGGAACTGGAGGCGACCGTCGAACAGATCCTGCCGGAAGGGGACGCCGGGAGCCGCACATTCCTTGTCCGGCTTCGCCTTGACAATCCGGGCGGCGAGGTACGCCCCGGCTTCTTCGCCCGTGCCGTCATCACCGCCGAACTGGACGACAGCGGCCTGTTCGTCCCGCGTGACGCTGTTATCACCAGCGGGACCAACAGCCACGTGGTGGTGGCGCGGGACGGTGTTGCCGCCATCGTGCCCGTGACCCTCGGTGCCGCCAACGCCCAGAGCGTCTCGGTCACGCCCAGAGGTGAGTTGGCACCGGGTGATCTGGTCGTCATCCGGGGCGGAGAAGGGGTTTTCCCGGGCCAGCCGCTGATCATTCGTAACGGCGGGGCGACACCCCCGGCTGGTTCGGGCGAACCTGATGCGGGCGGGGCTGGGTCGGGCGGGGCTAGTGCGGGCGGGGCTGACGTGGGCGGGGCGTAGGCCCGGCGGCAGATCAACTGGTTCTGTGATTTTGCATTGTTCAACGCGTGGCCGGTTCGACTGACCGCGGCCAGAGACGGGTAAGCCCATGTCGTTTATCGAACGCTGTATTCGCCTGCCGGTGACGGTTTCCGTCGTCGTGCTGTTGATCGTGATCTTCGGCCTTTTGGCGCTGCGGAGCGTGCCCGTGCAGCTCACGCCCAACGTCGACCAGCCGATCATCACGGTGACGACCAACTGGTTCGGTGCCAGCCCGCAGGAGATTGTGCGGGAGATCATCGAAGAGCAGGAGGACGTGCTCAAGAGCGTTTCCGGCCTGAAGGAGATGACCGCGCAGGCCACCGAGGGCGAGGGGAACATCCGCCTGGAGTTTGCCGTCGGCGTCGACAAAGACGCGGCACTGAACGAGGTCCGCGACAAGCTCCGCCAGGTGCCAGAGTACCCGCGCGACGCAGACCAGCCGGTGGTCGAAGAGACCGACCGCTTCAACCGCGACTACATCGCCTGGATTCTTGTGCGGCCCAAGCCCGGCTTCGAGGCCCAGGGGCCGCCGGCCGCCGGCTTCGACGGCGACATCGCGAAGCTCGGCACGTTCCTCGACGAGTTCGTCAAGCCGGTGCTCGAGCGGGCCGAAGGCGTAAGTGAGATCAACGTCCTTGGCGCACGCGAGCAGGAGGTGCAGGTTCGGGTGGACCTGGAGAAGCTGGCTTCCCGCGGCATCACTGTTTCACAGATGGCCGACGCCATGCGCGGCGAAAACCTCGACGTGACGGCCGGCACCGTAGAGCAGGGCAAGCGGAACACGAGCATCCGCGTGCTGGGGCAATACGGCAGCCCGGAGCAGGTGGCCAGCACGGTCATCGCGTACACCGACGACGGTGCCGAGGTTTACGTTCGCGACGTCGCGACGATCGTCGAGAGCTTCAAGAAGGAGACGGGGTTCGTACGCTCGCTCGGCGACACTGTCGTGGCGATCAATGCGCAGCGCGAGACGGGCTCGAACGTGCTGACCGTCATGAACAACCTCAAAGCCTCGATCGACGAGGTGAATACGAACATTCTGGGCCCGCGCAACTGGGGCATCGAGCTGCATCAGGTTTACGACCAGACGATTTACATCGACCAGTCGGTGAACACGGCGGTGTCAAACCTCGTGATCGGCGCGCTGCTGGCCGGCGCGGTGCTCTTCTTCACACTGCGGAGTGTCGGCGCAACGCTCGTGGTGATGGTAGCAATTCCGATCAGTATCGTGGGCACGTTTCTGGGCATGGCACTGACGGGGCGCAGCCTGAACGTCATCAGCATGGCGGGCCTGACGTTCGCCGTGGGCATGGGCATAGACAACGCGATCGTGGTGCTGGAGAACATCTTCCGACACCGCGAAATGGGTAAGGACCGCATCAAAGCGGCGGTGGACGGCACGCGCGAGGTGGGCGGGGCCATCGTTGCCAGCACGCTGACGAACGTGGCGGTCTTCCTGCCGGTCATCTTCATCGAGGCCGAGGCCGGACAGCTCTTCGCGGACATGTCCGTGGCGTTGACGATCAGCTTCGTGATTTACCTGTTCGTCGCGCCGACGGTGATCCCGATGCTCACGACGCTCTTTTTGCGTCGCATGCCCGCCGGCCTGCGGAACGAGGCGGCCGCCGGTAAGCAAACGCGGCTGGGCCGCATGACCGCACCCATCGGCCGGATACAGAAGCGGCTGGCCGACCGGTTTTATCACGTGATCCTCTGGCTGACGGGCGGGCTGCTTCGGCGGGCGGCGTTCGTCCTGGTGATGCTGGTGGGCAGCTTCTTCGCCGTGATGGCGTTGATGCCGCCGACAGACTATCTGCCGCCGGGAAACCAGAACCTGATCTTCGGCATTCTCGCCCCGCCGCCGGGGTACAACGTGGACGAGTTCCGCCGGATGGGCAGCGAGGTTGAAGACTACCTCCGCCCCTGGTGGGAGGCGGCCGACGACCCAGAAAAGCTCGCCGAGCTGCAGCGGGAGTGGCGGGCGCAGATCGAAGCGGTCGTCATCCCGCAGATGGAGACGGAACTGGCGAGTCGGCGCGAGCAACTCGAGGCGCAGGGCCTTGACGCGGAACAGATCCGCTTCGCAACGGCCCAGCAGACCGCCACACTCGAGGGCCTGCGGAACACAGAACTTCCGCCGGCGATCGACAACTTCTTCTTCGTCAACCGGGGCAGCATCGCCTTCATGGGGGCACGCTCGACGGACGAGGATAACGTCAGCCCGCTGCAGTACCTGATGAACGGCAGCGTGCAGGACATTCCCGGTACGTTCGGCTTCTTCCGGCAGGCACCGATTTTCCGCATCGCCCGCAACGGCACGGGCCTGGAGCTGGCGATCTTCGGCGAAAACGGGGACGCAGTGCGCGAGGCGGCCAGTGCGATTCAGACCGGCGTCTTCAACCCGCAGGACCCCAGCAAGAGCCTCCCGGGCCTGCTACAGGCGTTTAACACCTACCCGCAGTCGGACCCGCAGAATTTCAACCTCGGCCGGCCACAGGTGAACGTCCTGCCGGACAACGTGCGTGCCGCCTCGGCCGGCGTGGGCGGTGCCCCGGCCATTCGCGATACAGTGCAGGTGGCGGTCGACGGGCTGATCCTGGGTGACTACCGCGACCGTGTGAGCGGCCGGAGCGTGGACCTGACGATCGTCTCCAACACGCCGCGGGACGCACGCTTCGTCGAGCAGTTGGCTGACATCCCGCTGGCGACGCGGAACGAGACGGTCGTGCCGCTCTCGGCGGTGGCGAGCATCGTGCAGACGGACGCACCGCAGCAGGTGAACCGCACCCAGGAGCAGACAAGCGTGACGCTCACGCTCGACCTGCCGGCGACGATGACGATCCAGGAAGCGCAGGAGATCGCCGAGTCGCAAGTGCTCGGCCCGCTGCGCGAGGCGGGGCACATCCCGCCGGACGTGAAGGTGAACCTGCAGGGTGCCGCCAGCAAACTCGGCGAGTTCCTCGACTCGTTCAAATGGGGCCTGCTGTTGGCGTTCGTGATCACGTACCTGCTGCTGGCCTCACTGTTTGAGCATTTCCTGCACCCGCTGACCATCATCCTCAGCGTGCCATTTGCAATGGTGGGCGGCTTCGCCGGGCTGGCGATCCTCCATGCCTTCGTGCCGGAGACGAAGCTGGACGTGCTGACGATGCTCGGCTTCGTGATCCTGATCGGAACGATCGTCAACAACCCGATTCTCATCGTGTACCAGGCGTTGAACTTCTACCGCGAGGGCATGCCTCAGAACGAGGCGATCGCCCGCAGCGCGCAGACGCGCGTTCGGCCGATCTTCATGAGCGTGATCACAACCACCGCCGGGCTGTCGCCCTTGGTCATTGTGGGCGGGGCCGGCAGCGAACTCTACCGCGGGCTTGGTGCGGTGCTGCTGGGCGGCCTGATTCTCAGCACGTTTGTCACGCTCTTCCTCACACCTACGCTGATGAGCCTGCTGCTGGACGCGCAGACGTTGGTCGGCCGGATGCTCGGAAAGCTGAAGGGCGGCAAAGAGGATGACGAGGAAAGCGGCAAATCCCGGCCGCCCAGGCAGGTGCTCCCCGTAGACGGCCAGGACACCGACGGCAACGGACAGCCCCATGCCGCCCCCGTTGCTACCTAGTCCTGCATCGCTTGATTCGATAAGCGACAACGCCCTTCGGTTCGCATGCGACCGACGGGCGTTGTCGCTCGCAGGCTTCGCTATTCGGCGGGCTTCGACGGGGCAAATGTCTTCGGTGCCGGCGGTTGTGCCACGAGACTGTTGTCGGACTTAAAGCCCGGCCCAGGGCGATGGGTCGCCGTCGCACCAAGGTGCACCTCGATGGTGTGCGTCTGCCGGTCGTCGCTCAGAGGGACTTCATTTCCGGGAAGATCTTTGCCGTCGAGAAGGATGCGCGTCACGTCCGGGCCGCCGTGGTTGTGCACGACGATCTGGTGGTGCGTTTCGCGCCAGCGGTAGGTGAACTTGAAGCCGGGCCATTCCGCCGGGAGCAGCGGCTTGAGGATGAGCTTGTCGACGGCCAGGTGAATGCCCAGAAGGTTTTCGATGATGAGGCGGTACATCCAGCCGGCTGAGCCGGTGTACCACGTCCAGCCGCCGCGGCCGACGTGCGGTTCCACGCCGTAGACGTCCGCCGCGACGACGTACGGCTCAACCTTGTAGATCATCATGTCCTGGCGGGTCCGGGCGTGGTTCACGGGGTTAATGAGGTTGAACAGCTCCCAGGCCCGTTCGGTGTCGCCCATCTTGGCGAAGGCCATGACCGTCCAGACGGCCGCGTGGGTGTACTGGCCGCCGTTCTCCCGGACGCCCGGCACATAACCCTTGATGTAGCCGGGGTTGAGGTGGCTTTTGTCGAACGGCGGGTCGAAGAGCTGGATCAGCCCGGCGTCGCGGCGGACCAGGCGGTCGTTCACGTGCTGCATGGACTGGCGGCTGCGTGCCTCGGCGCCGGCGCCGGTCAGGACGCTCCAGCTTTGCGGGAGGGAGTCGATCTGGCACTCCGGGTTGCTGGCGGAGCCGAGCGGCTCGCCGTTGTCGAAGTAGGCCCGGCGGTACCACTGGCCGTCCCAGGCGTTGTTTTCGATATTTTCGCTCAATTTGCGGGCCTCGTCGAGGCACTCCTGCGCGAAGGCGTCGTCGCCGCGTGCGCGGGCGGTTTTGGCGAAGTCGGTGAGCGTGTCGAAGAGGAAGAAGGCGAGCCAGACGCTCTCTCCCCGGCCCTTCTCGCCGATGAGGTTCATGCCGTCGTTCCAGTCGCCGCAGCCGATGAGCGGCAGCCCGTGCTCGCCGAACTTCAGGCCGTTGATGACGGCCCGCTTGCAGTGTTCGTACAGGCTGGCGACGTCCTCCGAGACAACAGGCTTGTCGTAGTACGCCTCCTCGTCCGGCTTGACGGGGCGGCCTTCCAGGAACGGGATCTGCTCGTCCAGCACGCCCGTGTCGCCGGTGCCGGCCACGTAGCGTGCGGCCGCCAGCGGGAGCCAGAGGTAGTCGTCCGAGAAGTGCGTGCGCACGCCGCGGTCGGTGGGCGGGTGCCACCAGTGCTGCACGTCGCCCTCCTTGAACTGGTGTGCCGCGGCACGCAGCAGGTGCTCGCGCAGGAGTTTGGGTTGCGCGTGCAGCAGCGCCATCACGTCCTGCAGCTGGTCGCGGAAGCCGTAGGCACCGCCGGACTGGTAATAGCCGCTTCGGCCCCAGTAGCGGCTGGCCAGCACCTGGTAGAGCAGCCAGCCGTTGGCCAGTACGTTGAGTGCCGGGTCGGGCGTTTCCACGTACAGCGTGCCGAGCATGCCGTTCCAGTAGCCCCAGGTCTGCTCCAGCGCCCGGCGTGCCGGGGCGGCGCCGCGGTACTTGTTGACGAGGAACATCGCATCCTGCTCGTCGCGGCCGGAACCGAGGATGAACGTCACTTCCTTCTCGTGCCCGTCCTCCAGGTCGACGGGGCATCGGATGGCCGCACACGGGTCGAGCCCGGCACCGACCTTGCCCGAGAGCTTGAGCCGCATCATGCCGGCCGGCGTCGCAAGTTGGCCGTTTCGGCCGATGAACTCGGTGCGGTCCCCGGTGATGTTCCGGCGCGGCTCGGAGGCCTCGAAGAACGCGACACGGCCTGCAAAGTCCACGTTGTAGGCGTTGCGGGCGAAGATCGCGCCGGTTTGCGCGTCCAGCTCGGTCACGACGTGCATCTGGTTGCGGGTACGCAGCTCGCCCAGGACCCACTCCACGAACCCGGTGACCGAAAGCCGCCGCGGCCGGCCGGAGTCGTTCCGCAGCTTGATCGTCACGTACTTCACCGGGGCGACGGGGTCCACGTGCACCCACATTTCGCTGTTAATGCCATTTTCGGCATATTCGAAGACGGTGTAACCGAACCCGTGCCGGGTGGTGTACGGCATGGCCCCGCGGGCCGGCAGGGGGCTGGAGCTGAAGTACCGGCCGGATTCTTCGTCGCGGATGTAGAACGCCTCGCCCGTGGTGTCGGCGACGGGGTCGTTGTACCAGGTGCTCAGGCGGTACTCGTGGGCGTTGAGCGCCCAGGTGTAGCCGCCGCCGGATTCGCTGACGATCGTTGCGAAATCCGGATTGGCCAGCACGTTGCACCAGGGCGCTGGGGTTTCCTGGCCGCCGCTGGTGGTGGCGATGTACTCCCGCCCGTCCTGCGTGAAGCCGCCGATGCCGTTGAAGAAGAGCAGGTCCTGTCGACGCACCTCGGCCGCGGTGACGACCTCGCGTCGCGGGCGTACGGCGTTGAACTTAGGCGGTGCCAGCTCGGTCCGGCCGCGACGCTCCACCTGTTCGCCGAGGGTGCCTGCCTGGTCGGTGATGATGACCCGCGCGACGGTCTGCAGAAGGACCTTGTCCTCCTCGGACATCTGCTCGATCCGCCGGATGAAGATGCCGCCGGGCTGGTCCAGCTTGTGGCCGACGCCCTGCTTGGCGATGACGGCGTGGATCTGGTCGGCCAGGTCCTGCCTGTAGCCTGAGAAGTCCTCGTTCCAGATGACCAGGTCGCACGTCAGGCCCTTCATGTCCCAGTAGCTGTGGGCCTGCACGAGTTGGCGCACCAGGTCGAGCTTCTGCAGGTCGCTGACGCGCAGCAGCACGATCGGCAGGTCGCCGGAGATGCCGTAGCCCCACAGGCCGCTTTGCCCGCGGCGGTTGCGTGCGATGACGGCGGGGTTCGTCCGCCTCAGGTTGCTCGGGTAGATCACGCTGCTGGCCAGCCGGCCGTAGGTCTGGGCGTCGGCCTCGGTCGCGTCCAACTGGCGGAGCACCACCTGGCTGTGCGTCCATGCCAGCTCGAAGAGCCGGTCTGCAAGGCGGCGATCGCGGTACTTCTCGATGAGCGAAATCGCGCCGTCGCGGTTGTCCGCCACGCCCGTCACCACGTCGATCACGGCGGACGCACCCGGCTCCAGCGTCACGCGGCGCTGCACGCTCACGATCGGGTCGAGCACGCTGCCCTCGGAGTTCGTCAGCGGCTCGCCTTCCATGGCCAGCGGCCAGGCGAGTGTCCGGCCGCGGCCAATGAACCGGCTCCGGTCCGTCTCGTACCGCGCTTCGCCCACGGCCGGGCAGTGGTCGGCCAGCATGTGGAACATCCACGGCGGGCGCTCGTCGCTCTTTCGCGGCCGGCGTGTGCACAGGATCGCCTGGCGGTTGCTCATCAACTGCGTCTGCACGAACAGGTTCTGAAACGCCGGGTGTGCCTCGTCCGCGGCATGGGCGGCGAGTACCACCTCGGCGTACGTCGTCAGTTCGATGACCCTCCGCGTCTTGCCGCGGTTGGTCAGCGTGACGCGGCGAAGCTCCACGTCATCCTCGGGCGACACGCCGATCTCGACGTGCGTCTCGATCTCATGGTCGCGGCGGCGGAACTCCGCCCGGGCCTGGCTGAAGACGGCCTCGTACTTCTTGGCCTCGCGCGTGGTTGGCTGGTGGCTGGTGCTCCAGAACAGCCCGGATTCGACGTCGCGCAGGTAGCAGAACTGCCCCCAGGCGTCGCGCGTGGCGTCCTCGCGCCAGCGTGTGACGGCCAGGTCGCGCCAGCGGCTGTAGCCGCCGCCGGCCGCACTGATCATGACGTGATACCGCCCGTTGGAGAGCAGGTGCACCTCCGGCGCGGGCGTGTTGGGGGTGTCGAAGTAGCGGAGGATACCCTGCCCGCTGCCACTGGCCGTGCGGCTCATGGCGTTGGAGACCTCCGACGCATGCGGGAAGACCGGCGCGACCTTCGGCACGCGCTCGTGCAGCAGCAATTCAACCGAGCGGAAGACCGGGTTGGCCATGAACCGCTTTTGCATCGGTTGGCCGAGCAGCGCGTACGCCAGCGCGAGGAAGCTCATGCCGCCGTGGTGGCTCATGTAGCTCTGCACGACTTCGAAGGTGTTGCCGCGCTGTACGCGGCCGGGCGTGTAGTCCACGGCCTCGTAGAAGCCGAAGTGCCCCATGAACCCCAGTTGCTGCATACGGCGGAGGTTGGCGGTGGTCTCGGCCGGGTCGACCATGACGCCCATGACGCTGGCATAAGGCGCGATGACCAGTTCCTCGCCGAGCCCGCGCTTAAAGCCCAGCCCCGGCACGCCGAAGGCGCGGTACTGGTAGTTAAGGTTGACGTCCGTGGCGTTGTAGCCCGACTCACTGATGCCCCACGGCACCTTCCGTTGCCTGCCGTACTCGATCTGCCGGCGGAGCATGCCGCGGTACGTGCGGTCCAGCAGGGTGCCGGGGTAGTTGGGCATGAACAGCAGCGGCATGAGGTACTCGAACATCGAGCCGCTCCAGCTGAGCAGCGCCGCGTCCGGACCGGTGGTGGTGAGCTGTCGGCCGAGCGCGAACCAATGCTCCTGCGGCAGCTGGCCTTCTGCCACGGCGACAAAACTGATGAGACGAGCCTCACTGGCGAGCAGGTCGTAGAAGCTGGCGTCGAGCCGGCCGTCCGCCACGTTGTACCCGATGGCCAGAAGGTCACGGCTCGAGTCGAAGAGGAAGGTGTAGTCGGCCCGCGCGAAGTCCTGGCAGTCGTCCACGAGGTCGTTGATGCGGGCGAGGCGTTCCTGTGCCCGGCGGGCGGCGTCGGCCAGATTCTGACGCATGGCACTGTACCAGCCCTGCTCCTCAGAGCTGGTGGCCGGCTCGTCACGGTTGTCGATGCAGGCGTTCAGCAGCGGGACGACTTCCTTGTCGATCCGGGAGACGTCCAGGAGGCTCGGGACGTCGTCGAGTTTTCGAAGCAGTGCCCGTAGCTCCGACAGCCGTTCCAACTGCTCTGCATCCCCGCGGGACCACATCCGCTCGGGCGGAGGGCTGAGCATGCACCATGGGGCGACGAAGACAAGGTCGTCAAGGATGTCGCGCACCTGACGCTCGTAGAGCGAAACCCACTGCTGGCACTGCCCGCCGGCCGGCACGGCGGTGTGCAGGTCTGTGGCCAGTCGCGCGGCGCGCTGCAGCACAAGGCGTGCGCCCACGAGTGTGCGTGGTGGCGTGGTAAGGTCGCTGCGGAGGTTGGCGATACGCTTGCGATACTCCCCTGCGACCGCACAGCGCTCCTCGCGCGCGACGTCTTCAAGCACGTCCAGCACGTCGATCAGACCGGTGAGGTCGAGGGTGCGGAGTACCTTCTCCTGCCCCAGTTCCTGCAGACCGACGCGGAGCGTGAGCAGCGCGCCCGTGAAGTTGCCACTGTCGACGGTTGAGATGTACGACGGCGAGAGCGGCTCGAGGGTGCGGGTGTCGTACCAGTTGAAGAAATGGCCCCGGAAGCGTTCGAGCTTGGCCAGGGTTTCGAATGTGCGCTCGGTCTGGTTGAGAAGGGTGGCCTGGGAGACGTAGCCGAAGTCGCGGGCGGCCAGGTAGCTCGTGAGGCACAGGCCGATGTTCGTCGGGCTGGTACGATGCGCGACGCGTTCGGCGGGTTGCTCCTGGTAGTTGTCCGGCGGGAGGAAGTTGTCGGCGGGCCCGATGAAATGCTCGAAAAACCGCCAGGTCCGTCGGGCGACGTTGCGAAGGTAGCGGCGGTCCTCCTCGGTCATCGCCTCGGCGAGTCGGCCGGTCGGGCGGCTGATCCACCAGCCGATTGTGGGTGCGGCCAACCATGCGATCAGAAACGCCGTTGCCGCCGGCAAAGCTTCAGGCTCGAAGAGTGCAAGCAGTAGCGCCACGACGCCGGAAAAGGCCAGGCTGAACCACATCGACATCTGGTAGCCGGCGACATCATGGCGGGCTTTACGCTCGGCGTCGGTGCTGGTGGTCCACTCCAGAAGATTCCGGCGGCTCACGAGCAGCCTCCAGAAGGTGCGCACGATCGCGTCCGTGTAGACGAAGGCTTCAAATGCCATGAAGCAGACGCTCAATGCCTGCTGTATGAACGCCGTGCCGAGGCCCGCGGCCGTGTAACGCAGGTGCTGACGTAGCGGCAAGTCTCCCGGGTGGGCCGCCTGCCAGACGGATTTGAGCACCGGCGGCAGGAACAGCAGGCCGGCGACGAACAGCGTAACCGGCCACGCCAGCCCGCCGAACCAGCCGACGAGCAGTGAGATCACAAACGTCGTCGGTACGATGCTCCGCCGGAGGTTGTCAAAGATCTTCCAACGGGAGATGGCGCTGATGACGTTGCGCGTGGCGGCCAGGTCCACGCCCGGCACGACGGGGCCGACCCATGCGGCAATCTGCCAGTCGCCGCGAACCCACCGGTGGCGGCGGCTCATGTCTGCCAGGTACGTACTCGGGTGGTCCTCGAACAGCTCCACGTCGCTGACGAGCCCGCTGCGGGCGTAGCTGCTTTCGATAAGGTCGTGCGACAGGATGCGGTTGTCCGGGAAGCGGCCTTCGAGCGTATGGTGGAAAGCGCGTACGTCGTAGATGCCCTTCCCGATGAAGCTGCCTTCGCCGAAGACGTCCTGGTAAACGTCCGAGACGACCTTGGTGTAGGGGTCCACGCCCGGCTCGCCGGCGAAGAGCCGCGAGAACCGGCTCTTGCCGACGCTCGGCAGCGAGGTGCTTACGCGCGGCTGCAGGATGGCGTATCCCTGCACGATGCGGTTTGTCTCCGGGTCGATGCGCGGGCGGTTCAGCGGATGGGCCATCGTACCGACGAGGGCACGCGCCGCGTCGCGCGGGAGTTGGGTGTCGGTATCGAGTGTGATGACGTAGGCCGTCTTCCTGAGCCGCGACAGGTCACCGACGACAGCGTCAAAGCCCTCCTGTTGACCGGTGACGAGCAGCGCGTTGAGCACCGAGAGCTTGCCACGTTTTCGTTCCAGGCCCATCCAGACGTTTTGCTTCTCATTCCATGTTCGTGCCCGGTGAAACAGGAAGAACCAGGGCCCGTGCTGCCGGTTGAGCGATTCAATGCCCCGGCGGGCCAGTTCGAGCAGGGCGGCATCGCCGGGAAGCTCCTGTGCGTCGGCGTCGGGAAAGTCGGTGACGAGGGCGAACCGCAACTGGTCGTCGCGATTGGCCAGGTGGTGTACTTCCAGCCGCTCGACGAGCTGCTGCACGGAGACGGCATCGGTGAGCATGGTCGGCACGGCGACGAGCGTCTGGTGCTCGGGCGGAATGCCGCGTGTGAAGTCCATGCGTGGCAGCGTCCGCGGGCGGACGACGATCGTCGCGAGCCAGTTGACGATCTCCGAGGCGAACTGGCTGCCGGCCGGAATGAGAGCCAGTGTCAGCAGCAGCACGACCCAAGCCGGCGCAATGCCCATGCTGATCCCGACGCCGATGAGAACCACCGCCGAGGTGAGCAGCAGGACCGAACCCAGGTAAGCGCTCAGCGGCGCGCGGCGAAAAACCCGGGCGGCGAGCTGGTTTGCCGTCGGCCGCATGGCACAGACGCTCTCGAGCGTGCGCCGGCCGACACCGGTGATGTAGAAGCCGACGTGCTGTGTCTCGGGCGGCAGGTCGTCCCGTGTGCGTTCGCGGGCGGGGTCCCGCCTGGGCGGCTCGCGTCGCGGCGGTGCCGAGGCGTCGGTACCGGCGTCGGCCGGGCGAACCGCGTCGAGGTCCGCGGGCTTCTCCTGCGAGCCGGCGGGGCGCGTGTCGCCGGTGGGCAGGAACCTGGCTTCGCGGCTAAGGCGAATTGCCTCCCGCGCGACGTCCAACTCCGTCAGTTCACTGCGCCTGGCGATCTGCTCGACCACGTGGCGGTAGCGGTCGCGCGTGGCGAAGTCCATCTTCGAGTAAACGCCTGCCGGGTCGGTCCGGAGGGTCTCTTCCACCACGCTGTTCGATTCGACGAACTTCCGCCAGTCCACCGAAGCCAGGAACCGCAGCGAGACGATCGAGTTGCCGATGGAAACCTGGTCGGCGGCCTGAGCCTGCCCCTCGGCCCCGACGAGCTGGCTTGCCGTCACGCCTTGCTCCACCAGCCGCTGTTCGATCCATGACATCGGAAACTGCAACGCCGGCCCCTGTCCCTGCAGGCGGCGGCTCATCTCGGCGACAAAGGCGCTGGAGAGGTTCGGCTCGCTGCGGACCATGTCCGCCAGCACCAGCACGATGTTCTTCGGGTTCGCGCTGGCCGTCTCGATGAGCTGCCTGCTCCAGTCGAACGCACGGTCGCGATCGACGCGGGCGGCGGCGACGCGGGCGGCCACGCGGCGGAGGTTCTCGATCAGCGAGAGCCGCAACATGATCGGCAGCGCCCACAGCTCGCCCAGCTTCAGCGTCGTCGCCTGCTGGTAGCTGCTGACGAAGGCGGTGAGGCTCTCGCGGTCCACTCGGCCGTCCACGTGGCTGATGAGCTCCAGCGCGATGTCGTAAACCCGTGGCAGCCCGGCCGAGGCACCGGTCACCAGGCTCGGCAGCTCGCGGCTGAAACCCTTGGGCAGGTGGCGACGGGCCGTGCGAATCTGCTCTTCGATCAGGTAGAAATTGTCCAGCAGCCACTCGGCCGCGGGGGCGATGCGGCGGTTCTCCTCGGCGGCGTGGGTCACAAGCTCGTAGGCGCGCAGCAGCACCCGCTCGTTCTCCTGCAGGCGGGGCAACAGGCGGTCGGCCTCGGGGCGGTCGATGACTTCATGGAACCCGGCCAGTGCCTTGGCGTGGTGTTCGAGTTGCTCCACGCTGAACAGGTCGCCGCGGAGCGGCTGCTCGGCGTCGAAGACGATGTCCGCATTGTGGTGACCGGCCGAGCCCGACGCAGTGACAGCGCCGACCACTCGGCGGCTCCGGGGTGTTGTCCGCAGAATGTTGATCATAAGGGTGTTAAAACGGTTGTACTTCGATCGGGTCGTGGGGTAAACGGACAGGCTCCGTTGCGGCACATGCCCGGCGGTTGCTGAGGCGATGCCGGCGTGGCACATCCCCGGCAGTGCGAAGGTACGGGAAGGGGCCGACTTGCGCATCGACAATTCGCCGACAAGCTGGCCCGGATGAAGTGATTCCCTTCGACGCCTCTGTCGATCGGCGGGCTGCGAGTTGCGTCGGGCGGGGCGTGTTTTATAGTGCCGAGGCGATAGGACGTCGCAGCGGTACCTTCTTCAGGTCCAAGCCAGGGATGGTCATGTCAAAGTACAATCGGCCGAGCCGGCCAATCGCGCATTCGTTCAGTTCAACCCTCCGGCCCGTGCAGGCGGCGGGCTTTGCCGCGGCAGCATTGCTGTTGGGGGCGGGTTTGTCGGGTTGCGCCGGCACCAAGGGAAGCGGGCCCGTTGCCGAGGGGTCGGCCGGCGTGGAGACGCAGCCGGCGCCGCCCGCCCAGGAAGGCTGGCCCGAGGCTGACGGCCCGCGCCGCACCGCCGATGCGGACATCGAAGAACTCAAACGCCTGGCCGACGAGTATGCCCGTCAGCTCGAGGCCGTCATCGCCGAGCGCCAGCAGCGTGAAGCGGCGAAGACGACGGCAGGCCCGGCCTCTCCCGCGACGCAGCCGGCCGCGGAAGCGGGCGAACCCGGCCAGGTGGCCCAGCCGTGGCCGCAGGTCGAGATCGAGGAGGGCCGTACCACGACGAACACTGCCGTTGCCGTCGGGGAGCCGCTGGAGAAGCCGGCGTCGGCCGCCGCTTCTGAGCCGACGCCTGAAGGCATGGTCGCGAACGCCGCCCCTGCGACGCAGCCGGTGAACCCTGCCGGTGCCCCTGCCGGCGACCCTGCCGAGGCGATTGTGAGCATCGAGGGGGACCCATTCGCGTTCCTCGTGGACGAGTCTGCCTCCGCCGAGGAGGCCGTCGACCTTGCCGACCAGATCGCCGCCCGCATCGAGACGGACCCGAACGACATCGCCGCCCACCTGGACTGGCAGCTTCTGCAGCTGGCCCGCGGGCAGAGCGTGCCCGACCTGAAGCGGCTCAGCCAGCTGCCGGCCGAGGACCGGCAGATCGTGTCGACGATCGTGGACGGGCTCGCCAACCTTCGCCGGGACGTGGCCGCGGACCGCAACCTGCTGATGAGCGACAAGATCCAGCCCGTAACCGACATGGCCCAGCGGCTGCTCGACCAGAGCGTGATGACGGTGCCGACGATCAAGCTCTGTCGCCGGGTGGACGGCTTCGCCGCCTACCAGCCCTTTGACCCAGCCCGCTTCCGCCAGGGCCGCACGCACGACGTGATCGTCTACTGCGAACTCGACAACTTCACCAGCAGCCTGAGCCCCGAAAGCCTCTGGGAAACGAAGCTCACGAAGCAACTCGTGCTCTACAGCGAGAACGGCGTAAAGGTGTGGAGCGACGAGCGCGAGACCGTAACCGACCAGACGCGCAAAAAACGCCGCGACTTCTTCTTCGCCAAGATGATCCGCCTGCCGGAGTCCCTGACGACGGGGCGGTATACGCTGAAGGTGACCGTGGTCGATGAGAATGCCAACCAGGTGGCAGAGTCGAGCGTGGGGCTGGAGATCGTCAGTGAGTAGTGCGGCCAGTGCCTAGCCGATGAACCGCGCGAGCAACTCCCCACGCGAATTCACGCCGAGCTGACGGTAGATGCGCTTCACGTAGGTGTGCACGGTATGCCGGCTGCGGTTCATGCGGTGCGCGATCTGCTTTTCGCTTTGGCCTGCCAGCAGGTGCATGAACGTCTCGCGTTCGCGTTCGTTCAGGCCGACCTCGTCGCTACGGCTTGCGATGATCGCCGGTTTGAAAAGCCACTCGGTTACCGAGTGGAGCCAGTAGACACAGGTGATCTCAAGTGCGTTGAACGGGGCGACGTTCCGCGGCCGCCAGACGGACAGGCCGATGAACAGCCCAGGGTTGCCGGCCCGCATGCAGGAGTAGACGGCGTCACCATACTCACAGGCAAGGTCGGTGGTTCGCCACACGGTGTCGGTGCAAAGGTCCCGGCGTGCCAGGGTGCTCGGGTCCGGGTAGCCGTCGGCCGCAGTGTCGAGCAGGCGTGTAAGCCAGGGTCGGTCGGGTGCGAACGGGTCTAGACGGACTGCGTCTTTCGAGCAGCCCTCGGCCGCGGCCGGCAGTCGAGACTGGAGGAACCCTTCGACCACCTCGGCGGGGGGCCTTTGGAGGGTCTCGTCGAACGGCGGTGCGGAGCAGGTCGCATGAAGGCGGTGATGCGGTCGGACGGCCCCCCCTTCGCCGTTCGCCGCCTTCATCACCGCCGAACAGGCCACTGCGCCACCGGTGAGCCACAGCAGCCACTCCAGGACGAGCCGCTGCTTCGTCTCCAAGTCCGCCGGCAGCGTGTGCAGTCGGGTCATAAACGCCAGAATCAGCCGAAGACGCTGTGTTTCTCGCGGTGTGGCCCTTGTCATGTCGTCCAGAACTACTGGGGCAAATGACACGGGCCGACCATCAGCCCGAACAACGGGCATGCTCGTCATCGTTGCGATCCGTACAACATGCCTAAATGGGTGAGTGCTACGGTTTCTCTCTCCCAAGGCACCCTGTGTCGGACGGCGAACGGCCCGACCGAACGGCCGCGCGCAAGGGCAGGCGTCGAGGTCCATTCCGGGCGGAAACGGGTTGTTCCTGCTTCAAGAACCCGAGAAATCGACGCTAGCCGAGCAGTCAGCCCAACGACACACCCCGGCACGGACCGGCATAGACCGGCATAGACCGGCATGCTCGAACAGTCGGGCAGAGTATTGCCGTGTCAACTCACCTGAATGGGTGATTGGCCTGAGAGGTCACGAGAGCCGGCAGCGCAGCAGTCGGTTCGCCATTGTCAGCACCGGGCAAAACCGCTCGACCGCCTTGCAAGCAGCACCTGTGCGTCCACGTGCACCGTCAGGCGTTCACGAACGGGAATCTGCAACCGGGTGACGGGTACTTGTCGGATGTATCGCGCCGAGAGTATCTTTGGCGGCGTGGTCGGCCGATTGGCCGGCTTTGGATGTCTTTCGGAGATAGCATGCGAACAACCTCGACTCTCGCGGCTGCCGTCGTCGGCCTTGCCGCTTGTGCTTCGTTCGGCCTGATGCACCTGAATGCCCCGTTGGCCTACGCCGAATCTGCGCCGAAGGTGACAGACGCGCCCAAGGTAGAGAAGGCAGCGAAGGGTGAACAGGGCGACAAGGCCGCTAAAGCCGAGAAAGCCCCCAAAGCTGAGAAGGCCCGCACGCCGCGGATGTTCAAGCCGTTCAGCGAGATGAAGTCGCTGACAAGCGAGCAGCAGTTGAAGATCGCCGAGATTCGCAAGCAGACCAACGAGCAGATTGCGGCACTGCGTGCCGCCGAGCGTGAAGCCTTCATGGCGGTGCTCACGACCGAGCAGCGTCAGGAGGTCGAGGCGCTTGAGAAGAAGCCGGCCGGCGACAAGGCTGCCAAAGGCGACAAGGCCGCCAAGGCCAAGAACGGCGACTAGGGCCATTGGCCCGCCGTTCAGGTGAAAGGTGTGCTTCCAGCTACCAGCCGGTTTCGCCGCGTGCCATGCGGCGTGCCAGTGGGAGCCGCGCGACCTTCTGCGCCGTGCCCAGGTGGGCCCGGTGGTTAAAGACGTCGAACTGATTGCGTTCAATCGCACTGAGGATGCCGCTGTACGCCGCGGCCATGACGGCCGAGCAGTATCGGCTGCCGTCGTCAGTGAGCGCGGGCAGTCCGGCGGCGCCTTCGGTGAACAGCGCGCGGGCGCGGGCGATCTGGTGGGTCATCATCGCGCGGAAACCTTCCGTGACGTGACCCGCGGCGAGGTCCGCCTCATGTACGCCGAAGCGGGCCATCTCGTCGGCGGGAAGGTAGCAGCGACCGCGGTCCCAGTCTTCCTTCACATCGCGGAGGATGTTGGTCAGTTGCATGGCGTTGCCCATGGCGACGGCCCGGCCTCGGGCGGTGTCGTCGGCCAGGCCGAAGACGCCGCTCATCATCAGCCCGACGACCCCGGCGACGTGATAGCAGTAACCTTCGAGTTGGGGCCAGTCTGCATAGCGGGAGATGGTCAGGTCCATCCGGCAGCCGGCGATGAGTTCCTCAAAGTGCCGCTTCTTCAGCCCGTAGGTTTCGACGGTTGACGCGAAGGCCGCCATAGCCTGGCCGGGCTCGGTGTCGTCGGGCGTGTAGGTTCCGGCGAAGACGCGGTCGAGCGTGGCGGCGAAATGATCGATCTGTTCGGCGGGGTCCGTGCCGTCGTCAATGGCGTCGTCGAGTAGTCGGCAGAAGCCGTAGACGGCGTAGCTGGCCTGGCGCTTTGGCTTGGGCAGGAAGAAGCTGGCGAAGTAGAAGCTCTTTGCGTGACGCCGACAGATGTCGCGTGCCGCGGAGAAGTGCTGCGCCTGCTTTGCTGCGAGCGTTGCCGGTGTTCGGGTTCTGGTTGCGGCAAACTGCGTCACGGTGACATCATTGGCCGGACGCATCGCTTTGGCAACACCGTCGTTGGGCGGCGAGCGGTTCAGGAGACGACCTGGTTCTCGATATGTCGCACCTGCCGGTCGATTTCAGGGTCGTTCTTCATCTGCGCATCGATGGTTCGGACGGCGTGCATGACCGTGGTGTGGTCGCGGCCGCCGAAGTAGCCGCCGATTTCCTCGAGGCTGTACCGCGTGTGCCGGCGGGCAAGGTACATGCACACCTGCCGCGGGAATGCGATCGACTTGTTGCGCTTCTTGCTCTGAAGGTCCGAAACCTTCACGGCATAGAACTTGGTGACGGCCTCCCAGATCTGCTGGATGCTGACGCGCTTCTCTTCCTGCGTGCCGCTCTCGCCGAGCGCACTCTTGGCCAGCTCGAGGGTGATCTCCCCGCCGTGAACCATCGACATGCCCTGCAGCTTGGTGATGGCACCTTCGAGTTCGCGGGTGTTGCTCTCGATCTTGGCGGCGACGTAGCAGACGACTTCTTCAGGCATCTGCAGTCCGCGCATACGGCTCTTCTTGCGCAGGATCGCGACGCGCGTCTCGTAGCATGGCTTCTCAATGCGAGCGACGAGGCCCCAGTTGAAGCGGGAGACGAGGCGCTCCTCAAGCTCGGGGATTTCGTTCGGCGGGCAGTCGGCCGAGAGGACAATCTGCTTCTGCAGCTGGTAGAGGCTGTTGAAGGTGTGGAAGAATTCCTCCTGCGTCCGGTCTCGGCCGGAGAGGAAGTGGATGTCGTCGATCACCAGCACGTCGACGTGTCGGTACCGGTGTCGGAACGTGTTCATGTCGCCGGACTCCACGGCGTTGATGAACTGGTTGATGAAGCTGTCGCACGAGAGGAACAGGATGCGGGCCTGGTCGTTGTGCAGAAGCACCTTCTGGCAGATGCCCTGGAGCAGGTGCGTCTTGCCGAGCCCGACGCCGCCGTGGATGAACAGCGGGTTGTAGCTCCGGCCCGGCTGGTCCGCGACGGCGATGGCGGCGGCCTGTGCCAGGCGATTGCCCGGGCCGGTCACGAAGTTGTCGAACGTGTAGTCCGGGTTGAGGGGAAGCAGCTGCTCACCCTCGTTGAAGACGCCGCCACGAGGCAGGTTCTCGCAGTGGAACGTGACTGAGACGAGTCGGCCGGTGACGGCCTGGGCAGCATGGGTGAAGGGCTGCTGGCACTGGTTCTGGCAGAAGTTTAACTGTGCCATCGATTGCGTGAGCACCTGGATGACACCGTTGGAGAGGCGATTGGCCCGCAGCTCGTCGAACCACGTGCGGTTGACGGCCGGCTGGTTCTGGCGGACGTGCTGGAGCACAGCCTGCCACACCTTCGGCTCAAGGGGGGCCAGGTCGATTGCTTTGTGAACAGCCGCCGACTTGGCGACGGGAATTTGCATACTTGTCATAGGTTTCAGGACCTCGTTCCTGGTCTGGATGGGTGGCCCCGTGCAGGGGCCACGCCGCGTGCTGTGTCGGCCGGCCAAACGCGCCGAGGCGCGCAGGATTTGACACCGCGTTGATGAACACGATCCGGCACCGGCCCGGGGCCGACCGCTGGGCCCGAGCCCCTCGCCGCCAGATCGCACATACCTGATTGACTCACATCACCCGAATACTCGACGTGTCACGCGCCGGGTCGGCCATGCCAGCGGCAGCCTGAGAGGCCCCACCGTCCGCCACGACTAAGCCGGCGGCCGAGGGGCAAGATTGCCCGACACCCTCCGACTCGAAAAGCCTCTTGCCGCCTTCATCCAGGCGGACGTGCCAACATACGAATCGGCGTCGAGCGTTGGAAGTCCTTGCTTTCTCGATTTTCATGCTGCTTACCCCAGAGCTTCGTAAGTCTATCATTTTCAGGTGCTTAGATCGTCTAGCCGTTCGCCGGCGGCTTTAATCCCACTCTCGACATGACCTGCTTGAGGTCATCCCATACGAGCCGGCGCGTCGCCACGCTGTTGTTCCGCAGGACGTAGGCCGGGTGGTACGTCGGCATCACGTCGATGCCGCGCCACTTGTGCCATACACCTCGCATCTGGCCCATCGGCAGGGTGCCACCGAGCACATATCGGCTCGCCGGAAGCCCGAGCGGTACGATCACCTTCGGGCGAATCCATTCCAACTGCCTCTGCAGGTAACCGGAGCAGGCAGCGACCTCCTCCACGGCCGGTTGACGGTTGCCCGGCGGGCGACACTTGACAATGTTGCAGATGTAGACCTCCTGGCGGCTTGTGCCCATCGCCGTGATCATCTTCGTCAGTAACTCTCCGGCGCGGCCGACGAAGGGCCGGCCGGTTTCGTCCTCGTTCTGCCCGGGGCCCTCACCTACGAACACGATCTGCGCGTCGGCGTCACCCTCGCCAAAGACCGTGTGCGTCCGGGTCTGAGACAGCCCACACTTCGTGCAGCCGCGAACCTCCTGCTCGTCCAACGCGTGCAGCAGTTGGAGCTTGCGGTCTGGCGACGGCGGCGGGTCGGCAAAGGGTGTGCCCGCGCTCTGGCCCACCTGCGATTGACCCGCCGCCTCGGGCAGCGAGCCGAAGAGCCCGACCTTCGGCACGGCAGGCTCAGGCGGTACAGCCGCGGGCCGGGCGGGTGCCCCGGCGGGCGAAGCCACGCTTAGGCTTGCCGGTGCACGTGACGTTGCCGGGAGCGGTCGTTCGGTGCGGACCTGGGTCGGTCGCGGGCGGGTGTCTCGTGCGTCCGCAAGGTGAACCGCGGCGGGCCTTGGCGCGGTCGTCGCGGTCGTCGCGGTCGGCGCCGCCGCAGTGCGTGTCCGCCAGCCGGCCGACATTGCGACGGACTTGAGTCCGAAAGCCCGCTCGGCCCGCAAGACCAGGCGAAGGCGGGCTCGGGCACGACCGGCCGGGTCATCAACGTCGGCGATCTGGCAGTCTGTCGGTCTGGTGTCGGCTTGCCCCGAGGTCATTCCGCGGAGGATACGCCGACAAACGCATCGAGCCGTGAACGAATTCTTCGGAGAACACGTGCTCCGCCGACCGTCCACCGGTTGTCCACACGCGCCCGCGTGGCAGCGTCAGAATGGGGTTGTGACGAATGGGGATTGACGCGCATCGTGTACAGCGCCTTTACTCGCGGTCTGGTTCCCTCATACTTCGCCAGCACAAGGAGATCCCATGCCCACCAAGAGCGAACTGCTGTCTCAGCCCATCGACCATTACGACATCAAGGCGTACGACGTCGTCCCGCAAATCGACGCGATGCGAAAGATGGCCTTCAGCAGCCGCGACCTGGCCCGGGCGTCGGAGATCTTCGACCGTATGCTGGCGGACACCGACTGCGCGGTCATCCTCACGATGGCCGGCAGCCTGATCTCGGCGGGCCTGAAAAACGTGTTCGTCGACATGATCCGGAACAACATGGTCGACGCTGTCGTGACGACCGGCGCGAACATTATCGACCAGGATTTCTTCGAGGCCCTTGGCTACAAGCACTACGTCGCGCCGGACAAGTACAAGTCGGGCGAGTACGACAAAGAGCTGATGGACCTGATGATCGACCGGATCTATGACACGCTCATCGACGAAGAGCAGCTTCGTGAGTGTGACGACCTCTGCGGCGACATTGCCGACGGGCTCGAGGCAAGGCCTTATTCCAGCCGGGAGTTCATCAAGGAGATGGGCCGCTGGCTCGAGAACAACGGCGGGCCCAAGTCAGACTCCATCCTGTGGGAGTGTTACAAGCGGGACGTGCCGATCTTCGCGCCGGCCTTCAGCGACTGCTCGGCCGGCTTCGGCCTGATTCAGCACCAGCACCGCCGCATGAAGACCGGCGAAGCGATGGTCTCCATTGATTCCGTCCGCGATTTCTACGAGCTGGCCACCATCAAGATGAAGCACCCGACCACGGGCCTGTTCATGTGCGGCGGGGGCGTGCCGAAGAACTTCGCGCAGGACATCACCGTCGCTGCCGACATCTTCGGCCATGATGCCAGCCTGCATAAGTACGCCATCCAGGTGACCGTTGCGGACGTGCGCGACGGTGCCCTCTCCAGCAGCACGCTGAAGGAGGCCGCCAGCTGGGGCAAAGTCGACACGGTGTGGGAGCAGATGGTCTTCAGTGAGGCCACCCTGGCCGTACCGCTGATCGCCGGCTACGGCTACCACAAGGGCAGTTGGAAGAATCGCAAGCCGCTGGCGTTCGCGCAGATGCTCGGGCAAACACCCGTCCTTGCGTGAGGCTTACGGGTTTACTCGTCGGTCGGCCTGTGTCGATCGGCCGCCGATCTTCGGAGGCGTCGCGGCTTTGACCCCTTCCATGCCAGCCAGATCTGGCGTGGCTTGTGTGTGTGTCCGCTTCTGCTCCACTTGCGTGCGATGTTTGCCCGCCAGGCCCACTGGCAGGCGAGGTAGCTGCTGAGCGATGCAACAATTCCGAGGCTGATACTGCCGACCATCAGGGGTAGCACACGGCTGATGTTGTCGAGCATGAAGACGCCCAGGGTCTTGAAGCCTTCAAGGAACCCCAGTTCGTCCATCGTCGCCTTGATCGCCAGCATCTCCTCGGTAAAGCCGACTGTCGGCTCCACGCCAGTCATCCGCACGCCGATCTTGTAGCAGAAGTACCAGATCGGGCCCCAGGTGAGTGGGTTGCTGATCCAAGTGAATGCCAAGGCCAGCGGAACGTTGGCCCGCATTCGAATCGCCATGAAAATGGCGACGATCTGCTGGCCGACCATCGGGATGAACCCCCAGAAGACGCCCACGGCCACGCCCTTGCTGACGGTATGCCTGTTGAGTTGCCAGATGAGCGGGCTGCGCAGCAGCGAGCCGAAGCGGGCCAGGCGTTTATCGCCTTGGAGTCGCTCGCGGGCCGGCAGGTACTTTCTCAGGAAGCGTCTTGCCATGAAGGGCGTCGCCTGGGCGTCGGTAGGGCGTAGAAGGGATTCACGAGTGAGTGGGTCGGTCGGCGTAGAACGGTCTGGCTAAATCAAACGGACGTGCGTCTCATGCTGCACCCGTCTGAGCGTTGCCAGGTCGATGTGGCCGGCGAACGGCGTCACGGCGTTGGCGGTACCGCAGGCCGTGGCGAATGCCATGGCACGCACCATGGTCTCGACATCGACCGGCCTGTCCGAGGCCAGTTCGAAGGCAAGCCCGGCGGCGAACGCGTCGCCCGATCCTACGGCGCTGACGGCCTCGACCCGTGGTGCGGGCACGTCCCAAAAACGCTCGCCGTCAGTCATCATTGCGCCGCCGGGACCCCGCGTCACCACCACCCACCCGGCACCGCCCTGCTGCAGCTGCCGCATCGCGTCCATCGCGTGCCGTTGGCTACCGACGGCCTGCCCGAGTGTCTCTGCCAACTCGTCGCGGTTGGGCTTCACGACAAGCGGCCCGGCGGCCAATGCGCGTTTCAAGGCCTCGCCGCGTGCGTCCAGAATCACGCGTGCATCATGTGCCGTGGCCAGGCGGCAGCAGTCGGCGTAGAAGTCATTCGGGGCGTTGGGCGGCATGCTTCCGGCAAGCAGCAGCACCTTGGCCGAGGGCAGGTGCTCGGCAAGCTTCTCGAGCAGGCGGGCGTAGTCGCCTTCGTCGACCGGGGCGGCTTCCTCCACCAGCTCGGTGCTCTCGCGCCGGTTTCTGTCGTTGATCGTGACGCACAGACGCGTCCGCGGGGCCACGTCCAGAAAGTCATGCGGAATGCCGGAAGTCTCCAGTCCCTTGCGGATTCGCTGCCCGCGGTCACCGCCGACGAACCCGACTGCCATGGCCGGCATCCCCAGTGCGTGCAGCACCCGCGCTGCATTGACCGCCTTCCCGCTGGCGAATTCATGGACGGCATAGGCCCGGTTCACGCCGCCGATGGCGAGCGTGTCGAAGGACATCGTTCGTTGGACTGTGGGGGTCGTTCCCAGGCAAATGATCATCCGCGGGGAGTGTATCGGCCCGGGCACGCGGCCGGTAGTCGTCGGTGCGGATGTTGATCAGACCGGCAGGTAATCCCGGAAGAAGCGAAGCCAGTTGCCGCCGGAGATGTCGAACGCATCATCCTGGCTGAAGCCGGCTTCGATCAGCGCCTCGGTCAGCTTCGGGAGGTCGGCGCTGGTCTCGATGCCCTCGGGGCACTGGTCGCGGCCGAGGCCGCCGTCCATGTCCGTACCGATGCCGACGTGAGCGGCATTCCCGGCGACCTGGCAGACATGGTCGATGTGTCGGACGACGTCGTCGAGCGTCGCGCGACGTTTGCCGTACTCCGCTGCCGGCAGGAGAAAGCGGTCGAACAGGTTGATGCCCACGATGCCGTCGCGACGGGCGATCTCGGCGATCATGCGGTCGGTGAGGTGTCGGCCGACCGCCTTGGGGTCCTCACCGACGATGCGTGCACAGTTGGAATGGCTCGCCATGATCGGCCCGGGCGTCAGGTCTGCCAGGTTCCAAAATGACTCCTCGGCCAGGTGGCTGGCGTCGTGAATCATGCCGAAACTCGTCAGGTCGCGGACCAGACGTGCGCCGGACGGCGTGATCGGGCCCGGCTCATTGGTGCCGCCGGCGTGCCGGGTCTTTCGCCAAGCCAGACCGACGGCGCGAAGTCCGACGTCCCAAAGGTCCTGAACGTCCTCCGACGAGTGAATGCAATCGGCACCTTCGAGTAACAGCACGGTCGGCAGTGGCTTGTCGGCACCCGGCGGCGAGGTGGGCAGGTCCGCGACTGTCTCGACGACGCGAAGGCGGCCTGCCTGCTGCTGTTCGAGGTACCAGAGCAACTGCTGAATCGCCAGGTGCTTGGCCCGGGCGAAATCCGGTCCGCCGTCGCCGTTGGTGTAGGTCTCGGGTGCTATGAAAATCGTCCCGCAAATGAGCCCGACGCCGCCGGCACGCAGGTCCGGCAGGCCGACCGTGGCAATTTCATTCGGGCGAGACGGCTGCTCGGCGGCTGGGCGAGTCACGTCGCGGCCTCGCAATGCGTTCCAAGCCAGATCCAGATGGGCGTCGACGATCATGATCGCATGTTGTGTAGAGTGCCCGGGCCAAGTGGTGCCCTGCGATGGTTCGACAAAACGTTTCGCCCTTGTACCCGCCTTCGAGCAAAGAAACGAGTCCCCGGCCGTGATCCTGCCGCTCAGCTTAGCGCCGCCGCATGCCGAACGACGCTCCGCCCGAGGCCCACCAGGTCGTACCCGCCCTCCAGCAGCGAGACGAGCCGGCCGTCGCAGTGCGTCTCGGCCGCCTCGACCAGCCGACGCGTGACCGCCTCGAAACCGACCTCCGTCATCCGCAGATGAGCCAGCGGGTCCTGCTCGTGCGCGTCGAAACCGGCGGAAACGAGGATCAATTGGGGCTTGAACTTGTCCAACGCAGGGAGCACCTTGGCGTCGAACACTTCAAGGTAACGCCCATCGTCCGTGCCGACGTCCAGAGGCAAATTGAGGACGCTCCCCCGGCCGGGGCCAAAACCTACCTCGTCGGCATGCCCGGTTCCCGGGTAGCACGTCCGCGGGTTCTGGTGCGTACTGACGAAAAGGATCGTCGGGTCGTCCTCCGTCACTGTCTGCGTGCCGTTGCCGTGGTGAACGTCAAAATCGACGATCGCCACACGTTCGATGTCGTGCGCATCCTGCGCGTGCCTGGCCGCGATGACCACGTTGTTGAAGAGGCAAAAACCCATGGCGCGGTGGTGCTCGGCGTGGTGGCCCGGCGGCCTGGCAGCGACGAACGCACGCCGATGCTGCTTGCCGACGACCAGGTCCACCGCCTGCTTGGCCGCACCCACGGCCAGCAACGCGACTTCGTAGCTCGCGGGGCAGACTTTCGTGTCCGGGTCGTCGAGTGTCTTTCGGCCGGCGCACACGGCCTGCATGTGGGCCAGGTGCTGCTTCGTGTGAACTGAAAGCACCGACTCGGTCAGAGCTTCCGGCGGCTGTGCGCTCAGCTCGACCTCCGCCAGCGGCGTGTAGGGTTCGTCGGGCTCGAAAGGGCCAAGGTCCAGCTCGAACTCCGGGAATGGGTCCGGGCTGCTCAGTAGCTTTGCCTCGCGTAGGGCGCGGTGAACGGCGCGAAGTCGGTCGGGCCGTTCCGGGTGGCCCGGGCCGGTCTCATGCTCGACGAAGCGGGTGCTGGAAAGGAAGGCGGCCGTCATGCCGCAGATGGTAAGCGACCGGTGCCGCTATTTAACAGTCGGCCGGAGGTGGGTGGCAGGCTCAGGTGGCAACCGACACGCCACGCCGGCTGGCGACGGCCTTGCGAACCTCGCAGAGCAGCTGATCGACCCTGAACGGCTTGAACAGCACAGCATACAGTCCCTCCTGACTCGCGCGGACGATCGAGTGGTTCGGGTCGTAGCCGAAACCGGTCATCAGGATTACCGGGACGTGCGGGTCGCGACGGTGGCTGGCCGCGAAAACGTCGTAGCCGCTGCGGTCGGGCATGCGGATGTCCGACAACACCAGATCAAACGAACGACCCGCCTGTTCTTCATTACCCTCGATGATGGCGATCGCCTCCTGCCCGTCGGCCGCGGTCGTCACCTCAGCCCGGTACTTACGCAGGATGTCCCCGATCGTCGTCCGCATGTTCGGCTCGTCATCCACCACCAGGATCCGCGCGCCGTCCAGCAGCGGGTCGTGCTCGTACCGGTGTGCCTTGGCACCCAGGATGCTGTTGGGCCCGGCCTGTGCCTGGTGAAGCCCCTGGCGAATGCCACTGACGTTCTCCAGAATCTGACGCAACCTCTCCCTGGCGGCCGGGTTGTCATAGAACTCCTCCATCAATGCCTCGGCGTCGATGGTGATGTCGTTCAATGGCCCGGCGATCTCACTCGTCACCTCGTCGGCGACCTTGTGGCTCGTGGTGCTCCGCTCGACCACAAGCAGGTCCAGCGTGTTGAACGCCATGGCCACGTAACGGCTGAAAATCTCGGCGAACTGCCGGTCCTCCTCCGTAAAGGCACCCGGCCGACGGCTCTCGATGTTGAACACGCCGATCACCTTGTCGTGCAGCATCAGCGGCACGGTGAGGCTGCTGTTGGCCTGGTCCAACCCGTCGACATACCGCACGTCACGGCTCGTGTCTGGACAGATGTAACTGCGGGCACTCTGCGCGACATACCCGCTGATGCCATTGCCCTCGGCACTGACGAACAACTCCACCTGATTGGCGTGCTCCGGCAGTCCCGCGGAAATGACCAGCTCCAGCTTGCCCGAACGCCGGTCGAGGAGGCGGATGTTGAAGTGGTCAAAGTGCATCAGCTCGCGCGTGTAGCCGATGATCTTCTCCTCGATCAACTTCAGCCGGTCGGTGACGTTCATCGCCTTGATCGCGTCCGCCTCAAGGCGAACCAGCTCGTAACCGGCGCGGTCTATCGCGTCTAACTTACGCTGCAGCCGCCGGGTGTGCGTCGCGTCGCAGACAACGGCCGCCAACTGCACAATGGTTCCGTCCGGGGCGAGCACCGGGCTGGCGATCAGCTCCAGGTACGTTTCCTCTTCGACGTCAAACGTGTACCGGCGGGAGTGGAGCGGGGCAGAGGAGGTGCGGCGGGAGTGCGTGAAGTGCTCGAGCGCCATCTGAGCGTGCCGGCGAATACGCTCGTGAAACCCCGGCGGCCAGGCCGTCATCTTGCGGTTCATCCAGTTGCAGCGGCCTTCGGCGTCCATAATACAGACGCCCTCGTTGATGGTGTTGAGCACCAGTTCAGCCTGCTTGCTGGCAAAGGCGCGTTCAAGCGGTAGGAACTCGTCGGCCGCGACGATGATGGCGTCGAAGTGCCGCTGCTCGAGCAGCATTGCGGCGTGGTCGAACTCCACCACCTCCACGTCGAACGTGGCGGCCAGATGCGACGCGATGTGCCGGGGCACGCCGCTGTTGCCGGGGACAACCAGAATTTTCGCCTTCTCGTCGTTCAAACGTGTCCGGGCGGGAAAAGCAAAGTCTACGAATATATGCCGCGCCACGTCAACGCAATTGCGCCTTCGACTTTATGCTTTGTGCCCGCCGGAATCAGACGCAGTAGCCCGTGTAATCCGGTTAACCGCTGACTCGGCCAACGCCGCCGGCACTGCTTCGCCGGCCACCTCGCCACGGACGACGGGCAGTTCGCCGCCTGCCCGCCCGACGGCTACACGAAGGTGCATCGAACCGCCCTCGAACCACGCATAGGCGCCGATAGGCGACTGGCAGTCGCCGTCGAGCAGCCGGACGACCGCTCGCTCCGCGGCCACGCAATCGGCCGTGGCGCGGTCCGACAGGCCGCCCAGCGCCGCGACCAATGCCGCGTCATCTGCCCGGCACTGCAACGCCAAAGCGCCCTGCCCGGCGGCGGGAACAAACGCCGCGACCGGCAGCGGGTGCATCCTCGCCGCATCAAATCGGCCCAGCCGCTTGAGCCCTGCGGCCGCCAGCACGATCGCGTCAAAAGCGCCCTCGGCCAGCTTCCCTAGCCGCGTGTCCACGTTGCCGCGGAGTGTGCTGATGTGCAGGTCGGGCCGGGCGTCCAGCAGCAGGGCGCGGCGGCGGAGACTGGTGGTGCCGACCCGGGCACCGGCCGGAAGTTCAGATACCGCAACCGCGCCTTCTCGAACGATCAGCACGTCCCGCACATCCTCCCGCACCGGCACGCCGGCGACGACCAACGCCGTGGCCGAATCGGGCACCAGCGGCTGGGTCACCGGCACGTCCTTGAAGCTGTGTACGGCCACGTCCGCCTCGCGGGCCAGCAGCGCGAGTTCGATCTCCTTCGTAAAAAGCCCCTTGCCGCCGGCGTCGTGAAGCGGGCGGTCCTGCACCCTGTCGCCGCCAGTCGTGACGACGACCAGCGTGACCTCCCGGCCCGTTGCCGCCTGCAGCGTCGCGGCGACCTGCCCGCTCTGGGCCAGGGCCAGCGGGCTGCCACGGGTCGCAAGGCGGATGGGCTGGGACATGCCCGCGAGTGTAAGGCCTGCACCGCGCGCCGGCACGCGCTTGCTGCTACGATCGGGCATATGCGAGTCTTTGTGACAGGTGCGAGCGGTTTCGTCGGCCGCAATGTCGTTCGTGAACTCACCAGACGCAACCACGAGGTTGTCACGCTCGTTCACCGCAAGCCTGTCGAGTCGGCCGGCGTGCAGAGCGTCTCCGGGGGGCTGTTCGACAACGACCAAGGACTCGCCGACGGCATGCGGGGCTGCGATGCGGTGGTGCACATCGTCGGCATCATCATGGAGAAGCCGTCGGCGGGGGTGACGTTCGAGCGGATGCACGTCGAAGGGACGCGCAACGTGCTGGCCGCGGCCACGGCGGCGGGTGTGCGGCGGTACGTGCACATGTCCGCGCTCGGCAGCCGGGCGGATGCCGTGAGCCGTTACCACCAGACCAAGTGGGCCGCCGAGGAGGCGGTGCGGGCGTCGGGGCTGGAGTGGACGATCTTCCGCCCGAGCCTGATCCACGGGCCGGACGGGGAGTTCATGCTCCAGGCGGCCGCATGGGCAAAGGGCAAGGCGGCGCCGTGGCTCTTCATGCCGTACTTCGGTGCGGGGCTGTTCGGTGCCGGCGGGGCGGGCCTGCTGCAGCCGGTGTTCATTGACGACGTGGCGCGAGCCTTCGTTGATGCACTGGATAAGCGCGAAACCGCGGGCCAAGCCTACGACCTTGCCGGGCCGGACAGGCTCACGTGGCCGGAGCTTCACCGTGCCGTCAGCACGGCCGTGCGCGGGCGGGCGAAGCGGGCGATACCCATTCCCGCGTGGTACGCCCGGGCCGTCGCGGCCGTAACGCCCGGCAGCCTGCTGCCGTTCAACCGAGACCAGGTGATCATGAGCCAGGAGGACAACACGGCCGACATTACGCCGTTCGTGAACGCGTTCGGCTTCACCCCGGCGAAGTTCGCCCCGACGCTCGAGGCGTACAAAATGAAGCTGGCCTGAACGCACGGCCCGGTCAGTGCCGAACGTGCGGGGCAAGGCGCTTCACCGTTTCGATGTGGTAGGTGATGATCAGGTCCGCACCGGCACGCTTGATGCCCACAAGCTGCTCATGCACGGCCCGGTCGCGGTCGAGCCAGCCGTTGGCGGCGGCGGCTTCCACAGCCGCGTACTCGCCGCTCGTCTGGTAGGCCACGACGGGAAGCCGCGTCGCCTGACGCACGGCCGACAGCACGTCCAGGTACGGCCCGGCCGGCTTGACCATCACCATGTCGCAGCCCTGTTGCTCGTCCAACGCCAGCTCGCGCAGGGCCTCGTCGAGGCCGGCGTCCGGGGCCATCTGGTAAGCACGGCGGTCGCCGAAGCCGGGCGTGCTGCCGGCAGCGTCGCGGAAGGGGCCGTAGAAGGCACTGGCGTACTTGATGGCGTATGAGAGGATTGCAGTATTCGTGTGGCCGACGGTGTCGAGGCCGTCGCGTATCGCGGCGACCATGCCGTCCATCATGCCGCTGGGGGCGACGACGTCGGCACCGGCCTCGGCGTGGTTCACGGCCTGGCGGGCCAGCAGCGGAAGGGTGCGGTCGTTGTCGACGGTCTCGGGGCCGGCGGCGAGCGGGCCGCAGTGGCCGTGGTCGGTGTACTCGCAGAGGCACAGGTCGGTGATCGCGACCATGTCGAGCTTCGCCTGCTTCACCCGGCGGAGCAGGCGGCAGACCACGTTGTCGGCGTTCGTCGCCTCGGTGCCGGCGGCGTCCTTGGTCGCCGGGTCCGGCACGCCGAAGACGATGAACGCGCCGAACCCCTCTGCCGCGAGGCCGGCGAGCCACGCCGCGGCGACGTCGACGGACATCTGAAAGACGCCGGGCATGCTCGCCACCGGCGTGCGCTGACCGACGCCTTCGGTCACGAAGACCGGCACGATCACATCCGCCCGGCGAACCTCGTGGCGTGCCACAAGCCGGCGCATTTGCGGCGTGAGCCGTAGCCGACGCGGGCGAACGAGCGGGCGGTTGCCGGGCGGTGACGCGTCCATGGCGAACAAGGTAGCACAAGGCGTCGGGCGTCGGGCTTGGGCCGTCAGTCTACAGCTCGTCGAACGTGCCGATCTTCGGCAGCGTGCCGACCAGCGGCATGGCATAGTCGATGAAGGCCTGGCTGACGTTGTTGTGGCCGTTGAGGAACTCGGCCGGCACGTGCTTGGTGTGGCGGGCGACGTTCACCAGCGGCTCCAGGTGGATGTCGATGCTGTAACTGCCGCCGGTGGCCTTGCGGGTCATGCAGACGGAGCCCTGGTCGTTGTTGCTGTCGGCGGAGTAGACGACGGCCTGCTTGCCGACGAGGCGGGCTTCCGTGGCGTCGGTCTCGCTAAGGTAGCCGGCGAAAGACCGCTGCAGGTAGCCGAAGGTGTCCGCCCGGACGCGGAGCTTCTTGCCGCCGGCCGGCTGGAGCTTCTTGCCGATGAGGCCGGCGAAGTAGTCGCCCAGCGCGCCGGTGCCTGAGAGCTGGATGTTCCCGTGCGCGTCGCGCTCCAGGTTTTCGCTCATTTTCTCGGCGAAGGTTTTGCCGTCGGGCGTGCCGACGCCCTCGGAGACGGCCAACAGGCACCGGCCGTGCTTGGCGTAAACCTTGTCCACGTCCGCCAGGATCTGCTCCTCGGTGACGGGCGTCTCAGGCACGTAGATCAGGTGCGGGCCGTCCTCGGGGTGCTGGCGGCCCAGGGCGGCCGCGGCCGTCAGGAAGCCGGCGTGCCGGCCCATGATGATGTCCACCTTGATGCCGGGCAGGCTGGCGTTGTCCCGGTTGTCCCCCATGATCGCCGAGGCGACGAACTTCGCCGCAGAGCCGTAGCCGGGCGTGTGGTCGTGCACGCGCAGGTCGTTGTCGATGGTCTTGGGGATGTGGAAGACGTGCAGCTCGTAGCCTTCCTCTTTGGCCAGGTCGTTGCAGATGCGGGCGGTGTCGCACGAGTCGTTGCCGCCGATGTAGAAGAAGTACTTCACGTCGTTCTTCTTGAGCACCTCGAAGATCTTGCGGCAGTAGTCGGCGTCCGGCTTGTCGCGCGTGCTGCCCAGGGCGGCGGCGGGGGTGAGGGCGATGCGTTCCAGCAGCTCGTCGGGGGTGTTGGAGAGGTCGATGAAGTCTTCGTTGATCATGCCGCGGACGCCGTGGCGTGCGCCCAGCAGCTTGTCAATGTGGCCGTGCGTCTTGAACGCCTGGATGACGCCGACGAGGGACTGGTTGATGACGGCGGTGGGCCCGCCCGACTGACCGATGACTGCGTTACCTGCCATGAGTTTCTCCGAAGGTTGAGGACTGGCCGCGATGGTAGGCAACGGCGGTTCGGCCGCAAGGTGCGACACGGCGGCTGCCTTCAGGACGCGCAGTGGGGCTTCAATCGTCGGTATCGTCCAGCTCGGCGGCGGCGGGGGCGAGCTGCGGCATCGCGTCTGCCTCGGGGGCCTCTTCATCGAACATGCGTTCCTGCTTCTGCCGCTGGCGTTTGGTCCCCAGGCCGACACGCTCGATGCTGCCCTCGCCCAGGACGGCCTCGATCTGCCGCAGCAGGTCGTCGTCGGGCCGCACGTAGTAGTCCCGGCCGAGGCGGAGGGTGACTTTGCGGTTCGCGGCCGCGAGCTGGCAGTAGACCTCCGTCCCGCCGCGGTGGCCTTGCAGCAGCGGCTTGATCTCAGTGAGCTTCTCGGGCGTGTGGCTGACGGAATCGAGGCGGATGACCACGGCCGTCGTGAGCTTCTTCGCGGCCTCCTCCACCGGCATGATGCGGTTGATGACCAGGCTCGGCGTCTCGCGTTTGCGATCCACCTTCCCCTGCACGAAGACCACGCGGTCCGTCGCGACGATGCCGGGGAACTCCTTCTCGATCGCTTCGAGTGTCTCGGCAAAGGCGACGCCTTCGATCTGGCCTTCAAGGTCCTCGAAGGTGCACCAGGCCATGTGCATGCCGGCCGAGCGGCCTTTCTTGGTCATGCTCCGCTTCACCCGGGTGATCATGCAGCCGATGGTCACTTCCTGGCCCTCGACCAGGTGGTTGCACTCCTTCGTGGAGTGGGTGGTGTACGCCAGCACACTATCCTCGTGCTCCAGCAACGGGTGGCTGGTGACGTAGAAGCCCAGGAGGTCCTTCTCGAACTGGAGCAGGTCTTGGCGTTCGAACTCCGGCACGTCCGGCAGGGCCTCGGGCGGGCGTGGGGTGGTGGTGGCCGGGCCGGAGAAGAAGTTCATCTGCCCCGCGCGGGCGTCCTCCTGATGTTGCTGGCCGACTTCGTAGGCCCGCTCCATCGCCTGCACGAGGGCCGCCCGGTTGCCGCCGGTTCCGGCGAATGCGCCGCTCTTGACGAGCGCTTCCAGCGTGGAGCGCTGCACGGTGCGAAGGTCGTTGCGTTCGCAAAAGTCGAAGATGCTGCCGTAATCCCCGGCCTTGGCGCGGTTCTCAATGATGTGCTCGACCGCCTTCTCCCCGACGCCGCGGATGGCGCACAGGCCGAAGCGGATAACGCCCTGGGGAAGGGATCGAGGGAGTGAGGGATCGAGGGATCGAGGGGAAGATGCATTCGCCCCTTGATCCCTTGATCCCTTGATCCCTCGATCCCTTGATCCCTCATACACCGGCGTAAAGTCCTTGCCTGACGCGTTCACGTCCGGCGGGAGGACCTGGATGCCCGTGCTGCCGTCCAGCAGGGTCATGCGGCGGCATTCTTCGATGTACTCGACGACCTTCTCGGTGTTCCCCATTTCGTACGTCAGCAGGGCGGCCATGTACTCCACCGGGTGGTAGGTCTTCATGTAGGCTGTTTGAAAGGCGACCATGGCGTAGCGTGTTGAGTGGCTCTTGTTGAAGCCGTAGCCGCCGAACTTCAGGATCAGGTCGAAGATCTCCTGCCCCTGCTTCTTCTCCAAGCCTCGTTCCACGCAGCCGTCGAGGAACTGCGGCTTGAACTTCTCGATGATATCGGCCTTCTTCTTGCTGATCGCCTTGATCAGCTTGTACGCGCTGGCCAGCTCGATGCCGCCGAGCGCGTTGAAGATCTTCATGACCTGCTCCTGGTAGACCATGATGCCGTAGGTCTCTTCAAGCACCTCGTCCATAAGCGGGTGGACCCTGGGCACTTCATCGCGGCCGTGCTTGCGGGCGCAGTAGGCCGGGATCAGCTCCATGGGTCCCGGGCGGTAGAGGGCGTTGGCGGCGATGAGGTCTTCCAGCCGGTCGGGCTTCATCTTCATCAGGAGGTCCTGCATGCCGCCGGACTCGAACTGGAAGATGCCCTTGGTTTCGCCCCGGCAGAAGGTGGCCAGCACCTTTTCGTCGCCATAGTCAATGGCTTCGATGTCGATTTCGATGCCCTTGGTCTTCTTCACCAGGTCAATGGACTTGTAGAGGACCGACAGGGTGCGCAGGCCCAGGAAGTCCATCTTCAGCAGGCCGCACTTCTCGGCCGTCGGGCCCTCGAACTGCGTCAGGACGTTGTCGTCCTTATCCCGGCACAGCGGGATGAGCTCGTCCAGCGGCTGGTCGGCGATGATGACGCCCGCGGCGTGCGTGCCGGCGTTTCGGCAGAGGCCCTCCAGCTTCTTGGCCGTGTCGATGACGTGGCGGACGTTGCTGTCGGCTTCGTAGAGCTTCTTCAGGTCCGGCACCTGGGACATGGCCTTGTCGAGCGTCATGCCCGGCACGCCGGGGATGAGCTTGGCGATCGCGTCGCGCTCGGCGACGTTCATGCCCAGCACCCGGCCGACGTCCTTCACTGCCGCCTTCGCCGCGAGCGTGCCGAACGTGATGATCTGCGCGACGTGGCCGTACTTCTGGCGGACGTACTCGATGACAGCCTGGCGGCCGTCCTGACAGATGTCGATGTCGATATCCGGAAACTCGTTGCGGCTCGGGTCCATGAACCGCTCGAACAGCAGGCCGAACCGCAGCGGGTCCACGTTGCACAGGCCCAGCAGGTAGCCCACCATTGTGCCGACGCCCGAGCCACGTGCACCGACCGGGATGTTCTGGCTGCGGGCGTAATTGCAGAAATCCCAGACGATGAGGAAGTAGCTGCAAAAGCCCTTCGAGGCGATGACGGTGATCTCCTTTTCGAGCCGCTCGCGGATCTCCGTCGAGACCTCGCGCGTGCCGTACCGCCACTCGAAGCCCTCCTCGCACAGGTGGCGGAGGTAGGCCTCGTCGGCGGACATGCTTTTAGCCGTAGCACGGGCTTGCAGCCCATCTGAAGCTTCTTCGTTTTCTTTGACGGGCTGGAAGCCCATGCTACGGAAGGGCTCCGGTACCTTGTAGACCGGGGCGTAGGTCTTGCTGAAGTCCAGCTCCACGTCGCACATCGCGGCGATGCGTTGGGTGTTCTCGGCCGCGCCGTCGAACCCGGCGAACTCCTGCACCATCTGCTCGGGGCTCTTCAGGTAAAGCTCGGTGGGGTACGTCATCCGGCCTTCTTCGCCTACGAGCTTCTGCATGCTGATGCAGCAGAGGCAGTCGTGGGCGTAGTGGTCGTCCTGCTTCAGGAAGTGCACGTCATTCGTGCCGACGACGCCCACGCCGACCTTCTTTGCGATCTCGGCCAGCTCCGGGTTCAGCCGGTCCTGCAGGTCGATGCGGTTCTGCTGTACCTCAATGAAAAACCGCTCGGGGCCGAAGATCTCGACGTGCTCCTGCGCCACCAGGTGGGCGCGCTTCGTCGCGGCCTCGGTGTTGGGGGCCAGTGCGTTTGCCAACTCGCCGCCGAGGCATGCGCTGGTGGCGATGAGCCCGCGGCTGTGTGCCCGGAGGATCTCTTTGTCGATGCGCGGCTTGTAATAGAACCCCTCGCGGTAGGCGATGCTGCTGAGCTTGATGAGGTTGCGGTACCCCTCCAGGTTCTGGGCGATCAGCAGGAGGTGGTAGGCGTTCTTAGTCTCGCCGCCGAGGTTGGTGCGGTCGCGCCGGTCGCCGGGGGCCATGTAGGCCTCCATGCCCAGCAGCGGCTTGATGCCCGCGGCAAGGCACTCCGTATAGAACTCGATCACGCCGTACATGCACCCGTGGTCGCTGATCGCCAGCGAGTCCATCCCCAGTTGCTTTGTGCGGCTGACCAGGTCCTTGATGCGGCAGGCCCCGTCGAGCATCGAGTAGTGCGTATGAACGTGCAGGTGGGTGAAGCCGGGCATGGCCCCATGTTAGCCGGCGGTTCGGGTGTTCGACAGCATCTCCTCCTGGCGCGACAGCCAACCGGTACAAACGGCCCAAACCCGCCTTTTGACCCACGAAAACGTACCAGCCCGGTTCAGGGCAGGTTGCATGACCTTGTGGAAACGGTTAACACCGCACCAACCACTTTCCCGAGGAACTGCCATGCAGACTGCACGTTTTTGGAAGTTACTGGTTCTACTGCCGTCCGCCAGTCTGTCGGTCGGCGGTCTTTCCGTCGGCGGGCTGTCGGTCGCGGGGGGCTTGCTCGCCGGCGTCTGCGTCATTGCCGGCGGCGCGAACTTGGTACAGGCGGCGCAGCTCAGCGACGGACAGAAGCGTGTCCTTGACGAGGCGGTGCAGAGACTCGACGCGGTGGAGGCGAAAGTCGCGGCCGTCGAGGCGGCGTTGCCCTCGGCCACGCGCCCGCAGGCCGGGGACTTCGTCCGGGAGCTCAACAACGCCACGCGTGAGATGCGCCTGATCAACATCCGGCTTGGCTCGCTGCCGGGTGGTGACGCCTCGGCCCAGGCCGCTGTGGCACGCTACAACGCGCTGGTGGCCCGCGTATCGGCCGCCGGCGAGGCGGCACGGGCACTGCCGGACACCGCACCGGCCAACCCGGCGGCACCGGCTACCCCCACTACCCCCGCCACGCCCAAGCCGCCGAGCACGCCGGCAACACCGGCGGCCCCGGCATCGCCCGCCCAGCCGGGCGAGCCCGCCGCCAGACTCGGCTACCAACAGGTGGAGGCCCTCAAGGGCGCGCAGTTCAACCTCCGCCAGGCCGCCCCGCAGGCACAGAAGGCGCTTGAGATTGCCGAAGCCGGCATCACCGCGGATTCGATCCGGCAGATCAAGCCGCTGCTCGAAGACGCCGCTCGCAAGCTTCAGTTCGCCCGCGATCAACTGGCGGCTCTGCCGGCGGGCCACCCGGACGTCGCCGCGGCCGTCGCCGAAGCGGACGCGACCGCCGCGACCATCAACCGGACGGTGAATCTCGCCAACGCCGGTGCGGGCCAGGCGGCGGCAGACGAGGCGGCCCTGCAGCAGGCCTACGCGGCCGACGCCGACAAACTGCAGACGTGGTGGAGGTCGCTGGGGAACCCTCAGTTCCTGTTCGATGAACTGCCGGACGACTTCATCGCGATGGTGAAGCAACTCGAGCCCGTGAAGCAGGAGTTGGCCACCATGGAAGCCCGGTGGGGTGGCTGGGTCGCGCAGAACCCGAACGAGGCGAACCGCCGGCAGATGGCCACGTGGCTCCGCGGCATCTCCGGGAGGATCGAGCAGTTTGAAGCTTTCGTCGAAGCCCAACGGGTGGCATTGCCAGAACGCATCGCGCAGGACGTAACGAACGTCGAGCGGCTCGTGAGAACCGGCATCGAGGAGAAGCGGCCGCTCTTCTTCGGTGCCGACGGCGGCATCGCGCAGCAGATGGGGTTTGCCCGCCACCGGCAGGCGCTGCTTTCGGCGATCGATCCGGCGGCCGGCGAGGCTACGGGCACGCAACTGGACGCACTCGCCGCCCGCATCGATGAGGCCAAGGCGACGCTCCGCGACGACATCATCCGGAACAACCCCTGGCCGAGTGCCCAGTACCGCGGGCCGGACGTCGAACAGCTTCGCGTCATCGCCAAAGAGAAGTGGCTGAAGGACAACCCGGAGACCCAGGTGCTGGACGTTGTGTTCGAAACGGCCGGCTGGGTCCGCACGACGCGGTGGGACTGGTCCGAGGGGAACCAGGGCTTCGGGAAGGTCGATTACAGTAAAATTCAGGCGACGGCCATGGTGAAGCACGACGACGTGCACGCCGCGAGCTACCCCATCGACATCTACAAGAACCACATGGCCGAGGACCGCGTGCACGCCACCCCGTGGGAGATCGAGGAGGACCCGCTGCCGAACCAGTTGGTGCTGCTCGAAAAGCAGAGGTGAGCCCCGGCCGGGAGTCGCCGGGTGACGAGGCCGTTCCCCGGCGGCAGGGTGTTACTTCACCAGCGTCGCATTGGCGTCGAAGAGCGTCGTCTGGATCTCGCCGAAGTTGTCCCACCACCACCCTTTTTCGTCCATGATGCCCAGGTAGAGGCGGGTTGCGCCTTGCGGCACTTCAAACTCCTGCAGGTTGCCGTCGTCGTCCATGCCGTCGCCGATGAAGAAGACCTGTTTGAGTCGCGGGCTTAGCTTCTTGAAGTTCCGACTGTTCTTGGTGTCGAACTTGCCCTCGGGTGCCGAACCCCAGGTGTCCGGGCGGCGGTCGTCCAGGAAGATGCCCACCAGCGAGCCGATAGGTGCGGTGGTGGCGTTGATGCCGTTGTCTCTGCGCTGTTTGACCATCCAGGTGAGGCTGCCGTCGAGGCCGTAGTTGTTCCCGGTGCCGTAGTCGCCGGTGACGCCGTTGGTGTCACGGAAGCGGAGGGTGGCACCGGGAATGATGGGCAGGTCGGTGATGTGAACGGGGCTGCTGTCCGGCGCGATTGTGTTCTTCGGGCTGCCGTCATACCCGGTGACCTTGCTGCCGTTGGGCATGCCCGCCAGCCACGGGCAGGCCAGTGCGGGCATGGTGGGTTGGATCAGCTTGCCGACCGTCGCGACGGCCGAGGCGGTGACGGTCGGCTTCTCGAAACCGAGCATCGAAGCCATCGGCGCCTTGAGCCCGCTGCCGCTGCCCTCCGAGGTGCGGACCGTCACCCGCACGGCCGTGGCGGAGTTGAAGCGGTCGGTCAGTGGCGTGAACGTACGCGTGTCCGGGTTCCAGAGCCCGAACTCCACGTCGTCGGGGGCCAGGTTCAGCAATGCACCGTTGACACTGTTCTGGCCGGCGATGTCGATCGCCTCCTGACGTGCCGTCGGCCAGCCGTAACGCGTCGCGCCCGCGGCGGCCATGGCTGCGGCGTCGGCGGCCTGCTGAAGCTGCGACTTGACGAGCACCCGCTCGCCCACGTCCACCGCCAGGCACAGGGCCCCGGCCAGTACGGTCATGAACGTGAGCGTCCAGACGAGTGCCATGCCGTGGTGCTCGGGCTTCGGGTTGGTTGGCTGGTCTGCACGCATGATGAAAGGCTATCGAACAAGTGTTATGGAACCGGGCTCGCCACCCGAGCCGGCGGATGAGCCGTCCGCACTATGGCTGCCGCCTTTGCCGTCGAGGGAGTCGCCGTCTTCGGCGACCAGGTTCAGGTCGATGGTGATGTCCGCCCCGCTGGAGAGGTTCAACTGCTTGACGATGAACGCTCCGTAGAGGTTGACGTTGCCGTTGACATTCATGGGGCTACGCGGGGCGTAGATGTCGGCGTAGATGCTCCGTTCATTGCCGCCGTTGAAGTTTACGCCGGCCGAGGCCAGCATGCGGATTTTGAGGTTGGCCGGCTTCTTCTGGTGCGTGTTCACGATGCCGTCGATGCTGCAGTTGCCATTGATGTGAAAGGTGACAGGCCCGTTCAGGTGCAGGGTTTTGCCTGAAGGCAGGTTGAAGTTCTGGAAGTAGTATTCGCCGGGTCCGAAGTTGCCCTGCTTGCCGCTCGGGCCGTTGTAGTTGCCCATGTTGATGGCACCCGAGGGCCAAGGCGGGTTGTCGAAGCTGAGGTTGCTCTCCAGCGTCTTTCGGCTCCCCGGCGAGCGGATACCAGGGGAGTTGTTCTTGACCAGCGAGCGCCCCGGCCGCATTTAGAGGTTGCCGTGGATCTCGACGCCGCTGTTCATGTAGACGTGGCCGTTGGTGGCGGCGTGGCCCTTGGCGACGACCGAGTTGCTCTTGGACGAGTCGTAGGCATCGAAATCGACGGTGCCGTTGAGGTTCATGCTTTCGAGGCTGACGATGCCGTAAGGGTAGCCCCCGGCCGAGGTCGGTGCCGCCAGCACGATCGAGCTGCTGCTCGCCTCGACCTGCGTCCGGCCGACCAGGCCGCCGAGCAGAAGGTCAAGGCTCCTGCGGGCCACGACGCGGACGGCGTTGGCCTCGCCGCCGGTGGAAAAACTGCCCGAGGCGGCATCCCACTGCCCGATGGTCACCGAAAACTGCGCTAAAGCGTCCGGGTCGATGCCGTTGTCGATCATCACCTGCCGGGCCATCGTTTCGGCGGTGCCGTTGCCGATGCCGCCGGCCGCATAGCGGGCCGCGGCGTCGCTGGCGGTCTGCAGGTCGGCATCCACTATCAGGAGCCGGCCATAGTCGACTGCAAGACTCAGGACGCCGGCCAAAATCACCATCACCGAGGTGGTAAACAGCATGGTGCTGCCGCGGCGATGATGACGAAGGGATGAACGCATTACCCCCATGACATCGGATGCAGACATCGGCCGATGAAGCGCGATCGCAATTCCAAGTCTAAATTGGACGACCCTCGCCCGGATTGTGCATAAGGCCTCCCGATCCTGCCGGTTGTGCCGCCTGAATGAGAGTCGGTCGAAGCTCACGCACCCAGTACACGGGCCCCGGCGGCACGGGCGGCCTCGGCGGCGGGTTGGCTCGTCGTCGTCACGACCACGTCGCGATTCAGCGGTCGAAGCACGCCGGGCGTAAGCCGGCCCCAGACCCAAGCCTGCGACACGACCACCGTCGTGGCGAAGACACGCTGGCTGGTTTCAATCAGCTCGCGCATCACCTCGTCGCCTGCTCCCTTCGGCCGGCCGGCGGCCTCGGGCCGGCCCAAGTGGGTGCGCGGGTCGGTCGTCTTCAGGTCGAAGGGCCACCCGCCGGTGTAGCTCAGCACGCCGAACGACCCGCCACAGGCGTGATAGCCGAAGTCGGGCAGTTGCAGGCCGGCCTCGAGCCGGGCGAAGAGGTCGCGGGCGGTGTCGGTCTCCATGGGCGGGGCGGCGTTGCTCAGCACGCCGTCCTCGCACCGCACCAGGTCCAGGTGCCAGGCCAGGTCGTGCCGGTAGAGTGGCAGCCGCCAGGCGAGCACCTCGGCCGGGTGGTAGCCCAACTGCAGCAGGGCGTCGCGGGCATGGTCGTCGGTCTGGGGGTTGATGTGCAGGGGGGGCGGGTCGCTCATCGGGCTATTGTTGGGCGGCCTCGGCGGGCATGTCGAGGATGCGCAACAGCACGGCCGGCCGACGCACAACCGGTAGCGCGTTGATCTCCCGGACCGCCTGGCGCATCGAGCCTTCGCGGGCCAGGTGTGTCGTCACCACCACGGGCACGAACCCGTCCGCCCCGGCCACCTCGTGCTGAAGCACCGCCGAGAGGCTGATGCCGTTGCGGCCAAGGGCGTCCGTGATACGCGCCATGACGCCCGGCACGTCGCGGGCTTCAATCCGCAGGTAGTAGCGCGTCTGCAACTGCTCGACGGGCAACACGTCGGCCCGCGGCACCGAGTCGTGGAAAATGCGCAGCGTCTCAAAAGCCAGCGGCGTGGTGCCCATGGCGACGCCGATCAGGTCCGCGACGACCGCCGAAGCCGTCGGCATCTGCCCCGCGCCGCGGGCGTAAAACAGGGCGTGCCCCAGTGCGTCGCCGAAGACGCTGATGGCGTTGAAGCTGTCGGCCACGTCCGCCAGGACGTTGCCGGCCGGGACGAGCGTCGGGTGGACGCGGAGCGAGAGCTTCTCATCGAGCGTCCGCTCGCCGATGGCCAGGAGCTTGATGACGTACCCCAGTTCGCCGGCGGTAGTGACGTCGTCGGCTTCGAGGGTATCGATACCTTCGCAATAAACATCACCCTCGGCGGCGGCGGCGTCGAAGGCGAGCGTCGCCAGGATCGCCAGCTTCTGTGCCGCGTCGCGGCCGGAGACGTCCAGCGTCGGGTCGGCCTCGGCGAAGCCGGCTTCCTGGGCGAGCTTGAGCGCCTCGTCGTAGCCCATTTTCTGGCGGGTCATCTTCGTCAGGATGAAGTTGCACGTGCCGTTGAGGATGCCCACCATCGCGTGCAGGCGGTTGGCGACAAGCCCTTTCTGCAGGGCGTTGATGATGGGCATGCCGCCGCCGCAGGAGGCCTCGAAGGCGACGCACCGCCCGTGCTCCCGGGCGAGTGAGAGGATGCCGGCGGCGTCGGCGGCCAGCAGGCTCTTGTTCGCGGTTACCACGTGCTTGCCGTGCGCCAGCGCGGCCCGGATCAGCTCCCCGGCCGTGGTCGTGCCGCCGATGAGCTCGATGACGACGTCCACCTCCGGGTCGGTCACGGCGGCGTGGGCGTCGGTGGTGAGCGGGACCAGGTGCGCCAGGTCCTGGTGGCGGGCCGGGTCCCGGCAGGCGACGTGCCGCAGCTCGAAGCGTTTACCCATGCGGGCGGCCAGGAGGTCGCGCTGCTTGTCCAGCACGCGGATGACGCCGCGACCGACGACGCCGGCACCGAGCAACGCGACGCGGCAGGGGGTTGTTGAAGCCGATGTCATTCGGGCGGCGACGATACCGCGCAGCAGGCGAGTTTCTAGTGCCCGCCGGATAGCGACTACCCGGTACCGGCTACCGGGTGCCGGCTACCGGGTGCCGCAGTTCAGCTCTTGACGCGGTCGAGCATCACCACGGCCACGGGGCCGTAGAGGAAGATCGGCATCCAGCTCACCACGGCCGGCCAGCTCTGTTGCCAGAAGTCCCCGGCCAGGAACGACGGCGGCGGCGTTCCCGCCATGATCTGCCCCATGAACGCCGTGCCCATCGCACCGCCCACCATGCCCAGGCACAGGAACGAGGCACTCTTGAGCTGCCCCGGGTCGCGCACCAGCACCGTCGGAATCGCCAGCAACACCAGTACGATGTTCAGTACCAGCCGCGAGAGGCGAAAGTGCTTCTCACGCAGCAGCGCCGGTGCGCCGTAGCTCAAGTCCGCGGCGAGCATTTCGTTGATGCGTGCGGTGGAGAGGAACTCGACATACTGGTCGGACTCAAAAAGCGCAATCTGCTCCGGCGTGCCGCCGTCGTAGGTGGCCAGCACAGTCTCGGGAAGCTGGCGTTGTTCGGGAGAGCCGGCCGCCCCGATGCGCAGGCCGTCGCGCAGGTACCAGCGGGCCTCGGCCTCGTTCCAGACGGCCTCCTCGGCAACGACCTGGGCGGTGCGACGCCCGGCCTCGTCTCGCTCTACGACTGTCAGGCGCAGGATGGTCGGCGGCGTCTGCTCGGTGGCAGGGCGGTACTCCGCGGCGAAGAGCAGGTCGTTGTCCTTCACGCGCATGGCCTCGATCGTGACGCCCGTCACGAGTTCCTTGCCCCGGTCGCGGGTCAGCTCGGTGCGGATCTGCGGGATCAGCAGCTCCTGGTTCACTGGCAGCAGGACGAGGTTCAGGATGACGCTGGCGACGATAATCGGGGCGGCAAGCCTCAGCAGCGGCACGCCGGCGGCCATCACGGCGACGGTCTCGTTGAACCGCGAGAGCCGTAGCAGCGTGAACGCCGCCGCCACCACCGGGATGATGCCGGCCAACTGCCCGAAGATCATGAACGACTGGTAGAAGTAGTACTCCCCGATGGCCGTGAGCGTCGCGAGGATCGGGTTTCCCTCGGCCTCCTGCTCCGTAACGACGAACTCGTCGAAGTTGAAGACCATGTCCATGACGATGTACAGCCCGATCAACACGCCGAAGCTGATCGCGTAGTTGCGGATGAACATGGCCAGGATGTATCGGTCGAGGATGCGCATCGGACGGGGAGAAAGAATCAGCGGCGGGCGAGCCTCCAGAGCATCGCGGCCCCGGCCATTGCGACGACGGCATTGCCGCCCCAGATCAGCGCCAGCCCCTGCGGCACGACGTTCTTCACGTCACCGTTCGGCAGCACATAGACGTCCTCGCAGGCGTGCTGGCCCGTCACGATGAGCATGACCGTCAGCAGCGCCGGCACCGAACTGACGGCGAACGCAGAAAGGAAGTTCCCGCTGCGGAACATCATTCCCAGCATTGACCCGACGACCGTCAGCACCAGACAACTGACCGAAAAGCTGGCCCGGCTGTGGATCTCACCGATGACGCTGTTGAGCGTCTTGTACTCATTGCGGCGGAGGGTCCGTTTGTCGCCGGGGGCGATGCCAGGGTGGCCGTAGAGGGCTTCGAGGCTCATGCCTTCGAGTTCGAGCACGTCGGCGGGCATGTCCACGCTGAGGGTATAAACGGGGTTGCGCCGGGCGTAGGGCTCCCCGCCGCCGTCGCGGACGACAGTATCGACGAGGGAAAGGTTCAGGTAGATGCGGCCGAACTCTGGGTCCGCCGCGGCGGCGAGGGAGAGCTGGCGGGCCTCGATGATGGTTGGGGCCTGCCCGGGTTTGTCCTGCATCACGAGCATGGGCGGGGCGTCGTCGGGCAGGCGGGCGAAGAGGCGGCTGCCGTACTGCTCTGCGTCGGCGCCCAGCAGGTCCAGTCGCCAGATGGTGCCGCCGGCCGCCTCCAGCACAATCTGCCCTTCGTTCTGCACCCGCTCCAGCAGCCCCGCGATGAACGCCTCGCGTTGCCGCTCGCGCACCAGCCGGCTGGCGTGCCGGGAGACGCGGGCCGACTCCGTCGGGTCCTGCTTGACTTCCTGCAGCCGGCGGATGTCCAGGAACTTCGTATTTTCTCGCAGTGGCGATTCGACCTCGTACGGGCCGAATTGCGTCGCGCCGATGTCCACGATCAGGGCGTCGCCGCGGGTGCCGGTGACGGTGCGGGGAAACATACTGCCGTCGGTGAGCTGTACGCTCATCTCGACGTTGCTGTAGTCGTCTTCGAGGGGGCGTGTGAGCCAGACGACGGCCTCGCGGGCGGTGTAGATCTCGCCGGGCACGGGCAGGTCCGGGTTCGTGCGGTCGTAGGTGATGATGGAGACGTTCTGCATCGCCACCACCTGGCGGTCCTTGCCGGGCGGGGGCGGCTCGGTCACGGCCGGCTGGAAGGCGGTCCCGGCGAAGATGGTGACGGGCGCGACGCCCGCGTCGAAGCTGATCTTGTTGCTGCGCTCGATGGAGTGCGTGACGAGGCTGCCCAGGTTGGCGTAGATGACCCGCTCCGCCCGGAGAATGGCCGCCGGAACCACGAAGCAGAGCAGCAGCACACTGACGAGCGAGATGAGCAGCCCCATGATCACGGCGGGGAACGTCAGCATCGGGAAGCTGATGCCCGCAGCCCGGCACGCGGTGATCTCGTTGTCCGCGGCGAGGCGGCCGAAGACGAACGTCGTGGCGAACAGCGCCGACACCGGCAGGCTGTAGGTGAGCATGGCCGGGGTGAAGTAGGCGAGCATCTGCCCGACCTGCGAAGCGTCCAGCCCGTACTTCGTCAGCGGCTTGAGCAGCCCGCCGAACGACATGATGCCCGTCAGCACCCCGCCGGTGAGCAGGAAGACCTTCAGCAGGTCCTTGAAGATGTACCAGAACAGCGTACGACTCATGGCAGGCCGGCGAAGATACCCGATACGCCCGGCGTCGCTACGTCCGGGGTCACTTCTGCGGCTGGGGGAGTTCCTTGAGGTTGTTCAGGCCGAAGACCTCGAGGAAGCGTTTCGTGGTGCCGTAGAGGATCGGTCGGCCGGGCAGTTCGGCCCGGCCGGAGATTTTCACCAGCCGCTTTTCCATGAGGGTGCGGATCGTTTCGCCGCAGGAGACGCCTCGAACCGCCTCGACGTCCGCCCGCAGCACCGGTTGGCGGTAGGCGACGATCGTCAGCGTCTCGATGGCGGCCTTGGAGAGCCTGGCGTCCTCCTCCCTGGCGTGGAGTTTCTTGAGCAACTCGCCGAAGTCCGGGAGGGTGAGCATCTGGTAGCCGCCGGCCACCTGCTCGATTCGGAAACAGCGGCCGGTTGCTTTGTACTCGGCGTTGAGGGCCTTGACGGCGTCGCGGACGGGCTTGGTAGTGGGCAGGCCCAGCAGCTCGGCGAGCCGTCCGGCGGTCAGCGGGTGGTGCGTGCTGAAGAGCATCGCCTCGAGGGCGGGCAGGTCGGCGGGCTGGGGGGCTGCGTCGGCGGCCTCAGCAGCGTCGGCGGCCTCAGCGTCAGGCTCGGGTTCGGACTCGTCGTCTGCGTCGAGCGGCTCGACGGGCACGGGCTCGGCGTCCGTTGCGGGATTGTCGGCGTGGGGGTTTTCGGCCGACGGCGGGGCGGCGGAGTCGCCTTCCGGCTCGATTTCCTGCGACGTGGGGTGTTCCTGGCTCATGTGGGCTTCCGGGTTACTGGCCGCTGCGCCGCGGCAGTCGTGTACCGCATCCACCGGGTGCTTTCAAGCGCCGCCGGGTGAGGCCGGGGTGGCGGCGTGACGCCCCGAGTTTGAATTGCCGCATTGCATTCGCCGCCCGGTTGTTGTTTCCTGTGCGCGGCCGAGTGCCGACCAACACCACCATGCCCAACCCTACCAAAACCGATGCGTGGAGCGCCCTGGAGCGCCATTACGAGGAAATCGTCGACGAACACCTGTTCGACATGTTCCAGGAGGACCCTAAGCGGTTCGACCGCTTCCACCTCTCCATCGACGACTTCCTCGTCGACTTCTCCAAGAACCGCATCAACGCCAAGACGCTCAATCTCCTCGTCGCCCTCGCCAAAGAGTGCTGCGTGCCGGAGATGACCAGGCGCATGTTCGCCGGCGAGAAGATCAACCTCACCGAGGGCCGGTCTGTGCTGCACGTGGCCCTGCGCAACCGGAGCGACCGGGCGATCGAGGTGGACGGCCAGAACGTGATGCCCGACGTCAACGCCGTGCTCGACCGCATGCGGACGTTCGTGAACGACGTGCGTGAAGGCCGGCACGTGGGGCATACGGGAAAGGCGATTACCGACGTCGTGAACATCGGCATCGGCGGCAGCCACCTGGGCCCGGAGATGGTCTGCAATGCGCTGCGTGCTTACGGCGACGACAAAAAACTCCGCGTGCACTTCGTCAGCAACGTCGACGCGTCGGACATCACCGAAGCCCTGAAGAAGCTGGACGCCGAGACGGCCCTCTTCGTGGTTGCGTCCAAGACATTCACTACGCAGGAGACGCTCGCCAACGCCAACACCGCCAAGGACTGGCTCGTGGAGAAACTCGGCGACGCCGCGGCCGTGGAGAAGCACTTCGTGGCCGCCAGCACCAATGCCGAGAAGGTCGCGGCGTTCGGCATCGACACGAAGAACATGTTCGAGTTCTTCGACTGGGTCGGCGGGCGGTACAGCTTGTGGAGTGCCATTGGGCTGCCGATCGCACTGTTCGTCGGCTTCGACAGGTTCGAGGAACTGCTCGCCGGCGCGCACCGGATGGACGAGCACTTCCGCCAGCAGCCGCCTGAGCAGAACATCCCGGTCGTGCTGGCGCTATTGGGCATCTGGTACAACAACTTCTTCGGCTGCGAGAGCCATGCGATCCTGCCGTACGACCAGTACATGAACCGCTTCTCCGCCTACTTCCAGCAGGGCGACATGGAGAGCAACGGCAAGCGGGTGGACCGCGAAGGCAACCCGGTGGACTATGAAACCGGGCCGGTCATCTGGGGTGAGCCCGGTACCAACGCCCAGCACAGCTTCTACCAGTTGCTGCACCAGGGCACGAAGCTTGTGCCCTGTGATTTCCTGGCCCCGGCCGTGAGCCACAACCCGGCGGGGGACCACCACCAGATTCTGCTCTCCAACTTCTTCGCGCAGACCGAAGCGCTGATGACCGGCAAGACCCGCAAGCAGGTGCGGGCCGAACTCGAAGACGACGGCATGACCGGCGAGGCTCTGGAGGCGCTGATTCCGCACAAGGTCTTCGGCGGCAACCGGCCGAGCACCAGCATCATGTTCAAGCAGCTTACACCGCACACGCTGGGCATGCTGGTGGCGATGTACGAGCACAAGATCTTCACGCAGGGCGTGATCTGGAACGTGAACAGCTTCGACCAGATGGGCGTGGAACTCGGCAAGCAGCTCGCCAAGAAGATTCTGCCGGAACTGGCCGGGAAGGAAGAGGTCACCACGCACGACGCCTCAACGAACGGCCTGATCAACTTTTACAAGTCGATCCGAGAGTAAAGCCGCCAGGTGGCCGCTCGGCATTAAGTACAAGCGTGGCAGCACGTGTGCTGTGGGTCGATGCTCGCCGGCTATTTCAGGCCGGTTTGTGACCCGGTGTCGATGAAGTATTTCTGCGCCGCGAAGAAGAGCAGGATGCAAGGCAGCATGGTCACGGCACTGGCGGCCATGAGAAGGTGCGCGTCGCGGATGCCGTACTGGCCGTTGAAGGCGTTGAGTGCCAACGCCAGCGTGCGGTTTTCCGGGCTGTTGAGGTAAATCAGTGGTGCGAGGAAGTCGTTCCACGTGGTCATGAAGGTGTAGATCGCCACGATCGCGATGACGGGCGTGGAGAGCGGCAGCATTAGCCGCCAGTAGATGGTCAGGTTGCTTGCGCCGTCGATGCGGGCGGCCTCCATCAGCTCCTCGGGCACCTGCGCGAAGAACTGGCGGAACATGAACGCGAAGAACGGGCTGGCCACCCACGCCGGGATGATCAGCGGCCAGAACGTGTCGATCATGCCCAGGCTGCGAAACAGCACGAACACCGGGATCATCGTCACCTGGTACGGCAGCATCATGGTGCTGAGCATCAACATGAACATGATGCCCCGCCCGCGGAACTGAAACCGCGCGAACCCGAAGCCCACCAGGCTGCTGCTGACCACCTGCCCGAGGATGCACAGCATCGTCACGACGATCGTGTTGGACAACGCCGGGAAGCGCACGCGTATCGCCTCGCCGAGGCTCACGTGCCCGTCGCCGTTCACGTCGGCGGCCATGCCGAGCCGGGCCAGCGCCTCGGGGTAGTTGCTCCAGCGGGCGTCGCGCATGGCCCAGTCGATTTCGCCGCCGATGACGTTCTGCTGCGTGTCGAGGCTTGCGGCGGTCATCCAGAGGAACGGCACGATGAGCACGGCCGCCCCGGCCAGCAGCATGGCGTACACGCCCAGGCTGCCCCAGGGGAAGGGCTTGCGGTAACGCTCCGGCGAGGTGGCGATGTTGGCCGCCTCGGGAATCTTGGTCGTGAAGGTTGCGGCAGTGTTGGTCATGGGAGGGTGCCGTTTGCTGGTGGTTGCATCTCGCGTGCTCTCAGGCCTTGAGCCCCTCGTAATGCACCATCCCGCGGCTGCCGCGGAATACGAGCAGGGTGAGCACGAGAACGATGACGAACAGAATCCACGCCATGGCGCTGGCGTAGCCCATGTTGTGCAGCTCGAACGCCTGGCGGTAGAGGTTCAGCACGTAAAAGAGCGTGTCGGTGCCCGGGCCGCCGTTGGTCATGACCTTCACCTGCGTGAAGATCTGGAAGCTGCCGATGAGGCCCATGACGACGTTGAAGAAGATGAGCGGGCTGAGCATCGGCAGTGTGACGGCCGTGAGCTTGTGGAAGAAGCCCGCACCGTCGAGCGTGGCGGCTTCGTACAGGCTCGTGGGGATGTTCTTAAGCCCCGCCAGGTAAATCACCATGCCCCCGCCGACGGCCCACAGCCCCATGACCACGAACGCCGGCACGGCCGCCCAGCCGGCATCGTTACCGAACCAGTCGGGTGCAGGAATGCCCACCCACGCCAGCGGCGCGAGCACCACGGTGTTGATCAGCCCGTAGTCGTTGTTGAACAGCTTGAGCCAGAGTGTCGCCAACGCCACGCCGCTGACCACCGACGGCACGAAGTAAACCGTGCGAAAGAGGGAAATGCCACGAACGTTCGCGTTCATGAGCAGCGCGACCGCCAGCGCCAGCACCTGCGTGACCGGCACCGCCACCACCACGAAATAGGCCGTGACCCACAGGCTCTTAAAGAACGTCTCGTCGTAGCGGAACAGGTGCGCGAAGTTCCCGCCGCCGACCCACTCGGCCTCGGCCAGCGGCGTCATGGCGGTCCACCGGCTGAAGGCCAGGATCAGCGACATGATCATCGGCCCGGCCGTGAGCACCGCGAAGCCGATGACCCACGGCGCGATGAAGGCCCAGCCGATGCGCTCCGTCCGCCGGTCGATCGCGCCCAGCTTTTCACGACGCGCCTTCAGCCATAACAGTGTGACGCCCGCGGTGAGCAGCGCGAGCGTCACGCCGCCCACGGCCGGCCAGTTTACCTGCGCGTACTGGTCCTTCTTCAGAGGGCTTGCCAGCACGTTGCGCCATTGCCGATCGATCTCGGCGGCGGCCTGTTCGGGCGTGATCTTTCCCGACCTGAGCGCCTCTTCCTGCACCCGGTTGAGGATCTCCCGGAACTCCGCCTGTCTGGGGTACTGCTGGATGCGCGAGAACTCGATGGCGTCGAGAAAGGCCTTGGCGTTGACCGGCTTCTGCCCCGGGGCAAGGAAGTCGTCGGAGTAGGCGACTTCACGCAGCGAAGGAATGGCCAGGCCCAGCCAAGCCGCCTCGGCCTGGCCTTCAGGCCCGACGAGGAACTTCATCAGCTCGGCCGCCTCCTCCGGGTGCTCGCTTTCGGCGGAGATCGCCCAGGCGACGGTGAACAACTGGCTGGCCGGCGCGACCGCGTACGGCATCGGCACCACGTCGAAGGTGAAATCCGTAATCGAGCGGTAATCCGGCACTTTCCACCGGCCTATCGGCCCCACGACGCCGATGCGGCCCATCACGAACTCCTGCCCGCCGTCCTTGGCCTGGCCCGTGCTGTTAAAGACCGTCTTGCTGTCGAACCGCAGCCGGCGGACCATCTCCATCGCCTCTTGGGCCTCGGGTTCGTCCAGGCGAACGTCGGTGAAGTCCGGCCGGCCTTGGTCGTCGGTGCCGAAGAACTTGCCGCCGTACGTCCAGATGATGTTCCGCAGCGTGGCGTCCCACAGGTCGAGCATGCCGCCGTAGATTCGCTCGTTCGGCGTGGAGAGGGCGGTGATCTTGGCGACGGCCTCCTCGTACTCGGCCCACGTCCAGCCGTCGTAGGGCACGGGCACGCCGGCCCGCTGGAAGAGGTCCACGTTCACGTACATGACGGCCGTGGTGAAGTCCTTGGGCAGGCCGTACAGCGGTCCGGCGCCGGTGGACTGGCCGTCGTACCGGTAGACGTCCAGCAACGTGGGGAAGAACGCCTCGACCTCCGCCTGCGACATCCGGTCGTCGATCGGGCGGACGAGGTTCATCTCCACAAACTCCGGCACGGCCTCGGGCTTGAAGTAGAACAGGTCAGGCGGGTCGCCGGAGGCGAACATCGTCTTCAGCTTCGAGTCGTAGTCGTTGGCGTGAACCCGGTTGACCTTCACGCGCGGGTTGGCCTGCTCGAACTGGTCGACCAGCCGCTGGACGATCTTCTCCTCGTCGGGGTCGCCCCAGTGCAGGATCGTCAGCTCGACCGGCCGGGCCTGGGCCTGCCCGCGGACGACCCGCGCGCCGACATCCACGAAGCTCCAGACGATGACCAGCAGGGCGGCCAGGCCCAGGAGATAGCGGAATGCTTTGACGACGCTCATACTGCGCTCGTTTCTCTGCCTCAGGCAGGCGGCCGAGGCGGTCGGGAGGCGGCCAAAGGGCTGCCGACTTGCCCTCCAGCCTTGGCAACTAAGCCATATTAGTCAAGGCCTAACGTCGTATTTTACTCACCGGGCCGGTGCCAGCACCGCACTGTCCCACGCCTCCAGCTCGACCGTGACGACGCCGTCCTGTGCCAAAAGGCCTTCGACGCCCTCGAAGACCCGCACCGTCGGCCGGCTTGTCGGCTCGTGGATGTCCATCGGCACCAGCTCGACCTGGCTCTCATCGAGATAGTCGAACAGCGCACCGCCGTACGTCACGGGCACCTGCACCGTCACCGGGTTCGCCGAGCGATTGACGACGACGTACACCTCCTGGTCATCGTGTTTACGCACAAAGCCATACACGTCGCGCTCGTCGTCCACCAGGATCGTCTCGAACTCGCCCACCCGCAACGCCTCGAACGCGGCCCGCGTGGCCTTGGTCCGCTGGAAGTGGTCGAACACCCGGTGATTGAACGTGATCCGCTCGTCCTCGTAAGGCAGCTTGTCCATCCAGACCATCGGCTGGCGGTTGCTCGGGTCGTCGGGGCTCCACATGCCCACCTCGTTGCCGTAGTACGTCATCGGGGCGCCGACGAACGTCTGCTGGAAGGTGATGGCCTGCAGCATGCGCGTCCACTCCTCCTCGGTCGGCTTGCGGTCGGAGTAGGGCGGGTCGAAGTTGGCGGCGTTGTCCTGCGGGCGGTTGGCCCCGTCGTAAGGCCGGCCGGGGTTCACGAACATGCTCGCCAGGCGGTCGGTGTCGTGGCTGTCAAAGAGGTTCTGCTGGGCGTAGGTGATCGGGCGCGGGTAGGCCGTCAGCAGCTGGTTCACGCGGCTGTCCAGCTCGCTGGGCTCGATCTCGCGGTCGACGAAGAAATCCTGGGCCGTCATCGCGAACTGGTAGTTCATGACGGCATCGAACTGGTCGCCCTGGAGCCACGGCTGGGCCCAGTTCCAGATCTCGCCCGTGATGTACGCGTCCGGCTTGGTTTCCTTCACCACCTTGCGCCAGTCGCGCCAGAAGGGGTGGGGGATGTCGCCCGGCACGTCGAGGCGCCAGCCGTCGATGCCGTCGTCGGTGCTAGGGTCGCCGTCGGGGTCGAGCCACCGCTTGGTGATCGCCATGATGTGGTTGTACGGCCCCTCGGCCAGGCCCTTCTCGGCGTCCTTCCTGAAGACGGGCAGGTGGCCGTTGGCCTGGTCCCAGGCGCGCCACTGGATGCCGCCGGGCTTGCCGTGCACGGCGAAGGGGTCTGCCATCGGGCGGTGGTTGGCCGGGTCGCCCCAGTCGGTGATCTCGAACCAGTCGGCGAACTCGCTCTCTGGGCCCTTCTCCAGCACGTCGATGAAGTACGGGTGTGCCCGGCCGACATGGTTGAAGACGCCGTCGACGATCACCTTAAAGCCCTGCCGCTTGGCCTCGGCCAGGAAGTCGAGGAAGACCTTGTCGCTCTCGGTCCAGCCCCACTCGTCAGGGTTTGTCGAGAGGCGGTTGGGCGTGGGCGGGTAGATTTCGTACCGGTCGCCGCGTACGTTGCTGCGAATGCCGAAATTGTCGTCGATGTGGCGGAAGTCGGCTGTGTCGTACTTGTGCATCGACTCGCCTTCGAACACCGGGTTGAAGTAGATGGCCGTCACGCCGAGGCTGCGCAGGTAGGGCAGGGCCTCCTTCACACCCTGGATGTCGCCGCCGTACCGCCGGTTCCAGACGTTGCCGGCACCCTGGTAGAAGTTGCCCTCGCCGGCGACCTCACCCGCATCAGCGTGAGTCTCCCACCAGTCGGCCTCCCAGGGGATGAGGTTCTCATACTCGAACGCACCGGGGTCGTTGTCGGGGTTCCCGTTGCGGAACCGCTCCGGGAAGATCTGGTACCACTGGGCGTGGTGGGTCCATTCGGGGATGTCGAAGGCGGGCACTTCCAGCAGGCGGTCCTGCGTGACGTAGGTGTGATCGCCGTCGATGAGCCGGAAGGCGTACTCGGCCGCCTGCATCCCCGGCGGCAGTTGGACGGTGGCTTCAAACACGTCGTAGCCGCCGTCGGTGCCGGCATGCTCCATCCGTGTTGCGGTCATTGCAGAGAGGTCCCCGGCTGGCATCACCAGCAGCTCGGCCCGCTGTGCGTCGTCGGCTTGAACGCGGACGCGAGCACGCATCAGGCCGGTGTCGATGGCCGTGAGATCCATCATCGGGTCATGGCGGACGAAGTCCGGCTTGATGTCGTTCGGCTTCGGCGGTTCGGCCTTTCGGATGTCCGGCCCGGCGATGAAGCCGGAGTTCTCGCCGCCGTAGTTGTCCCCCACGCGCAAAGACCTGTCGTCCGTCGGGTCGGTCATCCAGACGTCGCCGTTCACCACGAACTTGTACTGGTGCCGGCCCATTGGGATGTCCGTCAGCGTGACTTCCCACACATTGTCGCCGTTGTCGTCGGTCATCGGCGTGGCGCCGTTGTTCCAGCCGTTGAAGCTGCCGGCGAGGTTCACGCTGGTGGGGCGGTCGGTCCAGGTGCTGGTGTCGAGCTTGAAGGTGATGCCGCGGCCGTCCTGCACGACCTCGGCGGCGGCCGGGGCGGGCGTAAACGGGGGCAGGCCCAGCGAGACCGCCAGTGCCGAAACGCCGAAAAACGCGGCAACAGCGGCCACCGCCGCCTTGCGCACAAGGCTTCGCTTCACAATCATGGTATCCTCCGCAAAGGCAATGGACGCTGCGCCCGGGCGGGTGCGCCCGGCCGCGACGTCAGCCGTAAAGTCGTTCCTCGTCGTCCACCAGATCGATCTCGTGCTGTCGGGCCATCGCCGTCGAGTCACGCACGACCAGGTGGGTCTTGAGCACGTCCTGCACGCGGTCACTCTGGCCGCGGGCTTTGGAAATCAAACGTTCCGCCGCACGCGCTCCGACGTCGTGCAGCGGCAGGTGAATCGTGGTGAGGGTCGGGTTCACGAACGCCGCGTGACGCAGGTCGTCGAAGCCGACGACGCTCATGTCCTGCGGCACGCTCACGCCCGACCGGACCAGCATGTGCATCGCCCCGATCGCCATCTTGTCGTTCCCGCAGAAGAGGGCGGTCACCTCAGGGTGCGCCTCCAGAATGCGGCGGGCGGCGCGGGCGCCGCCTTCCTCTGTGAACTCGCCGTCGGCAATCTGCGTCGTGCTGGGGGCGTGCCCTGCGGCAGTGAGCTTGTCGATGTAGATGCTTCGTACGTCCCGGCTGGTGCTGATTTCCGGGGCCGCCGCCACCAGCCCGATGTGCCGGTGGCCCAACTGCAGCAGGTAGTTCATCGCCTGCTCGGCGCCGCTGCGGTAGTCACACATGACCCAGTCCAGCGGCCACTGGCCCAGGCGGTTGTCCACGATCATTGCGGGGCAGCCGACCTGCTGGAAGTCGTCCAGAAACGCGTCGTGGTCGTTGGTGCCCAGGCAGAGTACGCCGTCGACGAACTTCTGCTCGAACAGCTCGACGTGCTTGCGTGCCGAGAGGAACTCGGGCCGAGCCTGCTCGAGCATGACCTTGAAGCCGAGCTGGCTGGCCTTGGAGTAGATGCCGCTGATGAGTTCGCCGAAGTAGGCGTCGGCAAAGGCGTGTCGCAGGGCTGGGACGAGGACGGCCAGGGTCTTGGTTTCGCGGCTGGAGAGGGACTGCGCGATGCGGTTGGGCTGATAGCCGATCCGCTGCATGACCCGCCGGACTTTCTCGTGGGTGCCCTGGCTGATTTTCTGGTTGTCGTTCAGGACCATCGAGACGGTGGCGGGGGAGACGCCGGCGAGGCGTGCGACGTCGCGCAGGCTGACGGCCTTGTCCTTTCGGATGCCGTTGCCGTTCGTTGCGCCGTGGCCGATGCCGGTATTGGGGTTATGCAGTTGCGTCATGCGTACCGCCGTTCGTCTAACACTGGTGAACGAGTTTACCCAACTGTTGAACCACGGCAAGCGGCTTGTCGAATTTCCTGAGATCTCACCCGTGCAGGGTCGGCACCGGTAGGCAGGGTTGGAGGGTTCTGAGGCTGCCGTCCGTTAGGCGCTGCCGGCCGGCTTACGACTACAAAGGTTCGTTTGTATGGGAATTTTCGCGGCGTGGGCTGTCCGGTGGGGCGGCCTGGCCGGCCCTCCCGGGCGGATCGACGGCCGGTGCGTGAGTCATATCACCTAGCCGAACCGGATTGGGACTTGATCTTGCCCGCGGACGGGGTATTGTGGTGAAACGGTTCAACAAAGCGGCCGGTCATTCGACCCTGTCGCGCTTGCGGAGGAACGATGGAGCCGAGGACCTCAGAACAGTTCGCCACACGCTTCGCCACGGCCGTCGCGCCGTCGGCAGGCGGGTCGGCCCGCGCGGCTTGCCGCCTGCCCGGCCGCACCCTCGTGGCCATTGCCTTGGCGATTTCCTCCGCCGGCTTCACCGGCACCGCTTCGGCCGACGAAAGTGCCCCGGCCATCCTGCAGTTCTACGAAGCACGCTGGCAGACCATGGAGAACCGCTCGGCGGACATCTTCATGGCCGGGTACGGCTCCGTATGGACGCCACCCACCGGCCGGGCGGATTCCGGCGGCTTCTCCGTCGGCTACGACGTCTACGACCGCTTCGATCTTGGCCGACCCGGCGACACCACGCTCTACGGCACGGAAAGTTCCCTCAAGTACGCCATCGACGGCGTGCAGAAGTGGGGCGGCAGCGTCTACGTTGACCTGGTCTGGAACCACAACGGGTTTTCGGACAGCGCGCGTCCCGGCTTCGAGCAGGCCGGGGCGTACCCGGGCTTCGTCCTCAACTGGCCGGGCACGAGTGACGGCGACTTCCACTCCGGCTTCGCCTCCGGCGTGAACGAAGGCCGGCTGTCCGGCCTCATCGACATCGACCACGAGCGCGACATCCGCCTGATCCGCAACCCGGTTCCCGGCTTCGCCAACAACATCCCGGCCGGGGTGCCGACTTTCGGCAACCGCACGGCCAACGTGCCAGACGAGAACAACCGCCGCTTCTACCCGGACACCTCCGGCCCCTTCGACGAGTACTGGGACCCGGCGCTCGGCGAGAACGTCCGCATCTACCGCTTCAACAACGACAACCCGATGGCCGGCGACCCGGTCGAGGAAAACGCCCTGGGCTACCTGATGCGCAATGCCCAGTGGATGGTCGAGCACGTCGGCGTCGACGGTTTCCGCCTCGACGCCCCCAAGCACTTCGAGCCGTGGGTGCTCAGCTATCTCGACCGCGCCGTGACCGGCGCCAGCAACCGCACGCTGCTGGACGGCTCGGACCGCCGAGTCTTCTCCTTCGGGGAAGTCCTCGACGGCGACATGGGCCTCCTCCAGGCGTACACCCGCAAGCAGGGCTTCGTCCCCGGGCAGGTGACCGGCAACCGGGATGCGCTCGATTTTCCCCTGCACTTTGCCCTCAAGAACAACCTCTCCAGCAACGGCCTGCAGAACGACTGGAACGGTATACTCAACGCCAGCTTCGACGTGAACGACGACGGCCTCGCCAACAACGGCAGCCAGGGCGTCGCCTTCGACGCCAGCCACGACGACAACGGCGCCCACCTGGGCAACGTGGCCAATGCCTACCTTGCCATGCGGCCGGGCAACTGGGTCGTCTACTTCAATGCCGAGGAGTTCGGCACCGGCCGGGACTTCCCACGCGACGGCCGGGGCGACGCCCTGGGCGGCCAGTACGGCGATGCGATCACCACGCTGGTGAACCTCCGCAACACCCACGGCCGGGGTGATTTCATCCCGCGCCTCGTGGAGAAGGAAACCCTCGCCTACGAGCGTGAAAACTCGGCGCTGGTGGTGCTCTCCAACCGCCTCGACGGCGGCTTCGACAGCCGCACGGCGCAGACGGGCTTCGCCCCCGGCACGTACCTCATTGAGATGACGGGCAACGCGTCGGCCGACGCCGACATCCCCGAGCTGCTGCAGGTCAACCCTGATGGTACGGTGAACTTCCGCGCCCGGCGTAACGGGGGCACGGGCAACGGGTACCTCGTCTACGGGCTGGCTACGCCGCAGGGTGAGCTGAGCCTCTCGAACATCGACTTCGTCCTCGCCGGCGGCACACCGACGCCGCAGACCAATGGCACGACACGCCTGGCGGACATCGATGTCGTCACCGCGGACACGTTCGACGTCTCGCTGCAGCTGAGCGAGGTGAACCTGCTGGGCCAGTTCCGCGACCCAGACGCCGACGGCGACAACGCCGTGCTCCGCTTCAACGAGGGGCTGGACCTTAACGGCAACGGCGGCGTGGATTACGTGACGCCCGGCAGCGTCGTTTACGGATTCGAGCAGTTCGGCACCAAGTCGAGCCCGCTGACCTCGGGAGGGGACGGCCAGTTCGTGCAGACGGTGACGACGGACCAACTCGACGAGGGCATGAACTACCTGGAAGTTCGCGCCTTTCGCCGCCGTACGGACGGCGGGCCGGCCGTTTACTCCAGCTTCCGCCGCGCGGTGTACGTGGACCGCCTGCCGCCGGAGAGCGAAGTCGCCGGCACGACCGCGTTCAGCGAGAACGGCCGCGACGTGCAGATCCGAAGCGTGGACGGCACGGGCGACAGCGTGCACGTCTTCCAGAACCTGCCGGCTGCGATGGACGATGGGCAGGTGCTGGCGATGGTCTCCGGCGGCAACCGGGCCGGGCGGCTCGACCGCGACCTTTGGCAGTACGGCTTCAACGGCGTACCCAGTGGCAACAACGCGTACACCGTCGTCACGTACGAGATAACCGGCAACGTGAACGTGCAGCGCTTCGGCGGCGTACTGGCTTCTACCGGCATCGGTGCCGGGCTGGGTGATACGAACTTCAACGGGATCTACGAGGCTGCCGACGTGAACGAACTCGAAGGCGAACTCTGGCGGCGTAACGCCACCTTCAACCCCGCGGCCGACATCAACGGCGATGGGCTGATCGACAACAACGACCTGTGGAGCCTGCCGGCGACACTCGCCGCGGCCGGGGCAGGTACGGGCGTGCTGCAGGAGGCGAGCAACGCCGTCCGCCGGCGTGGCGACCTGAACTTCGACGGCTTCACGAACGCCGCGGACATCGACCTGCTCTTCGCCAGCTTCGGCAGCACGGACTGGCTGTTTGACCTGGACGCCGACGGCGGGCTGCTGAGCAACTCCCCGGCGGACCGGGACGACGTCGTGGTGCTCGTGGAGACGGTGCTCGGCACGGCCTTCGGCGACGCGACGCTCGACGGGCTGGTGAACCTGGCCGACTTCAATGTGCTGGCGGCGAACTTCGGCTCGACGGGTGCCGGCTGGGCGGGCGGCGACTTCAACGGTGACGGGCTGGTCGATTTAATGGACTTCAATGTGCTGGCGGCGAACTTCGGGTTCAACACCGCAACGCCGGTGAACATGGCGGACCTATGGGCCGCGGCGTCGGCCGCGAGCGTGCCCGAACCGACGACGGCCCTCCTCCTGCCGGCAGCAGCGACGGTGCTTCTGCGGCGACGGCGGAATCAGGACAACTGACTGGATCAAGGCGACGAGGACGTGTGCATTTACATGGCCGCGACACGGCCAGAAACGAGGAAACGATGAACCGCAAGCAGAATAGAGTCGTCCGTGGCTTCACGCTGGTGGAGTTGCTGGTGGTGATTGGGATCATTGCGCTGTTAATCAGCATTCTCCTGCCGACGTTGGGCAAGGCGCGTGAGGCTGCCAACGTTGCCAAGTCACTTTCGAATGTCCGTCAGTTGGGCAACGCGTCCAACATGCAGTTTACTGAGCGTGGTCGTCTTCACTCCACGACTGACACGTTCATCCTGCAGGTTCGACCGCAGCTGGACCAGCAGATGCGAACCGGTAATGACACGACGAATGGTCGCTACCTCGTCGACTGGGCAAGCGCGTTGCTCCCTTACCTCGGCACGGCAGACGAACTTTTCGAGGGAAACAGCGAACATAGCGAAGTTTTCCAAGCACCGAGCGACGAATGGCAGGAGGCCGATCCTGCTGGTTACTACGCCGGTAACAACTTCGTCTGGTCCGGCGGAACGGATTACGCACGTATCAGTTACGGCATCAATATTGATATTACAGCTTCAATCGACCCAACAACTGGGTTAGGACGCTATAACGCTGGCTCCGAAATTGGTGTTGTTGGCGGACCGCGTGTCGGCCAGTATGCCAGCCGTCAGGCCAACGTTGGTCAGCCGCTGGACGGCAAGCTTGCGGGTGTCAAGAACGCCTCGGAGACGCTCATGTTTGCCGACGCTGGAGTACGTCCGTACCAGAAGCCGGGTGAGCCGGCCCCGGCCAATCTTCTGGACCGCCATGACCTTCTTGCATATACGAGTAACTACATGGCGACGTCTATTCCAGACGAAGACCAAGGTCGTCTCTCGGGAGTGATGCAGACGCCATGGCTGAGAGATCGTGTGCCGCTTGGGCGGTATGGCAACGAGATCGCTGACTTTGAGGACGATGGCAGGACCGGTAGGATCAACGTCGGGTTCGTTGACGGGCATGCTGAAACCGTACAACGCGGCGAGTTCCAGAAGGTTCGGGTTTCGCCATATGAGTACCGTCCGTAACATGTCCAACTTTTGAGAGCCGAATGCCTGTGCGGCTGCTGCCACACGGGCATTCGGCTCGAGCGGAAACATGGGCGCAGTCAACCCACCCGCACGGCCCCGGCCGTGTGGGTGTTTTGTTGCGCGAGACGGCAGAGCGACCGGCATTCGCCCCGGCAACTTGCGGCCAAAGGGGTCGGGAAGGATGATCGATGGAGTTGATGCCGGCCGGCGGTCGGTCCACGGTGGTGGACCACTCGCCTGTATCGAAAGTAGCAAACGCAAGGAACTCGGATGTTGCAGACAATGAAGACCCCCGGCGACGTCGAATGGTTCAAGAAGGACCGCTTCGGCCTTTTCATTCACTGGGGCCTTTATGCCATGCCGGCCCGGCACGAGTGGATCAAGAGCAAGGAGAAGATGACGGATGAGCACTACCAGCGGTACTTCTCCCGCTTCGACCCGGACTTGTACGACCCGAACCTCTGGGCGAAGCACGCCGCGGACGCGGGGATGAAGTATTTCGTCGTGACGACGAAGCACCACGACGGCTTTTGCCTCTGGGACAGCAAGCTGACGGACTACAAGAGCACCAACACCCCGGCCGGCCGGGACCTGATCCGCCCGATGGTCGACGCCTTCCGCGCCGCCGGGCTGCGGGCGGGGTTTTACCACTCGCTGATCGACTGGCACCACCCGGACTACGTGATCGACAGCAGCAACCACCCCCTGCGCGACCACCCGGACCGCGATAAATTCAACGCCACCCGCGACCAGACGAAGTACCAGGCGTACCTGCACGGCCAGGTCCGTGAGCTGCTGACGGAGTACGGCGACATCGACGTGCTGTGGTTCGACTTCAGCTTCCCGGACAAGGCCCACCCCGACGACTTCACGAAGGGCAAAGGCCACCTCGCCTGGGACAGCCGCCGGCTGTACGACATGATCCGCGAGCTGGCACCCAACATCATCCTCACCGACCGGCTGGACCTGACCGACATGCCGCTTTCCGGCGGGGACATCAAAACGCCCGAGCAGGCGCAGCCGCTGGGGTGGGTGCACATTGACCACGACGGCCGAAAGGTCCCAGTGACCTGGGAGGCCTGCCAGACGTTCAGCGGCAGTTGGGGTTACCACCGTGACGAGATGAACTGGCGCGATACCGACCAGCTCCTGCGCACGCTGATCGACTGCGTGAGCAAAGGGGGCAACCTGCTGCTGAACGTCGGCCCGACGGGGCGTGGGGAGTTCGACGCACGCGCCATCAGCCGGCTGCAGGGCATGGGCGACTGGATGAAACGGCACGGCCGGAGCATCTACGGCTGCACGCAAGCGCCCGAGGGCATCACGGCGGCGCCGGACAGCCGCCTGACGTACAACCCGGACACGAACCGGCTCTACCTGCACCTGTTCGCCTGGCCGTACAAGCATGTGCACGTGCCGGGTGCCGTCGGGAAGGTGAAGTACGCCCAACTGCTGCACGACGCCAGCGAAGTAGGCCTGGGCATGGACGAATGGCACGCGAACCAGATCAGCCTCACGGGCAATGACCTGACGCTGATCCTGCCGCAAACCCGGCCCGACGTGGCGGTTCCCGTCATCGAGATGTACCTCGATTGAGTGCAGGCTCGCCTACCTCGGCGGGCCTTGCTGCAGGTCCCGCGTGAGGCGTTCGGCGGCGTCGGTCAGCAGTTCCGCCGCGCGGGCCATCGCCTCGGGTTCGGGCATGCCTTGCGGTGTGATGCGTCGGACCGCGCCAAGCCCCGGCGGCAGTGGGGCGGCGGTGTCCGCGTCGCCGGCGAGCAGTACGCACGGCACGCCGGCCCGCCCGCAGGCAGCGGCCACGGCGCTGCACGCCTTGCCGCCGCCGGTCGTCGCGTCGAACCGGCCCTCGGCGGTGATGCACAGGTCGGCGTTCTGCAGGCGCGCGTTGAAGTCGGCGGCCGTCAGCACCAGGTCCGCGCCGCTGATGATTACGCCGTCAAAGAAGGCGGCCAGCGCAAAGCCCAGCCCGCCGGCCGCGCCGGTGCCGGGCTGCCGGGCAGTTGCCTGCAGGTCCATGCGGGTAACGAGTTGTTCGATGGCGTCTTCGAGGCGTTTCACGTCGGCGGGTGATGCGCCCTTCTGCGGGGCGAACACGCGGGCCGCGCCGTTCGTGCCGAGCAGGGGGTTGTTCACGTCCGCGGCGATGACCACTTCGAGGCCGTCAACTCTTCCGCCGCGGTGACGTTTGATGAGCCGCACGCGTTCAAGGTCCTGCCCGCAGAGGGGTTCGGTGTCGCTGGTGGGTTCGCCGTCTGCCAGGAGCACGGGCAGGCCGCAGGCTTGCAGGCAGCCTATGCCGGCGTCGCACGTTGCGCTGCCGCCCAGGCCGACGATCACGCGTCGACAGCCGGTCTCCACGGCAAACCGCATGAGTTCCCCGACACCGAAGCTGGTCGTGTAGAGCGGGTTGCGTTCTTCCGCAGGCACGAGGCTGTAGCCGGCTGCGGCGGACATTTCGAGCACGGCCGTGTCGCCGCTGGGCAACATTGCAAAGGCCGCCTCCACGCGCATGTGCGGCACCGGCCCGGTGACGGTGCGTGTAATCCGCCGGCCGCCCAGGCTCGACAGCATCGCGTCGATAAAACCCTCTCCGCCGTCGGCCATCGGAACGGCGGCGAGTTGTGCATCCGGTTCGGCCCGACGAACGCCCGCGGCGATCGCCTCGGCCGCCCTTGCCGCCGACAGCGAGCCCTTGAGCTTGTCCGGAGCGATGACGACCCGCATCGCTATGTTGTAGCATGCGCCAACGCCGGCGGCGATCGTCCCCGCCGCCTTCAACCCACCAGCGTTAAGCCGCCAACTATGAGGAGAACCACCATGGCATTCACACTCGCCCTCGGGCAGCCAGCCCCGGACTTTGAACTTCCGGGCGTCGACGGCCAGCAGCACAGCCTGTCGGACTACGAGGAGGCCAGGGTGCTCGTCATCGGGTTCACCTGCAACCACTGCCCGTACGTGATTCAGAGTGAGGAGAGGATCAAGGCGTTCGACAAAACCTACAGGCCGCAGGGCGTGCAGTTGGTCTGCATCAACAGCAATTCGGTGCAGACGTATGCCGAGGACAGCTTCGAGCACATGGTGGAGCGGGCGCGGGAGCGGGGTTTTTCGTTTCCGTACCTGCGGGACGAGTCGCAGGACGTGGCCCGGGCGTATGGCGCGTTACGCACGCCGCACTTCTTCGCGTTCGGCCCGGACCGCACGCTGCTGTACACCGGCCGGCTGGACAACAGCCCGCGCGACGCCGCCAAGGCCCAGACGCGCGAACTGGCCGACGCGGTGGAGGCGATGCTGGCCGGCAAGGCCCCGGCGGTGGCGGTGACGAACCCGATCGGCTGCAACGTGAAGTGGGACGGCAAGGACGCCCACTGGATGCCGCCGGAGGCATGCGACCTGGTCTGAAGGCCTGCAGAGGTTGGACGGCCCGCGGCATGGGCGTACACTGGCCGACGGACGTACAGGCCGGCTGAAAGGTCCCCGGCCAAGGAGAGCGCATGCCTGTTTCTGTCGTCGCGTACATGCCCTATGGCGGCTACGTATCTCTGTTGAAGTTGCTGCCGTTCCTGGTGCTGTTGCTGGTCTGGGTTCGGCTGCTGACGTGGGTTGACAAGGACACGGAGCGTGCCCACCTGCCGCGTGAGCTGGTGAATGCCGGGTTGTTCGCGGGCCTGGTGACCGGCTGCGTCCTGTTCTTCGTGTTGCCGGGCTTTCTTCTGGGCTTCGTCGGGTTTCTCGGGCTGATGCTCGTTGATCTGGGCGTTTACCTGGGGCTGCGTAATGCGAAGGTCGGCCTGAAGGACCTCGGCGACGAGCTGCAGGGCTTCTTCAGGGGCCTGGTCACGCGGAAGGCAAAGGACGAGGAGGCCGCCGCCGCGGCAAGGGGGAACGTTTTCTTCCAGGGCAAGAACAAGCAGTCCCTCCAGCCGCCGCCGGACGACGCGCCTGAGCGGCCCGCGTTCGACGCGTTGCAGTCTGCCTTCGAGATGCCCCTGCGGCGTGAGGCCGAGCGTGTGGACTTGGTTCCCGCGCCAGAAGGTACTGCCGTCATGTACCGGGTTGATGGTGTCGATTTCCCGCACACCCGCCTGAAGCGTGAGGACGCCGCCGGGGCCATCGCGATGGTGAAAGTTCTGGCCGGCATGGATCCGGGTGACCGTCGCCGCCCGCAGAAGGGAACGCTCACTGCTGGCCTGTCCGGCAAGAAGCACACGGTGGAGGTTCACTCCGCCGGCAGCACCGCCGGCGAGCGGGTTCGCTGTGAGCTTGATATTGCCAAGCGGTACACGCTAAAAGCTGACCAGCTTGGGCTGACCCGCCGTCAGGCCGAGATGCTCGACCGCGTGCTGCACGACGGCTCGGCCGGCGTGGTGCTTGCCGCCGCCCCCAAGGGTCACGGCCTGACCAGCCTGCTCTACGCCCTGACGCGCAAGCACGACGCGTTCGTGGAGCACATCCAGACGGTGGAGATCGACCCGCCGATCGAACTCGAAGGCGTCACCCAGAACCAACTCAAGCCCGGTGCCGGTCCGGCGGAGGTCGCCAAGCAACTCTCCTGGATCAACGACCAGCAGCCCGACGTGCTGATGTGCGGCAAGCTCGAGGAACGAACCGTCGCGCAGGAACTGGCACGCATCGGGCAGAACAACATCCGTGTGTACGCGGGCATGCGAACCGCCAGTGCGCTGGAGTCACTGCAGGGCTGGCGCAAGATGGTCGGCGAGCGAAAGCCGGCGCTGAAGAGTGCTCGGCTGCTGATCGCCGGGCGCGTCGGGCGAAAGCTCTGCTCGGCGTGCAAGGTGGCCTATCAGCCGGACGAAAACACGCTCCGCCGTCTGGGCTTCGACCCGGCCAAGACGGAAAAACTCTTCCAGGCCCGCACCGAACCGATGCGCGACGCCAAGGGTAACGAAGTGATCTGCACGTTCTGCGGCGGCCTGGGCTACAAGGGCCGGTTCGGCGCGTACGAGCTTTTTGAGATCACCGACGAGGTGCGTGATGCGCTGATGGCCAGCGAGAACTTCGCCGAGTTCAAAAGCCTGTTCCGCAAGCAGAAGCAGGTGTATATCCAGGAAGCGGCGCTTGAACACGTGCGGCAGGGCGAGACGAGTGTGCAGGAAGTGCTTCGCATGATGAAGGGTGCGAGCAACTCGGCCGGCAGTGCCGGGGAACCCCAGCCGGCCGGGGCTGCTTAAACAGACGGATTTGCCATGATTTTCAGTCTTATCATGATCGTTCTCGTCGGCGCAGTGGCCTACTTCCACTACGTGCAGGGCGTGTTCAGCGCGTTCCTGTCGGCGGTCTTCGCTGCGATCGCCGCCGTGCTGGCCGTCGGGTTCTACGAGCAGGTGCTGCTGAGCTACGCCGGCGGCACGCGTGCTGACTACCTGGCGGCAGGGCTGATCGTCATCATCTTCGCAGCCAGCTACACGCTGCTGCGGTTGCTGTTCGACGGCTTCGTGCCGGGCAACATCCGCGTGCCTGTATTGCTGGACAAGATCGGCGCGGGCGTGTTCGGCGTGGTCGCCGCGGTTTTCGCGACGGGAACGATCGCCGTGGCCGCCCAGACGCTGCCGCTGGGCCCGAGCATCATCGACTACTCGCGCATGGAGCTTCGTGCCGTCGAAAAGCGTGTGATGATGCGCCGCCAGATGTCCGGGCCGCTGCAGTCCTGGGAACTGGACGACGACACGATCGGCGGCCAGACGCAGAGCATGCTCCTGCCGGTCGACGAATGGCTGATCGACTTCGTGACCTTCCAGAGCGGTACCGGCGCGCTGGCCGGCAGCCAGTCGTTCACCGACCGCCACCCGGACCTGCTGACGCAATTGTTCGCCCAGCGCCTTGGCACGCAGCCGGGTGTCATGCGGTCGGCGGTGAACGTCGGCGGCGAGCCGGAGGTCGAGGTTTCAGACGCATTCCTCCTTACCACCTTCAAGCAGGTGGAAGGCGAGAGCCCCGAGATCCGCAAAGCCGACGAACGCGACTGGGCCAACGCCACCATCGACGGTCAGCCGATCGTCCTTCGCGTCAAGGTCAGCGGCAACGCGACCGGAACCGAAGAGCAGTTCGTCCGCTTCGGCACGGGCTCGGCCCGCCTTGTCGTGGGTGAACCGGGTGAACGGCAGAACATTTTCCCGTTCGGCACGCTCGGCAGCCCGGACGCGCCCAATGTGGTCGCACGCCAGAAGCCGACAGACTACCTGCTGTTGCCCTCCAATGACGGTACGCCGGCCGTGGACCTGGTCTTCGCCGTGCCGCAATCGGCGATCGTGGAGCGTTCCGACGACTCGGGCACCAGCCTTCGGCTCGCCGAGGGGACGTTCTTCGAGTTCAAGCGGTATGGTGCCGTCGACCTGTCGAACCTGCAGATCACCAGCTACCGCAGTGACTCGGACCTCATGCTCGTTCGAAAGCCGAAGTTGAGGCAGGTGCTCGAAGCCGTTCAGGGCGGGCAAAGCTACGAAGAGGCCGCTCAGGCTGCCATCGGCCGTCGGTAGCCCTACGCCCCGGCGTTCGCGTCGCTTCGGCTTACCTCAAACTCCAGCACCCAAACCCATGGGTCGGCTTCCCAGGCGGTCGGGCCGTCGGGGTAGCAGGCTTTCCATGTCCGGGCGAACCACGCGACGGGGTCCTGCCCGGGTGGTGCGCCTTCCCGGGTCGCGTCCGCCTCGGAGATTTCAGCCACACGCTCGACACGTAGCAGCTTGACCACGATTTGAAGCCGGGCGGCATGCCGGGGCATGAACCGGGCCGGCCGCCAGCCTTTGCCGACTGCGTCGTGCAAGTCCGCGGCGTAGGCGAACCCGGCGTTGCCCGCCGGGCAGGTCCGGGCGAGTTGCTGCTGCTCGGCCGACAGGTCGCAGGTGCGTGCCCACTTCTCGCGGACCCACATAGTTTCACCCACACGTGCCAGGTGGCAGCAGATGGGTGCAAGCGCCTCGTCCAGAGGCTGCCCGCCGTTAACATGCCTCGGCTGCGGCTTGACGGGGCGTCGGGTCTGTGTCTTTCCCCCGGCGAGCAGAGCGCGGACGAGCGGCCCGGTGAACGCGATCGGCCGGCCGGGCAGGGCACCTCGGGCCGACGCTCCTGGCAGACTCCGGCGTCGCGCGGCGGCGGCAAGCGCGCGACGGAGCTCGGCTTCGATCGCATGACGGCGGTCGGGCGTCAGTTCGGGTGCCTGTGGCATCTGTCGGATGGTACGCGTGCAGGCTTCCTGCGGCACGACGGTGCCACTGCGGTGCCAAACCCTGGCGGCAAAGCAGTTCGGCAACTTGCCCGGACAAATTGCCGCGCTGCTTCTGCAGCAGACATCGCTTCAACTCGGCGGTTTGAGAGTGGCCCCCGCAGCGACAGCTGCCGCGCGGCCTTGCCGCTCTCGCCAGGCGTTGCAGGTCCCGAAGCAAGGAGTAGGCATGAGGGCAAGCGTTTCGCTTAGTACCCATCCGGTCGTCAACCTGTTGCCGACGAGACAGATGACACAGGCCAGCACCTCCGGCCCCGACGGAAATGACGAACGTGCCGAGGCACACCGACGCATGTGGCAAGCGGCCCGGCTGCGTGTGCTGCTGGTCGAAGACGAGGCGAATGTTGCACGGCTCCTGGCCGCCGAGCTGGACTGGCTGGGCTTCGAGGTGAGAACCGCCGGCGACTACCGAGAAGCCATCACGACGGCGACGCAGTGGATGCCGGACCTGCTCATCGCTGATATCGGTCTCCCCGGCCGGGACGGCTGGCAGTTGATGCGGCGGATGCGTCAGGCACACCCGAAGCTCAAGGGCGTGGTCGTCAGCGGGCAGGGTGGCCCCGAAGCCGTCGCCGCCAGCCGGGAGGCGGGCTTTGCTGCCCACCTCGTCAAGCCCGTCCGGCCCGAGTACCTGGCCTCGACGCTGCGTGAGGTGGCGGCCGTGTGACGTGCGCCGGAAGCCGACCAGGACGCCCGCGAGCCCCGACCCTCAGGCGGCCGCACCGCCGGCTATTCGGTAAGCCGAGTAAACCGCCAGCCCGATGAACAGCACGTCGAACAGGCTAAAGAGGCTGATGAACGCCTCCTGGAACGACATACCCGGTTCGGAGTTGGCCATCAGCAGGTCGACCAGTTGCCCTGCGGGCATCGCCAGTACCTCGGCGCGGCCCTGCTTCAGGTGCGGGTAGACTACGGTGAAGTCCGGGTCGTCCACGCGAATGCCGGCGGCGTTTGCCAGTTCCTCGGTACGCACCCACGTCGCGACGGACCGCTGCCAGTGTTCCCGCAGTTGTGCCTCGTCGTAACCGCTCACGCGGCGAACGGCCTCGGCGTGCAGTTCTTTGTCCTGCTCGGGGGTGGTCAGGGAGAAGTCGAGGTTCTTCGCGTGGGCAGCGTCCATCGTCTCGATATGGATCACCTCCTCCCGGGCGGTTTCAGGGCTTTCCCACTCAATGCCGCTGGCGAAGAGCGCCACATACACCAGAAGGGCCTTGCCCAGCAGGATGCCGCCGAGGCCGATGCCCGCTGCGGTGAGCCCGGCCCGCTTGCTGGCCCGCCCGGCACCGGCCAGCATGGCCGCCCCAGCGCCGAGCCCGATGCCCCAGGCCAGGATGCCGTGCTCCATGTTCGCGAACCGCAGCAGGGCGTACCAAAGCAGTGCGCCCAGCACCGCCACGACCGAAGCGAACAGCACGCCCATCGGGTAAGACTGGAACATGCCGCTTTGCGTCGCGTCCGGCCCCATCGCCCCCGCCTGCGTGTAGCCGGGCCCGCCGAAGTTCGGCTGCCCCTGCGGCGCGGCCGGCCCGGCCAGGTCGGTGTAATCCTGCGGTGTCTTGTCGCTCATGTGTAGCCCCTTGTGAGATGACGTGCCGGGGTACAGGCCCGGCCGATTTGCCCCGAAGGCTAACCCGACGCGATCGACCCGCAAAGCCGTTTGCGGTTAAGCTTCTGCTATGAACGAGATCCTCGAACCGGTGCGGCAGACGCCCGTCATGGGAGCATTCGATGTCGTGGTCGCCGGCGGCGGCCCGGCCGGCGTTGCCGCCGCACTGGCCGCGGCACGCACGGGGGCCAGCACGCTTCTAGTCGAGGCGCACGGGCAACTCGGCGGCGTCTGGACCTCGGGCATGCTCAGCTGGGTGCTCGACGCCGGAAACAAGCAGGGCGTCATGGCCGAGATGGTCCGCCGACTCAACGCCTTGCACGCGCTGATTGGTGCCCGCGTCTGGAATGGCAACCACGGCATGCCGTACGACGTCGAGCAGATGAAACGCGTCCTTGAGGAACTGTGCCTCGAGGCCGGCGTGACAATTCGGTTGCACAGCCGCATCGTGGCCGTGGTCAAGGACGAACGCCGGATGACGCACGTCATGGCCGAGGGCCCGGGCGGCCGCGAAGCCTTCGCGGGCAAGACGTTCGTGGATTGCACGGGCAACGGCGACCTGGCCGCCCTGGCCGGCTGCGGGTTTGACATCGGCCGGCCCGCCGAGGGCCCCGGCTCCGCCGGCCCGGACCGCGTCGGCGAAACCCAGCCCATGACCCTCATGTGCATGATCACCGGCATCGACCGCGAGGCGACCGCCGAGTTCCACGACCGGACCGACCGTCCCTGGAGCGCGCCCAAAGACGCGCTGCGGGCCGAGTTCAACCGGGCCGGCGTCGAGCCCAGCTACGGCAAGCCGACGATCTTCGAGATCCACCCGGAGCTTTACACCTGGATGATCAACCACGAATACGGCTACGACGGCCTGAGCACCGCGGACATCACCGCCGCCACGCTCCACGCCCGGGCCGAGGTGCACAAACACATTGATGCGCTGCGGAAGCTGGGCGGCGTGTGGCGCGACATCCGCATCGTGGCGACGCCGGCGCAGATCGGCATCCGCGAAGGCCGGCGGATTCATGGACGGTACACGGTGACCGTCGAGGACATGATCGAGGGCGCTCGGTTTGATGACGCGATCTGCCGGGTGACCTTCGGGCTGGACGTACACTCGACCAACAAAACCCACGGCACTGGGATCGACCACTCCGAGAAGGTGCGGACCCAGCCGTACGACGTGCCGTTGCGCAGCCTCATTGCCGCGGACGTCGACGGGCTGCTGACGGCCGGGCGGTGCATCAGCGGCGACTTCCTGGCGCACAGCAGTTACCGCGTGACGGGCAACAGCGTGGCGATGGGCGAGGCCGCCGGGGCGTGCGCCGCCGTCGCCGCGACGACGGGCCGCCTGCCGCACGAGGTGCCGTTCGCCGAGGTGGCAGCGGTTGCGCCTGGCCTGCAGCCGACGGGCGAGCCCGCGCCCGCGTGAGGCGGCTGACAGGCTGGTTTGCCTGCCCGGTTGGAAACAGGACCCTTGTGCCCGTACCATCGCCGCCTGGTAACGACTTGGAAAGAAAGGCACGGATGTTCGACCCGAAGAACCTGAATACCGACCCGCAGCAGATCGCCCGCCTGGGCGGCTACATCGCCGCGACCCGCCAGACCGCCGGCGGCAACCCGCCGGCGCATACGGCTTACCCCTCACCCCAAATGATGCCCCACGCCCCCGGCCCCGGCGGCACCAGCCGCTACCGGGAGATGACCCTCGAGGAGATGCTCCTCGAAAACCGCGTCATCTTCCTGGTCGGCGAGATCAACCACGTCTCGGCCAGCCGGACCATCATGCAGATGCTCTACCTGCAGAGCATCAAACGCGACCAGGACATCAACTTCTACATCAACAGCCCCGGCGGCGTCGTCGATGACACGCTGGCGCTCTACGACATCATGAAGTTCCTGAACTGCGACGTGGCGACCTACTGTATCGGCCGGGCCGAGAGTGGCGGGTCGATCCTCTTCGCCGCCGGAACCAAGGGGAAGCGGTTCATTCTCCCCAACGCCAAGATCATGATACACCAGCCCTTCGGCGGTGTGTACGGCCAGACGTCGGACATCGAGATCCAGGCCGAGGAGATCTTGAAGACCAAGGACACGCTCAACGGCATCCTGAGCCGCCTGACCGGGCAGCCGAAGGAGCGTATCGAGGAAGACAGCGAGCGCGACAAGTATTTCACTGCTCGAGAAAGCGTGGACTACGGCCTGGCGGACGAAGTCATCGGCTCCGAGGCCGACGCGACCGCCGCGCAGGCGAACGCCGACAAGGCCCGCGACGAGACGGAGAAAGAGCGGAAGAAAGACAAGTAGGCCAGTCGCCCCAGGCCGGGGCGGTGTACTACGTGCCCCATCGAAGTTCGCCGAACGGAACAGCGCCACAGAAGGGAACTTGATGCTCGACGACCTCAAACAGTTGCTTGCCGCAGACCCGTTTCTTCCCTTTCGAATTGTTCTGTCCAACGGCCACGGCTACGACGTTGAGTCGCCTTACCAGCTTGCCCTGGGGGAGTCTCAATTGAATTACTACTACCCGCGGTCGGACCGGTGGGCAGTGCTCCGCCTGAATCAGGTCGAGGCCCTTGAGATACTCGAAGGCTCGGCTAACTGAAGCGGCAAGTCCGGCTCCTAAACCATCAATTGAACGCCATCATGCAAAACCAAGCACTCGTCCCCATCGTCATCGAGAAGACCGGCCGCGGTGAGCGGGCGTACGACATCTACTCCCGCCTCCTCCGCGACCGGATCATCCTGCTCTCGGGCGTCGTCACCGACGACCTGGCCAACAGCGTCATCGCCCAGATGCTGTTCCTGTCCAACGACGACCCCAAGGCCGACATCCACATGTACATCAACAGCCCCGGCGGCAGTGTCTCGGCCGGGTTTGGCATGATCGACACGATGCGCTTCCTGCGTTGCGACGTGCAGACGACGTGCATCGGCCTGGCCGCCAGCATGGGGGCCTGCCTCCTGGCCGCCGGCACCAAGGGGAAGCGTAACGTCCTGCCCAACAGCCAGGTGATGCTCCACCAGCCGCTGCTCGGCGGCGTGATGCAGGGCACCGCCACGGACCTGGGCATCGAGGCGAAGCACATGATCCGCCTGCGTGAGCGGCTTTACAAACTCATGGCCGAGTTCTGCGGCAAGGACGTCGACACGATCCTCCGCGACTTCGACCGGAACAAGTGGCTCTTCGCCGAGGAGGCGGTCGAGTACGGCTGTGCCGACCGCGTGCTCGAAGCAGCCCCGGAAGCCATCGGCGAGATCAGCCGGGAGAAGATCGAGGAGTGATTCACCGCTTTCACAGCTCGATCGTTCGTATCAGCATGCACTCTGCCCGGGCCGGCATTCTACTTGGTGCCTGCGCCCTTGGCCTGACGGCCGGCGGGTGTGGCTCGCCCAACGCCCCGGCCATCGAGCTTCGCAAGGAGATTCAGCAGCTGAACACCAGCCTCGAGCAGGAGAAGCGCCAGAACGCCGCCCTCCGCGCACAGCTCTCCACCTTCGAGGAGAGCTTCACCGTCCCGACGCTCCCACAGGAGCGGCTGGACGTCATTTACACCACGGCCGGCATCCGCTTCGGCGGCGGGCTGTTGGGCGTAGGCCGGGGCCTCACCGGCGGCTGGGACCGCGACCCGGAGAGCCCCGGCGACGAGGGCATTCGCCTGCAGGTCGTGCCGTTCGACGAAGCGGGTGACGACATCAAGGCCGCCGGGGCGTTCATCATTCAGTTGTTCGACCTCGACGCAGAGCCGCCACGCATCGGCACGTGGGAAATAAGTGCCGAAGAAGCGCGGAAGTCGTGGCGGGCTGCCGGCCCGTTGTACCACTACGTGTTCGAGCTTCCCTTCGAGCAGACGCCGCCAAGTCAGGACCTGCAGGTGCGTGTTGCCTTCACCGATGCGTTGACCGGCCGACGGTTCGAGACGAAACGCGACATCACCGTCGCCTTGCCCTGAGGCGACACGCAGGGCAATGCGGCCTGCTGCTTTACCTTTTACTTCTTCGGCTTGTAGCTATCGACCAGGTCCTGGACATTCAGGAACTCGTACATGTGCTTGTCGAAGACTTCCTGAGCCCGCGGATCTGAAAGCGGCAGGCGAAGCTCGTTGATCACCTTCGTGCCCATGCCGATCCACTCTTTCCAGCTCTCCTGGCTCACGTTTTCGTAGATCAGCTTCCCCTGCCAGTTGGAGAACGGCGGGGCCGGCAGCCGACGCCCGACTGAACCCGTCCGTCGGTCCAGTACTTCGCCCTCTGAGACGTCGACCTTGGCCGGGGCCTTCTCGGCGAGTTCGAGCTTCTCACCCAGATCCTTGAGCTTGGCGATGAGGTCGTTTTTCACCATCAGGTCGCCGCGTTCGTTGGCGATGACGGCACCGGCCTTGTAGGTCTTCACCGCATCATCACGCCGGTCCAGTTGCATGAAGGCGTCGCCGAGCAGGGCGTAAGCCTTGGAGAGGTTCGGGTTCAGCTCCAGCGTCCGGCGGAAGCTCTCCAGGGACTCCTGCGCGTGGCCGCCGTCGAGCAGGGCCTTGCCGAGGGAAAAATGCCCCAGCTCGTTGTCCGGGTCGTCCTGGGCCATCTTGCGGAACTGGTTGATGCGTGCTTCGTCTGCCATGGTTGAATCGTTCTGCGGGTAATCAACACGCGGGCCGGCATGACGGCCCGTCGGCATGCATGTTAGCAGAGTCCGGCGAGGTTCCGAAGGGACGCTTGTGGCTCGCTCGCCCTCGCTTGACCTCGCTTGACCTCGCTACGGCGTCGCGCGGAGCTGAAGCAGGTTCATGAACTCCGCCCGGGAGCGCGGGTCCGAGCGGAAGGTGCCACGCAGCGCACTGGTGATCATCTTGCTGCCCGGCTTGCTGATGCCACGCATCGTCATGCAGGTGTGGCTCGCCTCGATGACGACGCCCACGCCCGCGGCGTCCAGCTCCTCGTGTAATGCGTCGGCAATCTGGCTCGTGAGCCGCTCCTGCACCTGCGGCCGGCGGGCGTAGCCCTCGACCAGCCGCGCCAGCTTCGAGAGCCCCACGACCTTGCCGTTGGGCAGGTAGCCGACGTGCGCGTTGCCCGTAAACGGCAGCAGGTGATGCTCGCAAAGGCTGTGGAAGGGGATGTCCCGGAGCACGACGATCTCCTGGTGCTCCTCGTCAAAGACGGTGGACAGGTGTCGCCGCGGGTTCTCGTACAGCCCGGCGAAAAGCTCCCCGTACGCACGCGCGACGCGGTTGGGGGTGCCCATCAGGCCTTCGCGTGTCGGATCCTCGCCGACGGCGGCGAGGATCTCACGGACGGCCCGCTCGATGCGTGGGATGTCGATGGTTTTCCGTGTCGCCGGGGCTGAGTCGTTCTTACGGACGGGCACGCTGTGGCCGTTCGTGTCGAAGGCGATCTCCTCAACCGCCGCGATGACGGAACGCGATTTGTCGGACATGCTGTGTCTCTCTGTCATGAAGTGTGTCAGTGCGTCGGACGATACTAGGCTGCAAGGTACTCCGCCGGCACGCGTCCGGCGGATTCACCTATGGAAAGCTTTGAAAATGCGGATCATGCGATGATTTTGCATCCGCTGTGGACGTCGCTCCGAACTCTTCGCCATGAGCGGCGCGCTGTTGCGTCGCTTCGCATGAACATCACACGCCGACGAGATCGGCGTGTCGTCCCCGGAAGGAGATTCGAATGAAGAATTTCACGAAGATCGCACTCAGCGCTGTCGCCGTCGCCGCACTCGGTACCGGCTCGTTCGTCATGGCCGACCATCACGAGAAGAAAGACAAGAAGGGCGGCTACGGTGAGAAGCAGGACATCGTCGCAACGGCCGTGTCGGCCGGACAATTTAACACACTGGCCGCTGCACTGACGCAGGCCGGCCTGGTCGAAACCCTGCAGACCGGCGGCCCGTTCACCGTCTTCGCCCCGACCGACGAAGCGTTCGCCAAGCTGCCCACCGGCACCGTCGAAACGCTCCTCAAGGACGAGAACAAGGAGCAGCTTAAGAGCGTGCTTCTGTACCACGTCGTTGACGGCAAAGTGAAGGCCGAGAAGGTCGTCGGGATGGACACCGCCAAGACCCTCCAGGGCGGCGACGTCAGCATCTCTACCCGCGACGGCAACGTGTTCCTCAATGACAACGTGCAGGTCATCAAGGCCGACGTCATGGCCAGCAACGGCGTCATCCATGTGATCGACGGCGTACTGCTCCCGCAGGGCTAACGCCGCCGACCGTTCAAACCTCCTGAGAACCCGGGCGGGCGGTGCCAAGCGGCACCGTCCGTCCTTCTTCTTGCCTACACTTTCCCGCCATGACGCAAGCCGTCGATACGCCACGAGCATTGCAATACGAGTCAAAGCCGCAATCGGCCCTCTACCAGCGGCTGCGCCTCTGGTGCGGCATCACGGGCATCGGCCTGGTGCTGGTGCCGCTCTGGGCCGGACTCGCACTGGGTTTGCCGGGCGTGCTGGACGACTTTTTTGGCGGTTTACACCCGGTTTCTGGCGGTTTTGTCTCGGCCGCGTTGCTCGGGGTTTTCGTCACGCTGGTGCAGCTGCCGGTGGACGTGTATGCCCACCGGGTGGAGGAACGGTTCGGGCGGTGGACCGGCGCGCCGTGGTGGCCGGGCTACCTGAAGGCGTCCGCCGAGTGGCTCGGCGGCGTGGCGACGGCCGGGCTGGTCGTCGGCGTCGTGGTGTGGCTCCTCGGCCCGGCGTGGCCGCTGCCGCTGGCTGTTGGGCTGCTTTTGCTGGGGTTTTTCCACATTGCCATGCCGCTTTCGCCGGCGAAGCGCTCGAAACTGCCCGAAGAACACGTCGGCTGGTGGCGTCAGGTGCAGGCCGAACTCGAGTCGATGCGACTGCCGACGCCGAAGGTCGTCTGGTTCGACAGCGGCGAAAACGCCTTGGCCGGCGGGTGGAACGGCGTGGGGCGGTTCAAGACGCTCTTCATCGCCAAGAGCCTGACGCAGGTGAGCCCGCGTGTCGCGGCGGGGCTTATTGCACGGGAAATCGGGCACGATCGGGGCATGCACCGGCTGACTTCGGCGATCGCGACGATGCTGTGGGTCGGATCGGGCCTTCTCATCGCACACGACTTGATGACGCCCGAACTTGCGGTGGTATCAGGTTGGACCTTTCCAACGACGCCCGGCTTGGAGGTCGATGTAACGGCTCGACCGCCTCTCCCGCAAGCTGTCTTCACCATCGCCGCCGTCATGAGCACATGGTGCTGGCTCGGCCTGTTCGTCTGGCCGGCGCTGGGTCGTCGGCAGGTCCTGGCGGCCGACGCGTTCGCCGCGGAGCGGTTGGGTGCGTCTGATACCCAGGCCATGTTCGATGCGCTTGCCCGCCACAACCTGCCGGATGAGCACCTGCCGCCCGTGAAGGCGTTCATTTTTCACCCAATTCCCCCGCTCGATGTCCGCCGCCGGGTGGGGCAAAGTCCAGTTTTTGCGCAGGAAATGTAACGTCATGTCTATCATGCCCCGACTGATGTTCGCCATTGGTCACTGGTGCCTGAATCTCATCAGCCGCAGCCTTCATTGCCAGGCCGGGCGGTCGCACGCGTCGCGGCAACCGCCTGGCTGGGCATAAATTTGCTATCGGCGTTCCGCCGTCGTGGCTACATCTTGCCTTCGGCCTGAAGCTCCGCGACGACCTTCTCGGCGATCTCCTGCCCGAGCTTCTCGCCCACCGCCGCCGACTCTTTCATGATCACCTGCTGCTTCGCCAGGAACTCCTGCCCCGCCGGCGTCTGGTAGAACGCCGTCAGCCCCTGCACCGCCTCGGGCGACAGGTGCTTCGCGTACACCGGCGTCAGTTGCTCGACCATGTCCACCTCGCTGAAGCCCTGCTGAAACCGCGTGAAGAACTCCGGCGGCAGCCCCGGCGCCGACTGGCGAATCATCGTCATCATCTCCGCCATCGCCATGTCCGTCGTCTGCTGAATCTGCATCACCCGCAGCAGGTTCCGCACGGCCTCGGTGGGGTTCATCGGCACGTTGCCGGCCGGGGCGGAGGGGCCCGGGTTGATCTGGCCCTGATTCAATGCGGCAGGTCGTGCCGGTGCCGTCTCCACGGCCGCCGTATCCTCCGCAGTTTCCATCTGCGCGTGGGTCACGCCTGCCACACAGAGGATCATCGAGCATGCCGCCGCCAGAAACAGTTGCTTCTTCATTTGTTGTCCTAAAACAGGGGTCCTGTTGTCTTCGGCGAGTTCGGCCGTCGTCCGCACGCGCGGTACGGCGTTTCGCCGGGTCTGAGTGCTCATGCGTCAGGCGGGTATACTCCGGGCCATGAAACACCAAGGGGTTTGGTTGCTGCTTCTGCCCGCGGCCCTCCTGGCCGCCGCCTGTGATTCGTCGGACGCTCCCAAACCGCCCGCCGCCACTCAAGCCGAAGCTCCCGCCACCGCCGCCGCTACCATCAACCCCCCGGCCGATCCGCCCGCGCCCCTCACCCCGCCGCCCGAACCGCCCGAACCCCCCGAGACCCTGCTCGACGTCATCCGCATCGACCGCCCGACGTACCCCACAACCCGCCCTCTGCCGCAGCCCGTCCTCCTCGCCGACGCCGAGCGGCTCGTGCTGCTGCATCCGCTTCACCTCTGTGCCCGCGGTGACCTGTGGCTCGCCCACCCGCAGGGCGTCGCCCCGGAAATCGAACTGCCCAAGGCCGCCTCGCGGCAGGTGCACCTGCTCCGCGAAAGGCCGCTGGCGGTCCACTGGTCGCCGGACGCCGCCGGCGCCTGGCAGCCGGAGGTGCTGCTCGCCACGTCCGCCGGCGTCGACTGGCACCACCCCACCGGCCGGGTTTCGCTGCCGGCCGTGCCCGAGGCCGCCGCCTGGCCGCTGGCCGCCTGGCCCTCGGCCGTCTCGCGCGGCGCGCTGCTCTTCGTGCCGACCCCCGGCGGCGTGGCCGTGCTGCAGCGTACGCCGGCCGTCAGCGTTACGAACATTGCATTGATTGCAAACGCCCGCATTCCCGTCTTCGTCGCCACCGGCGACGGGCTTTTGGCCTGGGTGCCGTGGCAGCAGGGGGATGTGCCGGCCAACCTCGTGCGGCTGCGGCTGCACACGCCGGACCTCCGCCGGCCGACGCCCGCCGCGGCCGAGTCGTTCGTCGTAGAGCCCCTCACGCCCGAGGCCGGCTGGCCGGAGCGTGTCCTCCACGCCGTCCCCATGCGGGACGGCAGCGTCGTCCTGCTGCACCAGACGGCCGAGGGAAAAGCCCGCCTGCACGTCGTCGTCCCGGCGGACCCCACCCTCGACCGCGATGCGCTGCAGCGGCTCGTCCGCCAGCTTTCGAGTCGCGAACCGGAGGAGCGCCAGCGCGCTTTCGAGCGTCTGTCGGAGTACGGCCCGGCCGCGTGGCCGGCCATGCAGGAGCTGGCCGCCCGCCAGCCGCCCGAAGGCCGGCTGCGCCTCGAAACGCTGCTGGCCGATGCCCAGCGGCCGCGGCTGGGCGTCGTCCGTCCGGTGGGTCGGTCGCTTCAGGTGGTTTCGCGGCTGCGGGACGGCGGCGTGGTGCTCTTTGCGGACCTGGTGGAAGTCGCCCGTTCGGACGGCCCGCCGCACACGCGGGCCAACGCGTACATCAGCGTCCGCCCGGCCCGGCCGGTGCAGGTGCTGCCCGAAGGCCTCACCGCCGAGTTGCACGCCGGCATAGCCGCAGGCCGCGATACGCATCGACTCGAAGCCTGGCAGGAGGAGTGGCTCGTCCTCGGCGGCCCGGCCGGCCCGCAGCGTTGGCTCGGCAACCACTTTGCGCCGCTGCTCGAAGACGACGAGCTGGCGTTCGACACGTTCGTCGGCATCGACGCCCGGGGCCGTTGGCTCTTCGCCGACGACGACGGCCGCACGCTGGTGCTGGACCCGACGCTGCCGGACCCGACGCCGCGGCTGCCGGTGTGGGTGTGGAACCCCGGCGGCCAGGCCGGCCGAACGAACACCGGCTGGCCCGCCATGGAAGCCGGCGACGTGTTCGTCCTCGGCGAAGCCGGCTACCGCGGGCTGGCGAAGGCGAAGAATGCGCCCGGCGACCTTGCCGCCCCCGCCCCGGGCCCGGCCGGTGGCGAGGATGCGGGCGAGACGTTCGTGGATGACCCTCCCGACGCCGGCATGGGTCAGGCCGCGCTGGCCGGCTGGATCCCGCCGGCCGAACACGCCGGCGGCGGTCCTGGCGGCGGTCCTGGCGGCGGTGCTGCGAGAGGCCCGGTCGTGCTCGAATCCGGCGGTCGGTTGTTTGTGATGACATCACCCGGCAAGCTGCTTCGGATGGTGCGTGACGACGCCGGCGCGTTGGAGGTGGAAGCCGTCTTCACCCGCGGCATTCCCAACACCTGGCCCGACGCCGCCTGGGTCGATCCGGCCGGCCGGCTCATCTTCCGCAACGGCGACCGGCTGCACGTCGCCTTCCCCGAAGGCCGAATCCCGCAGTCGATCCGCGTGCTGATGTCGCTGGACGAACTCAACGCCGCCGAGGCCAGGGAAGTACGGCGCGGTCGGTAGGGCCAGGTGACCACGGCCCTACCAAACCGGCCGTACGAAAACGGCCGTATGAAAACGCCGTATGAAAACGGCGGGCAGAAAGCGGTGCGTGGTTCCGCCGCAGTGACGGCCGGCCGGGGTGCGACGCGCAGCACGCCGAGCCACTCAGCCCTGCATGCGTTGGCGGCCGCTGATGGCGTCGGCGAGCATGTTGCGGTTCGCGTACTCGATGCTGCTGCCCGTCGGCAGCCCGCGGGCCAGGCGTGAGACGGCGACGCTCGGGAACCGCTCGGTGATCAGGTTCTGGATGTAGAGCGACGTGCCGTCCCCCTCGAGTGTCGGGTTCACGCCCATGATGACTTCCATGATCCTGCCTTCGGCCAGCCGCTCGCCGAGGGCGGCGATGGTCAGGTCCTCCGGGTCGATGCCCTCCAGCGGGCTGATGCGCCCCAGCAGCACGTGGTAGACGCCCCGGTAGAGCCCGGTGCTTTCCAGCGCGAGCAGGTCCTTGGGCTGCTCCACGACGCAGACGGTTGCGCCGTCGCGCTCGGCGTTGCGGCAGATGTCGCACTGGGCGTGTTCGGTCAGGTTGTAGCAGGTGTCGCAGTTGCGGATGCGCTCCTTCACCTCGCGGATGGCGTCGGAGAGCTTCATGGCCTCGTCGGTGGGCTGCTTGAGCAGGTGGAAGGCGATCCGCTCGGCCGACCTCGGGCCGATGCCCGGCAGGCGGGCCAGTTCGTTCATGAGCTGCTGGATGGTCTGCGTGTAGTTGGCCATGTGCCGGGGATTGTAGGGCAAGCCGGCCGGTTCCAAGCGCCGATGAAGGGCGGGTGACACGCCGTAACGCACAAGCCGTCCGTCCTGCAGGCCCGCACGCGCCCGTCGTGAGCGACGACGAACTGGAGATGATCCAACGCCGCTGCATGGCCTACTTTCTGCACCGGCAGCACCCGGCCACCGGGCTCTTTCCGGACAGCACGGAGCTGAACAAGCCGGCCAACATCACCACGTGTGGTTTCGGGCTGACGTGCCTGGGCGTGGCCGCGGAAAGGGGGTGGATCACCCACGCCGAAGGCCTTTCGCGGTCGCTGCGGCTGGTGCGGACGCTGTGCGGGCTGGAGCAGTCCCGCTTCGCGCGGGCGTCGGGGTACCGGGGGTTTTTCTACCGGTTTCTTGACATGCAGACCGGCCGGCGGGCTTACAGGTGCGAACTGAGCACGCTCGACACCGCCTACCTGGCGGCCGGCCTCCTGGCCGCAGCCGCGTACTTCGACGACGACGAACTCCACGCCTGCGTGCAGCAACTGATCAGCCGCGTGCAGTGGGCCTGGATGCTCAGCGGCGACAAGTTGCTTCGCCACGGATGGAAGCCGGCCGGCGGGTTTCTACCGTACCGGTACGAGCGGCTGGACGAGGCCGTGCTGCTGTACGTGCTGGCCGCCGGGGCCGAGGCGCACGCCGTGCCGCCGACGTCGTGGGCGCGGTACGCGCGTTCCTTCGTGCCGTCGCGGCAGCTTGGCGTGGCGTACGTACACTTCGGCTCACTCTTCGTGCACCAGTACCCGCACGCCTGGTTGGATTTGAATGGTTTGCAGGACAAGCATCTTCAGGCGGCGGGCCTGTGCCTCTTTGAAAACAGCCGCCGGGCTACACAGGTGCAGCAGGCGTATGGCGTGGCCAACCCGCTACAGCACGCCGGGTACGACGCGGCGCACTGGGGCGTTTCCGCCGGCGACGGGCCGGTGGCGGCAGGTACGTCGGCGGGCGGGGCGGGCGGGCGTCGGGGCAAGGCCGGCTTTGGTTACGCGGGGCGGTGCATTCTCGACGTGACGGACGACGGCACGCTGAGCCCGTGGGCGGCGGCGGCGAGCCTGCCGTTCGCGCCGGAGCTTTGCCTGCCGTTGATCCGACGTGTGCTGGATGCCGGGCCGCCGCCGGCACCCCACGCGTTCGCCGCCGCGACGAACCCGAGTGCCGGCTGGCAGAGCACGGTCGCCTTCGGCTTCAACGAGGCGATGCTGCTGCTGGCGATCGAGAACTATCGCGGCGGCGGCGTGTGGCGGCGCATGCGCGGCTGCAGCCAGGTGCGACGCGGATTGGCCGCCTGCGGCTTCGCCGGCGGGTGGCTCGGCGAGCTCGAAGCGGCGGCCTGACCGACAGACGGCCTACCGGTCACGGCTGATGCGTCCGCCGGCGGTATCGGCGGCGTCGAGCTGCTCGCGATTGATGCGGCCCATGTCCACCACGAGCTGTCGGCTCAAGCCGGCCTCGACGAGACGGGCCCGCTGCGACTCGTCGAGCTGGAAGACCTGATCGGTGGCCTCGAGGCGGTCGCGGATCTCGGCGTCGCTGTAGCCGGCCTCGTTGAGGGCGATGAGCTCGTCCATGCTGACGAAGCCGTCGCCGTTGAGGTCGGCGGTGTCGGCGTCACGGGCGTCGGCGACGGTGGCCGGGTCACGGCGGGCTTCCTCGGCGGCCTGCTCGGCGTCGCCCTCGTCGTTATCGACGCGGGAGCCGATGAGATACCCGCCGCCGGCACCGAGCACGCCGCCGATGAGGGCACCGACGAGGCGGTTGTCCTCGGAGATGGCCGCCCCGGCCGCGGCACCGCCGGCACCGCCGATCACGGCACCCTGTTCCTTGCCGCCGCCGGGCAAGCTCTCGCAGCCGGCGAGCATGAGGGCGGCGGCGGTGACGGTTGCAGTAAGTTGGTTCTTCATGCATGTCGGCGTGCGAATCCGGTGCCACCTTGGCCGATCTCGGCCCGATGACGCGGGCGTGGTAACCTCTGCGGCGTTGAGCCAGCACCCGCCAACCCTGCCGGACGCCCAGTCGTCTGCCGCGGCATCCGCCAGACGCTGGCTGGTGGTGATCCTGGTTATCGCGGCCGCGCTGCGGGTCGGCTGGGTGCTGAGCCGCCCGACGGACGAGGCGACGCTCGCGCTTCTGCCCGACCAGCTTCAGTACCTGACCCTTGCACAAAACCTGCTGGCGGGCGACGGGTACGCGTTCGTGGACCCGCGGTTCGCCGCCGGGCCGGAGGGAGGCGTGGTGCGGGCGTTCCGAATGCCTGGCTACCCGCTGTTGGTGGCGGCGTTGGGGGCGAACGTGACGGCGGTGAGGCTGGTGCAGGCCCTTTTGGACGTGGCGACGGTGGCCGGTGCATATATGTTGGCGCGAAGCCTGCCGGGCGGGCCGGGCCGGCGTCCGGGGCTGCTGGCCGCGGCGATCGTGGCTTGCAACCCGTTCCTCATCTACTTCACGGGCCTGCTGCTGAGCGAGACGCTGTTTGCATGCTTGCTGACGTGGTCGCTGGTGTTGCTGCTTCGGCGGTGGTGGTGGGGCGTGCTGCTGGCGGCGGCGTGCGTGTACGCCAAGCCGTCTGCGGTGCTGCTGCCGGTGGCGATGGGGCTGGCGGCGGCCTGCGGCGGCGGGCGGGCGGCCTTGGCAGGCGGGCGGGCGTGGGTGGTTCGCCCCGCGGCCGGGCTGGGCCTGACGCTGCTGCTGCTGACGCCGTGGGCCGTACGCAACCTTGTCGTGCTCGACGCGTGGGTCTGGACGACGACGAACACCGGCCTGACCCTCTACGACGGCCTGCATCCCGCTGCGACCGGTGCGAGCGACCAGACCTTCGTCAATGCCATGCCCCAACTCCTGTCGATGAACGAAGTGGCCCGCGACACGTACCTCTCGGAACAGGCGAAGGCTTTCGTGCAGGCACAGCCCGGCCAGGCCGCACGCCTGGCCGCGGCAAAGCTCCTGCGGACCTGGAGCCCCGTGCCGCTGAGCGACGCGTACGGCTCGCGCGCGTACGCCGCTGTGGCGGCGGGTTATGCGGTGCCGCTGTACGTGCTGGCGCTGGCGGGGCTGGTGCGGCGCGGGGCGAGGTACGGCAAGCTCGTGTTGCTCCTGCCGGCGGTATATCTGACGCTTGTTCACGCGGCGACGGTAGGTAGCCTTCGGTACCGCGTGCCGGCCGAGCCGGCGCTGGCGGTACTCGCCGCCGCCGCGTTGGTTCAACCCAGAAAAGGTGAGACTGCTTGACGCTCGAAGACCAGCCAACACTCGTGAGCTTCCCGCGCGTCTCGCGACTGCGGCGGGCGTTCTTCGCGGTGCTGCTGGTGGTGCTGGTGGGGGGCATCGTCGGCTACTGGAAGCTGACGCACCCGGACAACATCCGCCACCTGGCGCAGCAGTACCTCTCGCGCGTGACCGGCGGGCATGCGGTTGTTGGACATGCTTCATTGACGCTGTTCGAGGGGCTTCGGCTGGGCGACATCGCCGTGTACGTCGAGCCGGACGACCCGGAGCCGATCTTCTCGGCAAAGGCGTGCAGCATCGAGTACGTCGTGCCCAAGCTGCTGCTCGGCCGGATCGAGGCGAGGCGGATCGTGGCGCTCGAGCCGCACGTGAGCCTCGTGGAGGACACGCAGGCCGGCTCGCTCAACCTCGTGACCATGCTCGACCGCCGCCGGGAGGAAGAGCCCGACCGCGCGCACGGGCCGCTCAAGCTGCCGGAGGTGGTTCTGCGTGCCGGCCGGGTGGCCTACAACACAACGGGGCCGGACAAGCTGCGTGAGGCGTCGGTCATGCTCGAAGGGCAGCTCACGCCGGTGCTGGGCGGCTTCGGGGGGGCGCCGGCGTACGCGTTTCGCCTCATCGGCACGGGCGGGCCGGGAGTCGCGACGGGCGGCGTCGGCGCGCGCGGCCCGACCGCGCGCTCCGCCGCGCGCACCGCCGCGGACGGCCCCGTCATCGCCGGGCGCCTGCGCCTCGAGGACTTCCT